>CAJUPP010000045.1 GCA_910588325.1 uncultured Hungatella sp.
TGGAAGAACTGTGCTACTACATCAAAGAGAACTCCCTGTGCGGCCTTGGACAGACTGCACCCAACCCGGTTCTCTCCACCCTGCGCTATTTCCGTGACGAGTATGAGGCACACATCAAAGAAAAGAGATGTCCGGCCGGCGTATGTAAGGCTCTTCTGTCCTACCGTATTGACCCGGATAAGTGCCGCGGCTGTACCCTGTGTGCCCGCAACTGTCCTAACAACGCGATTTCCGGAACCGTCCGCAATCCTCACGTCATCGACCAGGATAAATGTATCAAGTGCGGCGCTTGTATGGAAAAATGTAAATTTGGCGCAATCTACAAAAAGTAATGAAGGAGAATCGGAATGGAGAATATTACTCTTAAAATTAACGGTATGGAAGTCAGCGCCCCCAAGGGTTCTACCATCCTTGAGGCAGCCAGACTTGCTCACATTGAAATTCCTACCCTCTGCTTCTTAAAAGAGATTAACGAAATCGGCGCATGCCGTATCTGTGTTGTCGAGGTAAAAGGCGCAAGAAGTCTGGTGGCTTCCTGTGTATACCCCGTCAGCGAGGGTATGGAAGTATGGACCAACACCCCCAAGGTGCTTGCGTCCCGCAAAAAGACACTACAGCTTCTGCTTTCTAACCATGACAGGAAGTGCCTTTCCTGCGTAAGAAGCGGCAACTGCGAACTGCAGCAGCTTTGTAAAGAGCTGGGCGTGGAGGATGAAGCCTTCTATGACGGCGACAGAACCCCCTCCTGCATCGACGACAGCGCGACCCACATGCTCCGAGACAACTCCAAGTGTATCCTGTGCCGCCGCTGTATCGCTGTCTGCGAGAAGACCCAGGGAATCGGCGTCATCGGTGCCAATATGCGCGGATTCGCCACCTTCATCGGCTCTGCCTTTGACATGGGCCTGGGCGAGACCTCCTGTGTATCCTGCGGTCAGTGCATCGCCGTATGTCCTACCGGTGCTCTCCAGGAGAAGTCTCAAATTGATCAGGTTATGGCTGCCATCGCAGACCCGGCAAAGCATGTCATCGTGCAGACCGCTCCGGCAGTCCGTGCAGGCCTGGGCGAGGAGTTCGGCTATCCCATCGGCACCAACGTGGAAGGCAAGATGGCTGCAGCCCTCAGAAGACTTGGCTTTGACAAAGTATTTGATACGGACTTTGGCGCCGACTTAACCATCATGGAAGAGGCCAACGAGTTTATCGACAGAGTTCAGAATAAGGGCGTACTGCCTATGATTACCTCCTGCTCTCCGGGATGGATCAAATATTGTGAACACTATTTCCCGGATATGACGGAGCATCTGTCCAGCTGTAAGTCTCCTCAGCAGATGTTCGGCGCTATCGCCAAATCCTATTACGCTGAGAAGATGGGCTTAAAGCCGGAGGATATTGTATCCGTGTCCATTATGCCTTGTACAGCCAAGAAGTTTGAAATCAACCGACCGGATCAGGCAGCCAACGGAGTTCCGGATGTAGATTTTGCCCTGACTACCAGAGAATTGGGAAGAATGATAAAGAAAGCCGGTATCAAGTTTACCCAGCTTCCAGATGAGAAGTTCGACGCGCCGTTAGGCCTGGGCACCGGTGCGGCCGTTATCTTCGGAACTACCGGCGGCGTTATGGAGGCTGCCCTCAGAACAGCTGTCGAGACACTGACCGGCGAGGAACTTCAGAATCTGGACTTCGCGGATGTCCGCGGTCTGGAAGGCATCAAGGAGGCTTCCTATTCCGTAGCCGGCATGGATGTAAAGGTTGCCGTAGCTTCCGGTCTGGGCAATGCAAAGAAGCTGCTTGAAAAGGTAAAAGCCGGTGAGGCAAATTATCACTTTATCGAGATCATGGGATGTCCGGGCGGATGTATTAACGGCGGCGGCCAGCCGCAGCAACCTGGCTATATCAGGAACACAGTAGATGTCCGGGCCCTCCGCGCCAAAGTACTGTACGATTCCGACAAGGACAATCCTATCCGCAAGTCTCATGAGAACCCTGCCATCAAGGAGCTGTATGAGACCTACTTAGGAAAGCCCGGCAGCGAGAAAGCACATCATCTGCTGCATACCACATATGTGAAGAGAAGTGTTAACGGGAATTAAATGAAATAAAAGAAAACCGGTGTGAGAATTCATGCCGGTTTTTTATAGGTCCGTATGTGTTCCTGTCCTTACTTCCTTCTATTGCGCCACATCGACTTTATCAATCATAATATTCAGAATTTCCACGTCCGTGTGCTTCATTCCCACACGCCCAATATATCCTATGCTACGGATCGTTTCCTCCACACTTTCTTTCACAATTCCCTCTCCAGGATGGAACGTACGGTTTACCATTCCCATATAGTGAGCCAGAATAGCTGCGTCCACCGCCGATGCGATCTTTGCCGCACAGGAAGGCTTTGCACCATCACAGACAATTCCGCCTACGTTGGCAATGGTATTAACAATGGTCTCACCAATTTTTTCGTACCCCCCGCCTGTCATATAGGTAATGGCCGCTCCTGCTCCACAGGCTGCGCTGACAGCTCCGCAATAAGCGGATAGACTTCCAATATATTTTTTCTGATGAATTGCTATCAAATTGCTGACTACCAGAGCGCGGAACAGAGCTTCTTCGCTGAGATTCAGCTCTTTTGCAAACTCAATGACAGGAAGAGAGACCGTCATACCCTGATTACCACTTCCGAAGTTAATCACCACAGGAAGAGAGCAGCCGGACATTCTGGCGTCTGAACCTGCAGCCGCCTTTGCCCTTGCACGAGTTTTCACATTATTTCCATAATACTGAATCAATGTCCGCCCTACCTGAGCCCCATAGTTTTTATTTAACCCTTCCTGAGCAATGGCCGTATTGTAAGCCACTTGGCGTTCCAGAACTTCTCTTACATCATCTATGTCCACCTCATCGGCAAAATCCAGAATGTCTTTTACATTCAGCTTCGAGCGATCTACGGCATTGGAATCTTCATCGTGCTCCAGAGAACATTCAAAAATCGTCTGACCATCTTTTACAATCTTTGTGATATACGTATGGCGGTTGATAATTGTCACTTCCGCTTCATGCCCCTGGCCTTTGGCGCAGGCTACGATATACAAATTTGCCACATCCTCCACCAGATTGCAGCTGCAAAACCCCTTCTCTATCAGCCGTCTCGTCTTTTCAATATGTTCTCTGGTCACATTCTCCAAAACTTCCAGCTGGCTGTCTGCATCCCCGCCCACAACCCCCAGGGTCGCTGCCGCATCAATCCCCTTCATTCCTCCGGAATTAGGTACTGTAACTCCTTTTACATTTTTTATAATATTGCCGCTGCAGCTCATCTCAATATGTTCCGGTAAACACCCCAGTACGTCCCTGGCCTTCGCTGCTGCAAAGGCAATGGCAATAGGCTCCGTGCATCCCAGTGCCGGAACCAACTCCGCCTTTAAGATTCCACAATAATTATTGTACAAAGATTTATCCATCTTGTCCTTTTCCTGTGCTTCCTTTCTCAAGTCTTTTCCTTCGCATTCATCTCAACAATTTTTATAAGAAGCTTCACGATTGTTTCCATGGCCTGAATGCAGGCCACCTCATATCTTCCGTGGGCGTTGCGGCTCCCTGTACAGAGATTTGGGCATGGCAGTCCCATAAAAGACAGCCTGGCTCCGTCCGTACCGCCGCGCACCGGCTTAAGAAGCGGCTTAATCCCCAACTCCTCCATGGCTTTGCAAACATCAGTGACAAGATGCATGTGAGGCGCTATCTTTTCTTTCATATTATAATAGGAATCTGTTATTTCCAGGCTCACCGTGCCATCTCCGTACCGTTGATTTAGAAAATCCGCTATCTGGTTCATGACCACTTTCTTTTTCTCAAATTTTTCTCTGTCATGATCCCGAATCAGATATTTCATAAACGTCTCTTCCACATTGCCTTTCACACTTTCCAGGTGAAAAAAACCTTCATATTTTTCAGTGTACATCGGGTTCTCAAATACAGGAAGGAGACGATGAAATTCCATAGCCGTAAGAAGAGAGTTAACCATACGGTTTTTAGACGCCCCTGGATGAATGCCCACTCCATGAACAGTTACCCGAGCGGCAGCAGCATTAAAATTCTCATATTCTATTTCTCCCAATTCCCCACCATCCACCGTATAGGCATATTCCGCCCCAAACCCGTCCACATCAAATTCATCTGCGCCGCGTCCCACTTCTTCATCCGGTGTAAAACCAATACAGATGGTTCCATGAGGGATCTTCGGGTGCCTGAGAAAATAACTTGCCATGGTCATAATTTCCGCCACGCCCGCCTTGTCATCTCCGCCAAGCAGTGTGGTACCGTCTGTTGCAATCAGATCCTGTCCCTTATAATCCATAAGAAAGGGAAAATCCGCCACTTTCATGACAATATTTCTGTCCTTATTCAGGCAAATATCCTGCCCGTCATAATTCTTGATAATCTGAGGCCTTACGTTTCTTCCTGTCAGGGAAGGAGCTGTATCCATATGGGCAATAAACCCCAGCTTTGGAATATTGGCTTTTTCACAGGAAGCGGAAGCCGGAATAACAGCATATACATAGCCGTATTCGCTGATCCTGACATTCTTTGCTCCCATGATCCTCAGTTCATCCGCCAGATACTCAGCCAGTTTCCATTGTTTTTCCGTGCTGGGAATCTGTTGAATACCTTCCTGAGACTGCGTGTCAAATGACACATATCTTAAAAAACGATCCACAACTTCTGACATATCCCTTTCCTTTCCTCTCCTCTGCCTGACAGCACCTGTTAATCTACCATATCATCCAGCGTAATCAGTGCCATTGTGTATATTTCTACAGCTTTCATCATATTTTCAATGCATACACATTCATCCGACTGATGTCCTTTTCCGCGATCCGGCCAGCCAGGCTTCTTCTGGTCAAGAATTCCCGGACCATAGGCCACTGCATTCGGAAGTTTTCTGGCGTATGTGCCTCCGCCCATGGCATAGGGCTCAAAGTGTCTCTGCCACACCGAATCACAGATCTGACTTAGCTTCTTTACCTTCTCATCTTCCGGATCTATGGCGTGAGAATGATTATTCTTCACAGCAGATACGTTCCATCCGAAATGGCTGGCTGTCTCTCTAATATCAGCTATCAGTCTCTCCTGATCCATGCTTGCAGGATAACGAATATTCATAGTCTGGGAAATCATTCCGTCCGTTGTCTTTACCATGCCGCCGATCATTGTCAGCTTCCCTGACAGATTATCCTCATAGGCAATTCCCATACCGCTTCCATAATATCCTTCAAAGGCATCCCTTACAAATCTCAGGCACTCTGCAGCCTTGCTGTCTGCCAGCCCGTTTTCTATAAGGTAATCCGCCAGCTTCACTGCCGCGCTTTCCGCTCCCTCCGGAAAAGCTGCATGAGCCGTCTTTCCTGTGGCCGACACCTTTACCAGACCGCCTTCCAGAATTTCCAAAGAGATATCCGGCCTCCGGATCAGTCTTTCTCCATGGTTCCCTTCAATATCCAGGTCTGTCAGAACAGCTTCGGCCAAAGCAGGTACTGCATTATTTGCATGTCCTGCCGTAAAAGAAATTATATTTCCTTCTAATTTCCTTTCAAACGTTCCTTCTAGAATCCCCTTCTCCGCATAACACACAGGAAAGGAAGCGTCCGGTACAATAGAGAAAGCAGGGTTCGGATAATGTTTCTTGTAATACTCAATGTCCTCCATACCATGCTCCTCACTGCATCCATAATAAAGGCGAATCGTGTGAGTTAAAGATTTGCCCTGTTCCTTCAAATAACGAAGCGCATACAAAGAGGCCACAGCCGGGCCTTTGTTGTCCGAGCTTCCCCTGGCATAGATCCAGCCGTCTTTTATAATTGGATCATATGGGTCAGAAGTCCATCCGCTCCCTTCGTCCACTACATCCACATGGGAAAAAATACCTATCTCCTTCTCTCCCGTTCCCTTCAGAATAGCACTGCCGCAATAATACTCATGATTTTCAACAGAAAATCCGTATCTTTCGCTCATAGAAAGAGCCGCGTCCAGCATATGGGCGCAGCCTTCCCCAAATGGAAATCTCCCGTTCTGCGGCTCACTTACACTGCGAATACGAAAGAATTCCATCATATCTTCCACAAATTCCTGTCTATGTTCCTCCATCCAGATCCTGACCGGTGATTTTTCCATTTTACGCCTCCTCAAATAAATGACAGGCCACCATATGGCCGCATCCCACATCCTTTAACTCCGGCACACAGGCTTTGCACTTTTCCGTAGCATACCGGCACCGGGTATGGAATCTGCACCCGCTTGGCGGATGAAAAGGACTGGGCACATCTCCTTCCAGATGAATCTTATGGTATTCTACATCCATATCCGGAATGGGAATAGCCGACATCAGTGCCTTGGTATAAGGATGGCAGGGATTCTCATATAACTCTTTTTTGTCTGCAATCTCCATAACCTTTCCCAAGTACATAACCATAATGCGGTCACAGATATAGCGCACCACACTGAGATCATGAGAAATGAACAGATAGGTCAGGCTCAATTCCCTTTGCAGGTCTTTCATCAGGTTCAGCACCTGGGCCCGAACAGACACATCCAAAGCCGATACTGGCTCATCACAGACCACAAATTTGGGATTCAGTACCAATGCTCTGGCTATGACAATCCGCTGCCTTTGCCCGCCGGAAAATTCATGGGGATACCGATTCATAAATTCCAGAGGAAGGCCCACCTTCTCCATCAGCTCTGCCACCTTTTCCTGCCGTTCTTTCCTGGTTCCCATAGAAAACACGTCTAATGGAGACTGAATCAGCTCTTTTACAGTCATACGGGGATTTAAAGAAGAATAAGGGTCCTGAAAAATAATCTGTAATTCTTTTCTTAAATTCCTCATCTGTTCTTTATCGTATTCCAGAAGATTCTTTCCTTCATAAAACACCTGGCCGGAAGTAGGCTCATGAAGTCTCAGGATTGCTCTTCCCAAGGTAGATTTTCCGCATCCGGATTCTCCCACTACCCCCAGAGTCTGACATTGCGGGATAGAGAATTCGACTCCGTCAACAGCCTTTACAGCCCTGGTTTCTTTCCGAAACAATTCCTTCCTGCCAAAAAAATACTTTGAAAGATGACGTACTTCTATGAAAGGAACTTGATCTGTCATGCCTCTACCTCCCCAGCCTTTTCTTTGTATTTCCAGCAGCGCACCTTCTGACCGCCTGTCTTATAAAGAGGCGGCGGACAATCTCTGCAGATTTCCATAGCGTCCTTGCATCTGGCGCAGAAACGGCAACCTTTGGGCATCTTATCTAATGTGGGTACGGTTCCATCAATAGAATACAGACGGTCCAAATCCTTGTCCAGCCGTGGAATCGAAGCCAGAAGTCCTTTTGTATAAGGATGTTTCGGCTCTTTAAAAATCTGTCTTGCCGTGCCGTATTCCATAACCTTTCCTGCATACATGACCATAATATGATCGGACATCTCCGCCACCACGCCAAGGTCATGGGTAATCAGCATAATCGCCGCATTGATATTCTTCTTTAGTTCCAGCATTAAATCGATAATCTGCGCCTGGATGGTTACATCCAGGGCAGTGGTAGGCTCGTCTGCGATCAAGAGGGACGGATTACAAGAAAGAGCCATGGCTATCATAACTCTCTGCCTCATGCCGCCAGAAAGCTGATGAGGGTACTCCCTAAGCCTGCGTTCCGGTGAAGATACTCCTACCTTTGTCAATATATCCAGGGCTTTTTTTCTGATCTCCTCTTTCGGAAGTTTATTGTGAACCTTTATGGTCTCCTCCAGCTGCTTTCCCACAGTCTGCACCGGATTTAAGGATGTCATAGAATCCTGGAATATCATGGAAATCTCTTTTCCCCGAATCTTACACATCGCTTTATTATCCAGACTGGTAATATCCTGCCCCTTATAAATAATGGTGCCTCCGGCAATTTTTCCTACAGCCTGGGGAAGCAGATGAAGGATCGACAGGGAAGTCACGCTTTTGCCACATCCGGATTCTCCCACGATTCCTAGAGTCTCACCCTCTTCAATGACAAAACTGACATCGTCCACTGCTGTTACCCGTCCGTTTTTTGTTTTGAACTGTGTCTTTAAATGTCTTACTTCCAATAACGGCTGTCCCATAACCAGTCCCCTTTATCTTTTTAATCTTCTACTTTCCACTCCCACACGCTTCTGGAAAGAAGTGAGAAATCCTCAAAGTGGATATTGGAAAGTCTCTTATTGTAAGCAACCAGATCGTTCTTTAAATACAGGAAAACGAACGGGCTCTGCTCTCTTAACATCATCTGATACTCATCATAGTAAGGCTTTCTTTTTTCATAAGTAAATGCTGCCAGTCCCTCTGCGCCTTTCTCTCCTAAGGACGGATCCTCATTCTGTGAGAAGTTATTGATATGGCCGGGAGTTACGTTCATAACGCTTTCGCCTGGATCTGGAGAACCCCCGGAGCTGATGATGCAGAAATCATATTCCCCTTTTCTTGCATTTGAGAGAAGGGTTGCAAAATCTGTAGAGACGATCTCAATATTGAGTCCGATTTTGGCCAGGTCCTGCTGAAGCATAGGAGCCGCTTTCTGAACCAGTTCACTTCCTGCTGTAATATTTAACTGATAGGTTTTACTGATATCGAATCCTGAATCGGCTACCATCTGCTTTGCTGTCTCCGGATCATAAGGAATCGGCAGCAATTCTTCATTAAAGTACGGATGGTTGGGAGCCAGCGGTCCCGGAGCAGATATCCCTTCCCCGCGCATCAGGTTGTTTACAAGGGCATCCCGGTTAATAGCCATATTGATTGCCTGGCGCACTTCCTGAGGAAATCTCTTTGTGTTTACAGACATATAGGTATAGGACAGAGACGGAACAGACTCTGTTACCAAGTTCTCCTGCTGCCCGGCCATTTCCCAGTCATTGTTGGAGAGAATGGTTCCGCCTCCTGCCACCAGATCAATCTCACCATTCATAAGTCCGGACAAAAGGTTGGAAGATGCCACCACTTTTACTACCAACCGGTCAAAATCCGGTGTTTGCAGATGATAATCCTTGTTTGCCTTAAAGCTTATCCTTTCTCCTGCAATCTCATCCTCATAAATGCAGGGACCAGAACCTACAGGAGCTTTCCAGAAGTCGCATGTCAGCATATCTTCTGCCGAGACATCTTTCAAAAGATGCTTGGGAATCACATAAAAATCACGGAACATGATATCCAGCATGTAGTCAAGAGGGGTTGCTTTGATCATAGTAAACTCTACAGTATGATCATCGATTTTTTTCACCCCAAACTCCTGGCTCTCATCCCTCTTCCCGTCGATCATGCCGGTAAAGGGGGCGATCTTGGAACGGCGCACCACATTAATATCCGGATTCGCCATCACTTCCGCTGTAAACACCACATCATCAGCCGTTACAGGAGTTCCGTCATGCCATTTTGCGTTCTCATCCAATACAAAGGTAACCTTTGTATGAGTTTCATCGTCAATACTCCATTCTTTAGCCAGACGCGGTCCGAACGATCCGTCTGCTTTTACCACAATCAGCTTATCGAAGATTAGCTCGATAACCGCATCTGAGCTGGCACTGGTCGTGTTAAAGGGAATCAGTGTATCCCACGCAGACGTCATAGCCATTGTCACCGTTTTTGTGCCTGTGCTTTCCGTTTTTGTGCCTTCTTCTTTACTTTCCCCTTCTGTTGCCGCCTCTGTCTGTGCTTTCGCCTCTGTCTGGGCCTGTGTCTCTGTCTGTGCTTTCGTCTCTGTCTCGGTCGGATCTGCACATCCTCCTAACATCATAGCCATACTTAAGAAAACAGCCGCTGTCTTCATCCAACTTTTTCTCATTTTTCTTCCTCCTCGTATAAAATATATGGGCATGTACCGCTTCGCGTCACCTGCCAGGTTGTCAACCTGTGCCTTTATTTCAACCTGCCATACAGGTCAGCACCAAATCACTAAATTACCATCTTTGTATCCAGCGCATCTCGCACTCCGTCACCCAGGAAATTGATGCAAAGCACTGTCACTACCAGCGCCACTCCCGGCGGAATCCAGAGCCATGGCCTCTGAGACAGGATACTGATAAACTGAGCGTCATACAGGATGTTTCCCCATGAGGCCTGGGGCGGCTGAACCCCCATTCCAAGAAAACTCAGAGATGACTCCGTAATAATCGCCTGGGCCGCACGGAATGTAAATGCAATAAGAACAGGCGCAAATGTATTGGGCAATATATATCTGGTGAGAATTCCAAAATCCTTTGTTCCTACAGCTCTGGCTGACTCCACATAATCCGATTCCCTGGCTGACAGCACGTTTCCATAAATCAGCCTGGCAAATTTAGGCCAGCCCAGGATTCCTATGACAATCGTAACCGTCACCACAGAAGGCCCCAGAACCGACACCAGCACCAGGATCAGCACCATGGCCGGAAAGGACATAAATACATCTGCGCACCGCATGATCAGTGTCTCACATATGCCCCTGTAATATCCGGCTGCCACTCCCAAAGGCACACCTATGGCAAGACTTATGACTGCTGACAGAATCCCGACGCTTAAGGATACTCGGCCGCCATAGACAAACCTGGCGAAAATATCTCTTCCTACATCATCTGTTCCCAGAATGTGAAGGGCGGACGGAGCCGATCCAAACATGGTTTCATAATCCGTAGTGTACGGATCCAGATGCAGTAGTACAGGAAGAAGGATCACAGCCAGAATCTCAAGGGTCAGCACCACAAGGCTTATCATGGCAGGCTTGTGAGCACAAAATCTCCGGCACACATCCTTCATATAAGAATTGGCAGGTATTTCTTTCTGTGTATTCAAACTTTCGCCTCCTTTAATCATACCGTATCCGCGGATCCAATAGCCCGTACACCAGATCCACAATCAGATTTCCTATAAGAACCGCCACCGCAATAAATACAGTAATTCCCATAATCACCGGATAATCCCTGGCATTGATGGATTGAACCATAAGCGATCCCAGGCCAGGCCATCCAAAAATCTGTTCCGTCACCACAGCGCCACCGATGAGAAACGGGATCTGCATGCCAAACCAGGTCACCAGAGGAATCCAGGCATTGCGAAGCGCATGGAAGACAAGCACCGGCATCTCCGTAAGACCTTTGGCTCTCGCTGTCCTTACATAGTCATCCTGCAGCACCTCCAGCATAGACCCCCTGCATTGGCGAATCAGGCTTCCAATCTGCTGGATAGCCAGAACCACAGCAGGCAGAATCAGATGATGGATAAACATAAGCACCGTCTTTTCACCGGAACTGTCATACATTCCTGATGTAGGAAAAAGCCTTACCTTCACACACAGCAGGTAAATCAGCACAAGGGCCGCAAAAAAGTTGGGCATAGCCGAACCAATAAAAGAAAACCCGGATGAAATATAGTCCCATTTGGAATAAGGCTTATAAGCTGACATAATTCCCAGCGGCAATCCAATAAGGGCCGTCAGCAGCATAGCCACTCCTGTCAGTACCAACGTAGGTCCTATTCTTCCCAGAATCATGGAAAGGACATCTCCGTTGGTCCGGATCGATGTTCCCAGATTCCCCTGCAAAAGCTGCCACAGCCACCGCAAATATTGAATAATAACCGGCTGATCCAGCCCCAGGCTCTTACTCATCTCCTCCATCTCTGCCTGAGTAGCCATAGGGTCGTTAAACAAAATCTCCAGAGGCGAACTGGGAGCCAGAGACGCCACTACGTACACAAGTATGGTGATTCCAATAAATGTAGGTATGGATGTCAGCAGCCGTTTTATGATATATCGGTATCGGTTCATACCCCTCCTCCTTTTCATCCTTTGAGATTGATTTTTATCTGTTTTTTTCAAATTTCCTTGCAAACTCCTGCAATTACTTTTATGATATAAATTAAGAATTCCTGTCTATATCATGTTTACCAAAGGAGAGCCTCCATGTCCCAAGAAAAAGCGTTATCTTTAAAAGACACTGTCTATAAACAAATTATTGAGATGATCTGCGACGGAACGCTGTCGCCAGATTCCCTTATTACTGAAAATCAAATGATTGAGCATTTTAAAGTAAGTAAATCCCCTGTGCGAGAGGCATTGATCCAACTGTGCCACGACGGAATCCTTACCAGTATCCCCCGCTGCGGCTATCAGATTGTACGGATCACCAGAAAGAGCATCCGCGATCTGATTGAACTGCGGCTCTACCTGGAACTTTCCAGCCTTCCCAGCATCATGGATCATTTAAACGAAGAAAAGATCCATGCCCTGAAAGAGTTAAACCGAAAAAGGCTTTTAAACCACGGAACCAAGACCATATGGACTGCCTGGAACAATAACGTGATCTTTCATACCACCCTGACTTCTTATGCAGAAAATGCCCTGGTCACCAAGATCCTGGAGCAGGCCCTTGCCACCTGTACTCGGGCCTATGCCCAGCTATACAATGTCCGTGGTTCCATCATCGCATCTTCCAAGGAAAACTTTCATGACTTGATCGTCTGCTCCTTAGAACGCCACGAACTATATACTGCCTACGAATATCTAAAAAAAGATATACTTTTTATGGAGGAGGAACTGCTTAACACCACAATCCTGCAGCCAGACAACTCTTAATCCCCCTGTTTTAGAAACATCTGCCGCTATAGCCAAATTTTCAGCCTCAATGCTTCCAGCACACAGCTTCTTCACCCTTCCAGCTTTTCTATGGCTCTTACCACTTTATTGATTCTAGTATACTCAATTTCTGTGGGAAGCGTACAATCGGTTCCCACGATAAACCGTTTTCCTTTCATTTCCTGGAGAACCTTCTCTGTATGGGCTTCAATTTCTTCATCCGTTCCGTCTACCAATACTCCATGACGGTCCGGAAATCCACCTAAGATCACACTGTCTGGAAACATCCGGCTTCCCTGAGTAAGGCTTAAGTTATTTCCATAGATTCCCCAGTTCACGATCATGGGATGCAGGTCTGTATAGCGGTTAAAATCAATATTTGTCTTGCAGATATGTAAAATGTCGATCTTCGCCGTCTCTTTTATGTGATTGTAGATCATCTTTTCATAAGGGGCTACAAATTCCTGAAACTCCTCGTCAGTAAAGAAGTTTTTCTCGCCGCCAAGAGCCGCATAAAAAATCCCCTCAGCTCCTGCTTCCAGACAGCAGTCCGCATATTCCATCAATGATTCCGCCACCGTCTGAAATACCTGCTTCATCTGTTTTGGTCTTTCCCTGCAAAACAGCGGCAGGCCATATCCCATGCTGGTGTAATTTCCAGCGTATCCTGTTTCATGGAAAACGGATGCCACCAACCCGTGAATGGTAGCTACCACCGGATATTTCCCTTCTGTTTTCTCTGTGATTCTTTTTATAATCTCCATTTGATCTTTAAAAATGGCATCCTGCCGGGAAAATCCCCGGAACTTTGAAATATCATTTAAGCAGGATATATGGGTCTCTCCATCATACAGGATATTCTCATTCATGATTTTCATAATATCGCTGTCTGTCTGCTCCATAAAGCCCCAATGAGCTTTTATAGCAGCCTCTCCGTGATGCTGCTCTTCCGGAAAATGAAGCCAGAATCCCACAGGAGTTCTGTCCACTTCCTTTCCTTCTATCATTCGAAATACCCGCTCATGTTTTGTCAATTCGTTCATTGCCGGTCTCCTCTTCCCATACATTTATTTCCGTAACAGTTCAGACGGCAGAGAATTTGGGATATCAAGCTTGCTTGTAAGCCCAAATTCATGTCAAATTCCACATCCGATGGACATCTGTTGCTTCTTGCAGGCGTTTTTCCTGCGGGAAAATGAGCCGTCTGAACGTTACTTATCTCCAACTTCCCTGCCGACGGATAAAAGGCACTTCCATCTAAATAACTGACTGCCATTCTATCTTTCTGGTATTACTAATATTATCACAGATATGATTCTATTTCAAGTATTTTTTGGTATTTTGTCCAATAAATCAAGTTTATAACATATTTTTTATACATTTTTTCTATTTTTTAGTCAATGTAATCATATCAGAATGAGTCTATTGATATTATCAGAAGGAATTAGTTGACTTAATTTCTGTCGCTTTTACCATTAATCGTTAAAAATTCTATTTGACATCCGTCTTTTCTTCTCCGGGTTTAAACGAATTAAGGTGTGTTGCCAGTACTGCCAACACACCTGTCAGAATCAACGAGACAAAGATTTAAAGAATAGTTACGTTTATTTTAAAACCATCTAAGATAATAGGACGGCAGAAACAGCCTCTCTATCCACCCCCATGCTGGAAAAAACTGCCTGATATCCACAAATACCGGGGTAAACACCAGACTTCCTGCCAAAAACAACGGAATCAGGCAACACATCATCTGTGGTTTTCTGCACACAGCTTTCACGCCATAAGAAAACAGACACACTGCCCCAAGATAAACACCCATAACTCCGATTTCTCTTTTAATGTCCTGAAGACAGCCGCCTGATGCCAACGCTCCAAGGCCGGACAAGGATGCTAAAAAAACAGGAGCCGCCAGAACCGCCCAGCAGCAGATTCTGCGTTTTCCATGAAGAACAGGCAGAAATAAGCCTTTCTTCTCATCCAGTCCAAGCATGACCGCACTGTACAGTCCCACCACAAAGATATAGACCGCCACAAGCCCCCGCACCGGAAAAACAGATATCTCTGGCTGTCTTTCATCTTTCAGCGCTTCCCCTTTTCCAATCTGCCGATACTGAAACCGGAAGGTGCTCCCGTTCCCCATCCACTTGTCGTACAATTCTCCTGCCAGGGCTTCCAGCTGCCGTCTGTCAGTCCCTGCTGATGCGGCTGCTTCTTCCACCCTTTCCTGTTCTACAATATAATCTAACAAAAGCTCTTTGCCATATAGTTCCATCAGGGATGCAAATACCACCTCTGTGGAAAGAGACGCCAGTACCGTGGAAGGAGCGGAATAGACCTGGATACTGCGTTTATAGTCTTTCTCATCTAATTTTTCTCTAAGGCCTGACGAAACGCAGTAACCGCACTCTGCTTTCCTGGAAGCCACTTCCGCCTTGACCTGCTCTTCGCTGTTACATAGATAGAACCGGAAGAGTGTATTTCTCTCTTCCCCCACAAGATGTTCCAAAAGCTGTTGTTCAAGTGAATCTTCACAGGCTTCTCCATAGGTGGTACACAAAGCAATCCCGATTTCCTGTGACTCACTTTTTTCTGCCTGTCGGATAAAAAAGGTTCCTGCCGGAAGCGCCAGAAGAATCAGAAGAAAAGACAGCCTCTTTAAATACCGTTTACAGGTCAGAAAAAACCAAATTCCTACGCTCTTCATCGTCTCTTCCTTTCCACCAGCACGCCGGCCAGCCACGCTGTCCCGATAAGAATGGCGCATGCTCCCAGCTTTTTATAATCCCAGACACCGGCCACAGCCATCTTCATGCTGTCCATCAGGACAGATGAGGGAAGCCATGGGGCAAGCTTTTGGATGGAAGGAGGCAGAAATACCGGCGGAAGAATCCCTCCCGCCAGAAAATGCTGGCCTGTCATCACAAAAAACAACAACATGATTCCGCCTAACAGACTCCCTGCTATCTGATACAAAAGCACCACCACTGAGGCCGCTGCCACACAGGTAAAGGGCCACACTGCCACCAGGATTCTGTTCCACGGCACCTGATCTGTTGCAGTCATAATAAGAATTACCGGAACCGACCCCAAAAAAAGCAGGACTCCCATCCCGGCAATCCTGGCGCCCACCTGACTTGCAACGCCTACTCCGGCTGCCTCTAATTTCTCTGCCATGGTCCTCTTCCACGGAAGCAGATATCCGGATACCGGAATCGCCGCCAGAAAAAGAAACAATACATAAGCGCTGATTTCATAGTATTGCATCACGCTGACATCCCCGGTTGCCTGTACTTTCCGGTGCCGGAAAATGATTGACCGTTCCAGGCCGTAGTCCATATACTGGCGGTTCAGTTCCTGTTCCAGGCGGGGGATGAATTCCTCGAGTCCGTACATGCGGTACAGTTCATTTCCTGCATAGATACCGGCCTGGCCGGCGCTTAAAGTCAATGCGCCGGCATCCGCCAACTCCCGGAATATCTCTCCTTCAATCCCCATATCCTTTGCCATCCACACTATCACCGGTGTATTGCTGCCGTTTAAAATATCCTGAACAAAATTCTCAGGCACATCCAGAAGGGCATACAGCTCTCTCTTTTCCAAAGCCTCCAAACCGGCGTCCCGATCCATATATTCAAAATCGCAGATACTTTTTACACTGTCCAGTGTACTCAGCATCCGGACCACCTGTCCTGCCAGCGGGTCATCCTCCGGCATGGCCACTCCCACAGACACCCGGCCGACTGCCTCTTCCCCATACAGCACCCGGCCGGCTAAAAGGACAAGGGCTGCTGACAGCAACAGCAGAAACACGGTTCCCACATAGAGAGGCACAATTCTTTTTCCTGCCCTCTTTAACTCCATCTTAAGATAAACCATATGCATGTTTCGTCTTCTCATGGTATCTCCACTTAATCTGTCATCCCCAGCTGGCTGCTTATCTCAAGAATCTTCATAAATACTTCCGTGCCCAGAGCCTCCCACTCTTCCTCTGATGCCGCCACAACATCAAATATTTCGCCCTCCGGAGTCTTTATCTCCTCTGACAATGGCCTGAAATAGCATTCTCCGCTTAAAGTCACCCGGCCGGTCTCATTCATAATCACAACCCGCAGCTCATCGATATCCACCTGAGCGGAAACCCCCTTTTCCAACTGGCTTACCACGCCTGTCAGAGACAAATCTGCTATGAGATATCCGTTTGCCGTCACCGATGTGCCCACATGATAGTCACCGCCGTCTGAATTATAAGTGTCCGTATACACAATGCCTATGGAATAATCCTCTTCACTTTTGGCATCAATATCCAGAGAAATATCGTCAGTCAGCTGTGTTCCATCATAGCTGCCCTGTTTTTTCACTTCTACGTCTACCTGGGCATTTTCGTTTTTCAACTTTACATCTGCTGTCAGATTCTGAGTCAGATAGGAACCTCCTTTCAGCTCAACCGCAAAATCCACCTGTATGTTATCGCTTTCCACTCCGCTCTCCGCCGTCAACACGGTGGTCCCGCTTACGGATGCCAGACGTCCCTTTTTATCCACATAAACCGTCATATCCACATCGTTCAGGGTCTGATCCAGAAAATCAATCATCTCTTCAACGTCACCTGTCATATCCGCCATGGCATCCTCGTACATCTGCTCCGCCGACATGCCATATGTCATCCCGCCCATCAGCTCCGTCATTCTGACGCTCTGCTGTAATTGATTTAAGTAGATCTCCTTCAGTTCTTCGTCATTTAAAAAGAAATCCGTAGAACCTCTTAAGAATTCCATCATAAATTCCTTGCTGATCTGTACCTGATACCCTTTTAAGTTTACCTCCTGTTCATCAATCACAAACGTTTTCTTCTCTGCCTTTTCAACCGTCATAGCCTCTTTCAGTTTCTCTCTCGCCTGCCAGCCATCCAGGAAACGCTTTGCTATATCCTCCAAGTCCGATGTCTCAGTGCCTGCAGCCTCTGCATCTACCGAGTCAGCCAGTTCTTCCATGTACGCTCCGATTCCTTCTATGTCAATATCATTCTCCTCCAGCATCGGCCCAAGCACAGGAGAATCCTTCAGCCGTTTCGCCAGTCCCTCGCCAAGATCCAAAGAAAACAGTTTTGAGGAAAGCTCCGGCACTGCTGCCATCAAAGTATCCTCCCCATAATATGCATCCGCATGAAACAGATCCATACCCTTGTAGACAATCCCCACATTTGCCCTGCTCCGCTTATTGGTTCTGTCATAAAGGCCTTCAATCTTAAATCCGCTTCCTGTAAACATATCCAGTTCCGCTGAGGAACTGCTGTCCAGAGTCAGAGTAACTCCTCTTTCCACATCCGCCCCACTGGCATTTTCTGCAAATCCGGACAGTCCAAACAATTCCTCCAAAGGATCCACCTGATCCTTCGTATAAATGTTTTCAAAGGCTTGAATCACAATCTCCTTAGGGTCCTTCTCTGTCACTTTGATAAATGCAAACACACCTCCGGCGGCTGCAATGACACCTGCTGCAGCAACCGCGGCAATGACCCCCGCTTTCTTTTTCGTTTTCTTCGGCTCCTGGGATTCTGTTTCTATATTTTCATCCTGAGGCCTGTTATCCAACTCTTCAAATGCCATCTCTTCTTCCTCCTACTATTTCTGCATCAGCCCAATGAACTCCTGCTCCGACAGATGATTGATGATCTCCTCCAGCCTTCCGTTTCTCAGCACATACAACTGAGTGCATATAGACAGTTCTGCTATTTCATGGGATGTAAGAATCACAGCCCCTCCCGCTGCCATATAAGTTTTCAGATATCTTCGGATATCCGCCTTACATTCCATATCAAGAGCCGCCCCCGGCTCATCTAAAATTAAATACCTTCCGTGCCCGGCCAGGGCACATGCAATGCTGATTCTCTTTTTCATCCCCCCTGACAATTTATCCACCGTACGCGTAAGCATAGGCTTTACTCCTAAAAGCGCCCCAGCCCCTGTCTCCAAATCCTCTGTCATGGCTTTTTTATCGCCTTTATACCACAGAAGCAGATTGTCCCTTACTGTCAGCTCTCCAATCAGGGGATTCTCCTGGGGTACATATGCCACTGCTTCACCGTATGCTTTCGAATTTCTCCGAAGCGTCTTATTGTCCAGACAGACCCTGCCCTTATTGGCTTTGCTGGTTCCTGCAAGAATAGACAGCAGCGTTGTTTTTCCACATCCGTTACCGCCAATGATCCCTGCACAGGTTCCGGGTGCAACTGACAAATCCAGCCCTTTTAGAACCTCCCGTCTGCCATACCTTTTATAAATCCCCTCTGCTGTCAGCATCCTCTTCATCCTCTCAACAGCCTAATCTCACGGTCCTCTAACAGGTTTAACAAAATGAGGCTGCCTGAGGGCAGCCTCGCTTCACTATACGAGAAACTAATGGCGATGCATCGGCACCTGATCCGCACCGACTTTTTTCAGATTCTCATGAACGTTTCTGCTGTCCGCCTGGCCAATTAAGGTATCTCTGGCTTTCTTTGCCTCCAGCTCAGTCTTATGCTTACTTGGACCGCCGACGCATCCTCCCACACAGACCATTCCTTCTATAAAGTCTGCAGGCAGTTTTCCGGCCTTCAGAAGAAGCAGTGCCTTCTTGCACTCCGCACCGCCGCTGCACTTCATTACTTCCGGATTAATGTCCTCTCCCATCTCCTTGAAGCACTGAACCACTGCGGAAGTCACGCCGCCGCCATTACCAAAGCGCTTGCCGAATACGGAACTCTCCTGATAGGAATTCTCTTCCGGCTCCAGCTCCACTCCCTTAGCTTTCATCATGGCACGGATTTCTCCATAAGTCAAGACGTAATCCGCATTCCCTGTAATGTTCAGATCCAGGCTTTCGCTCTTTTTGGCAATACATGGCCCAATAAATACGGTGATGGTCTCCGGATCCTGCTGTTTTAACCATCTGGAAACTCCACACATGGGAGACACGGTGGTGGACATATTCTCCAACAATGAAGGATAGTGCTGCTTAATCATATTTACAAATGCCGGGCAACAGGATGTGGTCATCTTCTTTCCTGCCTTATAAGCTTCCGCCCACTCTTCTGCCTCTGCAGCCGCTGTCAGATCTCCGCCCAGACCTACCTCCACCATATCGGCAAATCCCGTCTTCTTTAAGGCTGTCTTCCAGCTGGCCATGGTAATATCCGGGCCGAACTGCCCTTCCGTAGCCGGAGCTACCATGGCGACTACCTTCTTGCCAGCCAGTATTAAACGGATTAAGTCAACCATAAAGGTCTTGGTTCCGATAGCTCCAAAAGGACAGCTGTGAATACAGGCGCCGCACTGAATACATTTCTTTTCATCAATTTTGCAGATACCGTACTCGTCATAGGTGATAGCGTCTACAGGACATACCTTTTTACAGGGACGCTCCAGATGAGCGATAGCGCTGTACGGGCATGCCTGGGCACACTTGCCGCACTCCCTGCATTTTCCCGGATCTATGTAAGCCCTGGTATCTCCCATGGTAATGGCTCCGAAATTACAGGAATTCTGGCACGCCTTTCCCATACATTTCCGGCAGTTGTCCGTTACCGTATAGGAAGCGATAGGACACTCCTCACAGGCCGCGTTAATAACCTGAACCACATTGACAGAATCCTTTCCTACAGGGCACTGACCTTCTGCCAGACGGACTCTCTGTTTGATAATCTCTCTCTCTTTGTAGATACAGCAGCGGAACTGAGCCTGTGGGCCGGGAATCATTTTGTATGGAAGCTCATCCCTCTCCTCTTCCAGCTTCCCTTCCCAGGTCATTTTTGCTACTTCATATAAAACCTGATGCTTAATATGCAGAATTGTGGCATCATTTGTTACCATGAATGTTGTCCTCCTATTTTAAGTTTATGCAACACTTGAAACAGCTCTTTGTCACATTCTCATCAATAATATGTAACCGTAACCGGTTTCCCCATCTCTTCCAGCGCGCTCTTCAGCTGCTCTACCAGATTCTGACGAATCCCCAAATCAAATGGAAGGCTTGGGTTCTGATATGCACTGTTGATGGCCTTTCCCACAAACAGATGTATCTCCGTACAATCCTCAATAATCATCTTGGCTACCATGGACGCTCCGTTGGGTTTATCCAGCTCCAGGAAAAAGTCCTCTGCCACTGCCTCTTTCTTATTGTACCGCCGCAACAGCTGTACCACCCGGTTCAGAGTCAGAACCCCCTCTGTCACCAGGTCAATTCCATCCATATAAGCAATGGGAGGAATCTCCGGATCCACATAATCCAGGGATACGTCCATGCGTTTTTTCAACACTCTGGACACAATGGTAGCGCTGGTACCGCCGCAGACAATGGTCTTAGCCGCCGGATCAGCGGTAAAGGCGGCCACCATGGCCTCGTCATCTTCCTTATTGCTGGCCGGTCCGGTCATCAGGTTCACCGGCTTGCTGTCGATAATTCTCATGCATGCTACAGTGGTGTCATCACCAGGCCGGAACATATAAAGCTCATCGCAGGCATGGCAGATGGCGGTGGCAAGACGGATGGCCGACACGGTCACCGCATACTCCTTAAGCGCATAGGCGGCAATATCCTCCCACAGCCATCCGAAGTTCAGAAGCTGCCCTACCCCTGCATGGATGGTTCCGTCGCTCATAAGTATCAGCGCATCCCCCCGCTTTACCTTGAACCGGAACTCATTAATCTTTTTGTTATCTATCTCCCGGATGTTCTTGGGAATCTCCATCAACTGTCCGTCCCTGATAAAAATACATCCCGGATTGTCAAATTCTACCAGATACGCATCGCCGTTATTAAACACCTGAAGGATGCTGAAGGTAGAGTATGCCACCTGGCGCACCTGGCAGACAGGCAAAGTCTCCACGATAGTGTCCACACACTCCTCCAGAGTGGCGCCGTTTAAAAACATGGTTCCAAGGATCTTGGAGGTCAGAGTAGACAAAATATTGGCTTTCACTCCGCTGCCCATACCGTCCGCCAGAATCAAAATATCCGAATCCTTGGTCTTTAAGATCTCCACCCTGTCGCCGCAGAGAATCTCCGTAAATTTATTCAGGCTTTTATAACCAACGTCTACTGTAACTCCCATCTATCGAACCTCGCTTTCACTTCCCTCTTCCAGCAGAGAACTGCAAAGCCGGGTTAATGTGGTCTTGGTATCCGCTGTGGTCTCGCCTAACAATCCGGCAATCTCCTGGGCTACCATCATCTGTTTGTGGATAACCTTCTGAGCCAGATCAATGGTCTCCAGCTTCTTGTCATAATCCTGCTTGGCCTGTTCTTCTTCCTTTGTTATATCGATAAAGGTGGCCAGAACCGCATCCTGTTTCTCTATGTATACGATATTCTGAAGCATAGTAGTCTTGTATTCCGCATAGGTTACCTTCTTGCCGTGGATGTTCTGATGGGTGTCATATACCCACTGGAAATCTACCGGGTCAATAAACTCATAGAGATACATATTCAAAGCCTCGGACCGGGTCTTTCCGAAATATTTCTCCCCTACCTTGGAATACTCCATAATCTTCATGTCTTTGTCTACAATCAAAACCACATTGGGTGAGGTCTCCATAACCAGGTTGGACAGGGACTCTGCCTTTTCATGCATAAACGGAATACACATGTTTAATTCCGCCTTCTTCTGGAACACAGCAATGGCCTTCTCTCTGCAGGTAGGATATCCGCAGGCGCCGCAATTTAACTCATCATCCAGACTGTTCTTTCCGGTCTGACGCAAAATCGCCTGAATTTCCTCCTCTGTCGGCATAGGCTCCTTTGGAGAACGGTCTTCAAAAATCTTCTCCATAGCCACATCCTCCGCCAGTCTCGCCACTACTTTAGGCGCTACCGGATCCTTGGAGATCCTCTCCTCCATATCCAGCTTTACTTTAAATCTGGAAATCGTCTCATCCTCCACTGTCGGCCCTTTGATACAGCCGCCGGCGCAGTTGTTCATCTCGATAAAGCAGCCTTTGATCTCTCCACGGGACATACTGTCACACAGATCGATACAGTTCTTGGTACCGTGAACATAGAACTTCCGATAACCGTCCGCACGTCCCTCTGTAGCCAGTACAGAACTGACCACGCCGTTGCTGACCGGATACAGGCGGTTTACCTTCGGATCAACGGCATCAAAGGGTTCATCCTCACACTCCTCGATGACGATATTCTCATCCCGAAGCCATGTCTCAATATCATTAAAATTCAGCACTCCATCGATACAGTCTTCATGGCGGGAATCCTGGGATTCCTTTTTCTTAGCCAGACACGGCCCTAAAAATACCACCTTCGTGTCCTGACCGTACTCCCTTTTCAAAAGCCTGCCATGGGCAACCATGGGGGATACTACCGGCGCCAGATAAGGAACCAGCTGTGGATAGTATATTTCAATCAAATCGTTAACACTCGGACAGCATGTGGTGATAATATTCTCCATCACTCCGTCACGCAGAAGCTTCGTATACTCTTCTGTTACCAGAACGGCTCCCTCTGAGGTCTCCCTTACATCCAGAAATCCCAGCTTCTTAAGAGCCGCCTTCACCTGCCCCAGTGTCTTATATTTTAACAGCCCCATGTAAGAAGGCGCAATGGAAACTACTACCTTATCGCCTCTTAAGACGAATTCTCTTACCCTGTTCAAATCGCTGTTCAATGTTTTGGCCGACTGCGGACAAATCTGAAGGCACTTTCCACACAGAATGCATTTATCCTCCATAATCTCCGCACGCCCGTCTTTTATCATAATAGCCTTTACTTCGCAGTTGCGGACACATTTATAACAATGCTTACATTTGGTGGCCTTGAAATCTATAATTCCCATTATAACCTCCCCATTATCTCCTTCTCAAAGAAGTCTTTGGCTGTCTCCGGCTGCACGGAAAACAGTTCCCCATCCACAGTCACACAAACGCCGTTTACACAGTTGCCGCTGCAGAACGCACCATTTAAGTCTACCTTATCCCCAAGGCCGTTCTTTGCTACCAAATCCTGTATCTCCTTAATAATCTCTCTGGAACCTTTCAGATGGCATGCACTTCCGATACAAATTGTTACTTTCATCACTTATCCCTCCGCATATTAAGATTAAACTCAAAGTTATTATGATTATCTCACATTGTGATATTATTATCAATAACTTTTTGTGAGTTTCCTAAAAGTTTCCTTCAAACCTCATCACGCAGTTACCAAAGCAATTTTTTAACACACTCTGGACGTATTTTGAGAATAATGTTATAATCACATTTGCACAACACTAACCCGGAAGGACTACCTGACGGGAAAGACAAGAAAGAGAGGATTTACACATGAAACGAACTTTAAGCTTTTTGATGGCATGCGCCATGACCGCAGCCCTGATGACAGGCTGCTCTTCCAGTTCAAAGGAAAGCCAGGAGACAAATGCTCCGGTTCAGACAGAGGCCACGACAGCGGCCAAACCCCTGCAGACCACAGCGGCCCCGGCTGCCACAGCGGCTGAAGAAACAGAAAAACCGGAAGTAAGTCTGGAAGCCCCCGGAGCCTCCCATCTTCGCATCGGATCCTTAAAGGGCCCTACCTCCATGGGACTGGTCTCTCTGATGGACCGGGCTTCCAAGGATGCGGCTGAAGGTGACTATGAGTTTATCATGGTTACGGATGCCTCCGAATTGGTTGCTCAGATGGTATCCGGCGATTTAGACATTGCCCTGGTTCCCGCCAACATGGCCAGCATCCTGTATCAGAAAACCAATCACGGCATCAATGTACTGGATATCAACACATTAGGCGTCCTATACGTAGTTGCTGCTGATGATTCCATAAAAAGTATTGCCGACTTAAAGGGAAAGACTATTTACATGACCGGCAAAGGCACTACCCCGGATTATGCATTTCAGTATCTTCTGGCTGCCAACGGCCTTATTTCCGATGATGTAACAATTGAATACAAATCAGAGGCCACCGAAGTCGCCGCCGTCCTGGCTCAGGACAGTAGTGCCATTGGACTTCTTCCCCAGCCATTTGTCACTGTGGCCATGGCCCAGAACGAAAACCTGAAAATGGTTCTGGATCTGACAAAAGAATGGGACAATGTTCAATCTGAAAAAGGCGGAAGCCTGGTAACCGGCGTAACCGTATGCCGCAGCCAGCTGCTTGAAGATGCTGCTGCCGCCAAGGCTGTCCACACCTTTATGAAAGAACACAAAGAGTCTGCCGAATTTGCCAATGCCAACGTAGAGCAGACCGCCGAATTAGTCGCCGGTGCCGGAATTATTGAGAAGGCTCCCGTTGCTGCCAAGGCCATTCCTTACTGCAGCATTACCTATATTGACGGAGAAGAAATGAGGGAGAAGCTGTACGGCTATCTCAGTATTTTGTATGAACAGGATCCTTCCTCAATAGGCGGAGAACTTCCTGATGAAGCATTCTTCTATCTCCCATAAGGACTTCTTCTATGAACAAATTCTTTAAAAGTATTATCCGGTTCCCATGGCGCCGCTGCTTTATCATTCTCTTTTGGCTTCTGGCGTGGCAGCTACTGGCACAGCTCATCCACAACCACATCGTTTTGGTGGGCCCATGGGAAACCCTTGGGGCTTTAAGACAGTTGATCTTTTCCAAAGGCTTCTGGCTGTCTATCGCCCATTCCTTCCAAAAAATAAGCCTGGGATTTCTGTCCGCATTCCTTATAGGAATTCTCCTTGGAAGCAGTGCATACAGATTTCCCTGGCTTCAGGAATTCTTAGAGCCAGTAATGACACTGATGAGATCCATTCCCGTGGCCTCTTTTGTGATTCTGGCTCTAATCTGGATTGGATCCGAAAACCTGGCTGTTTTCATCGCATTTATGGTGGTTCTCCCCATGATTTATGTCAATACTTTATCAGGGCTGAAAAGCACTGACAAAAAACTTCTGGAAATGGCTTTTGTTTTTCGTATTCCACTGTGGAAAAAAATCCGTTTTATCTACCTTCCGGCTCTTCTTCCTTATCTCATAAATGGATGCCGTATCGCTTTAGGCATGAGCTGGAAATCCGGCGTGGCCGCAGAGGTTATTGGCCTGCCATCCAGTTCCATCGGAGAACAGCTGTATATGTCAAAGATTTACCTGGAAACCGCAGACTTATTGGCCTGGACATTTACTATTGTTGTAGTCAGTTCGTTGTCCGAACGTATCTTCTTGTTTCTGTTGTCTCAGTTTGAGAAGAAAGGAACGTCCATTCATGAAAGTAATCCTTCATAATATTTCTAAATCCTTTGGTTCTCTAAAAGTTCTCTCCGATTTTTCTCTTGTTATGGAATCTGGCCGGATCTATGGCCTTATGAGCCCCTCCGGTGCTGGTAAAACTACCCTTCTCCGGCTTCTTATGGGACTGGAAGCTTTGGATGACGGCTCTATAGAAAAGCCTGGACATCTGCGTATCAGCACAGTTTTTCAGGAAGACCGCCTGTGCGAGGCCTTTACCCCTGTGGAAAATGTCAGAATGGTTACAGGAAAATCCCTGACAGAACAGCAGGTACGATCCGAACTGTGCCGCCTTCTCCCTGAAGAATCTCTAAAACGCCCTGTCGCCACCTTAAGCGGCGGAATGAAGCGGCGGACGGCCATCTGCCGGGCCATGCTGGCTCCCTTTGACCTTCTGCTTATGGATGAACCCTTCACCGGACTGGACGAAGATACCAAACATACGGTTATCCTCTATATTCAGGAAAAATGTGCCGGCAAAATCACCCTTCTTACCACCCACCAGGAACAGGATCTCACTGCTCTGAAGGCAATACCGGTACATCTGCCTGTTATAGATTCTCTGAAAGTCTGACGCCGATTACCCCGTCGCGAATTTTAAAGACAGAACCTGCGTCCGGCCACACCGGACGCGTGCTTCCCGCCTCCAAAGCCTCCTTATATTCTCCTTCCTCAGGTTTCTCCATTCTAAGCCCCAGGGTCTCAAAAAACATATGAACCCTCTCATTCACTCCCACAAGGCTGTCTGCATCCCATTCAAAAAATGAATAGCCGATGGCATCTCCCACCACAGCTTCCTCACTAAGCCGTAACCCCCGTTTTCCTACAAACACTACAATACAATGCTCCGGATTTCCTCCTGCTTCATCACAGATATCCCAGTACAGACGGTTCGCTGTCAAAACATCCTGCACATAGCTTTCATGGGCCGTCTCCCAAAGCTGACATGATGTTACACACTGTATCCATCCGACACGCAGCCAGACAAGAAATACCGCCGCAGGGATACATTTTTCCATCCAAACATAACCTTTCCGTTTTCCTCTGATGCCTCTTCCCCGTTCCAGCAGTTCACTCACCCCATCATACAACGCCATCACTATATAAGCATAGACCAGAGGATATACCATCTGACCACGGATCGGCTGGTTCATACCTGTCACCAGGGTAATAAGAAACGGTGTCACCGGCAGAAACAGAACCGCAAAGGCATAACAGAAATAATTCCCTTTATTCTTCTTCCATCCTATCATCAGAGAAACCACACTTGCTATTCCTGCCGTAACAGGAAACCAAATCTCGTAAAACACTGGTCTGTTTCCCTGATACATCCACCAAAACTCCAGCCGTATATTGGCAATGCAGGTTTGAAGAGTCTCCTTTCCCCATAAAAGCATACTGTTTACATAGGAAGAGTCCGCCTGCGCCATCCGGCTGGTTACTGCGGCTGTCACACAGTACAGGGCAAAACCGGCAAGAAACCACAGAACCTGCTTTATCCCTTCCCGAAAACCGCATGTTTCTGTTCCGTGAAGCGAAACTCCTATATAGGAAATCACTGTCAGCGCAATGTAAACTGCCGGAAGCGCCTGATAAAATCCAAAGCTCCACACCATAAGAAACATAGAAAGCAAATGCCAGCATCTGCTTTTTCTCTCATAAATCCTTCTCCCTCCGCAGAACACAGCGGCCAGACACAGAAGAAAGGCCAGGGCAATCTCAAAAGCCTGGAGAAGGAAATTAAACTGCTCCACAAAGCAGGGGGATGACAGAAAAAACAAGGCAAATAAAATATTTCTGCAGGTATCGTTTCTTCGTCTTCCATTCCAATAGTCAAAACAAAAACACAAAGCCATCACCAGACACCACATCATCAGAACCAGAAGGACATTGGAGAGATACGGCGCCAGACGTCCCATAGCCAAAAGCCTTTTGGCAAAAACAAGTCCGAATCTTCGGCTTCCATACCAGGAATGCAGAATTTTCTCCGGATCCATAAGCATAATCTCACTGTCTATAAAAAGGTCACCCTGAGTAATGCGGATTCCATATACAAGCATCAGAAGAATCGCCGCAAACCACCGAAGCAGTTTCGTCTGCCCATAATAGCGCTTCCCTTCTCTTCCAATCTCAGCAATCTCTCTTCCGAACCGAAAGGACATACTCTTTCCCTCCTCTGCTTACAGCAGGCCATCTGAATGAAAAAATAAAAGAGTGTCATTGTATATAACAATGCACTCTCTTAAATCTCTTCATGCGGATAACAGGAATCGAACCTGCACGGTCTCCCACCAGAACCTAAATCTGGCGCGTCTGCCAATTCCGCCATATCCGCCGACTGAGCGTGCGGGGATTCGAACCCCGGACAACTTGATTAAAAGTCAAGTGCTCTACCGCCTGAGCTACACGCCCAAAAATAAACTTGTAACGTAGAACAAACAAACTGGGCTAGCTGGATTCGAACCAGCGAAGTGCAGGAGTCAAAGTCCTGTGCCTTACCGCTTGGCGATAGCCCAAAAACAAGGTCCTCAAGGCTTTTCAGATTTTTTTCGCACACCATTTTCGCACACTTACCTTGAGTTCTGTTTTATAATAGCATAAATTCTATAGGTTTGCAAGCCAAAAACCTTTTTTTGATACAAGATATTGCCTTCTATGTTACTGGACACGACCGCTACATTTATCTCCACTTTTATTATCGCACACCATTTTCGCACACTTATTATACCCAAATATTTGAACATACAGGGCAAAGCAGCCGTCCATGAATATCCGGTCCGGCTGCCGTTTCTGTGTTTTCTCCTGCTCTGTCCTTATTCGATTTTTTAATATCAGGCTCCACGGAACCATTCTTATGCCGCTGACATTTCCAGCATAAAATCCGTATCATTCTCTTTATATTCAAACCCTGCCTGCTTCCGTCCCATTTCCAGTCTCCAAAGATACATACCACAGTCAATCCACCGTCCGTTCTTCCCATGAAGACAGAAGAACTTCTCCAACGGGTTCCGGCCCAGCCAGATATGTCCTGCCTCCCTCACCTGCTCCATGGTCTCCCTGATCTCGTCTATACCTGCTGTCTCGGGAATCAGCAGCCGGTACTTCCTGCAGTTGTCCGGTGCCTGGTATAAATGGAACCGTGCCGGTTCGGATTCGATCTCTGTAATTCCCTTTCCTTTCAGATATTTCATAAACCGGTCTGCTGTTTCGCATTCAGCATAGGTAACGGTCTCCGGGTTTGGCAGATAAAGTAAGTATCTCATATAGGCATTCTCCTTTTCGTTTTATATTGGGAAAGCGGCCACAGCACAGGCCGCCTTGTAAACAGTTTTTATTCTTGCATTTACTTAACCTGCCATTTCCTCATTGTAATCCCATGTTAATACTCCTGTATTGTTAAAAAACAACGCATTCTCAAAATATCTCTGTTCTTTCCCGGGCCTGAGCCAGTCCCAGAAATCAGCCGGCATATCCGGCGCGCTCATCTGCAGTGCCCGGAAATAAGCAAACAGAAGGTGATAATATTCCGCCCTGCTGATTTTTCCTTCCTGACCTTCCACAGTTATACACGGCTTCATCATCCTCCTCTGTACCATGTCTTCCGCCTCTTCTTTTCCTCCTGTCTCAAACTCCAGCGGAACGATATGCCGATTAAAGAAAAACTCAAGTTTTGTAAAAGGTTCTATCTCATCGGACTTTACACTGAACAGCGAACCATCTTCTCCCTGAATGACATAATACCATTGGCCTTTTTCTGCTTTCGTTTCCATAGATTTATATTTTTCTCTCCGCATTAATTCCGTCGCTTTTCCAAAATCACGGGTTTTTATCTTGATATCCAAATCCCTGAAGCGGCCCGTAGATTGATAAAGGCAGGCATACCCTATCATAAGTTGATCGACCAGCCTTTTTTCTTCCTCATTTCGGACAATTCGGTACAATTCTTCCTTATCATTCAAAGACAGCTGTCCAAATACCCATAAGAACAAATCGTGTTTCCGTGTTTCAAAATACGGACGAACTTTCGGCACTCTCTCCTGGGCATCGTCGTAATCCTTATAGAACCGGTCTGCCTTCCTTGTTTCTGCTAATTCTGTTGGTTTGATTATCCCGTCAATCCGGCAGAGCATTTCTGCCAGCCTTTGATAATTTTCTACATTTCTTCTGTCTTCCGTATTCTTAAAAATATAAACACTTTCTGCTTTCATACTTTTTCTCCTTTTCATTTGGTTTAACCTATATCGGTTCTCTCAATATTTCATTTTCTGAGACTCACGCCGCCTCCTTTTACCGCCAGGGATTGTTCTGGTTCATGCCCTCCCTGTCCTTCCTACGGGATTTCAGTCCCGCAAGATTAAGCAGGGAGTGCAAGCGTTCGTCGGTGTTACGGCTTATTCGGTTTTCAATGTGCGGTTTTAGACAACAAAAAGGCCAACTCTGTATGATTTTCAGCTTTTCCTAAACCCTCTGGTTTGTTGCTTATTCATCATATCGAGTTGGCCAACTCTTTTTGATATAGTTTATTTTCCATCTTAACGATGGAACTACAGTCTACAACAGATTCTTTTCATTGTCAACTACCTTTTTGAAATTTTTTCTATTTTTTTCAAATTGTTCCAGAGCCTCTCATTACTGCCGTTTTTCTCCACCGGGTCTTACATCCTATTTTCAGCAGAGCTTTTCTGACTAATACATAGGAGTAAGAT
>CAJUPP010000046.1 GCA_910588325.1 uncultured Hungatella sp.
GAATCTATTGGGATTCCCTGGCTTCTTAGTGATGTAAAACTTTTTACTTTCAAGTCAATTATAAGTCCCTGTAAAATCCGATCTATATTGAAATCGCCTGAAAACAGCTGCTGCATTCTGGGATTATGGTCAAAATTAATATAGGCGTATTTTTCAAAATATAGAGAACCAAACTCTCTCATCAGCCAGGTCTTCCCCACCTGCCTGGCTCCTCTGATAATCATCGGTAAACGCTCCGGATCCCTTTTCCATGTCTCCAATCGTTCCATAGCAAAACGTTTCATGCTGTTTGGAGCCTCCTTTTCATATTCCGCAAAAATTATATGTTTTTATAGCTTTTTCTTTTATCATACTCTGTTATAGCACTATAAGTCAACCTAGAAAATGTTATATTTAATCAAATTCTCCGACTACTTTATGTAAATATAAACCTCACAATCCCCCCAAATTCAGAATTTCTCCTGCCATTCACCCAAAATCCCCGTTTCCATCTGCCTACATCTGCCCAACCCCACCAGTTTCCCTGCCCAAACCCACCAGTTTCCCTTGACTTTCCCCCAAATATCAGTTAACCTACATATCTAGTACTGCCTTGCGGAGATAACGGTGAATATCAGTACCTGATATTTGTGTCAGGGCAAGGCGGAGGAAGGAGGCGATGCGGTGGCATCGTTGACTGACGGTGCTGTGTGCCAGTGGCACACGTTTAGCACGGACCGAAGCGGAGCGTAGACCAACGCGGCACTGGCGCAAAGAGCGGGTGCTGAATTCACCGGAATTTCCGCAAGGCAGTACTAGGCCAGACCAGAACTACATCATTATCAAATAGAAAGACGAGGTTTTACCCTTTCATGGATGCATCAAATACACCGCCCACATCCGCTTTTTCCCGAATAACCCGCCGCTTCTTCCGGGACATCACATTTAAAAAACTGCTTTCCATCCTGATTGGAACTGCCATCGCATCCTTTGGCCTTTACAACATTCATCAGAGAACCGGAATTACAGAGGGAGGTATTCTCGGAACCATCCTTTTAATCAATCATTGGTTCGGCATCTCTCCCTCGATTGCCACGCCTGTTTTGGATTTCTGCTGTTATGGGCTGGCGTTTCACTACCTTGGAGGGGAATTTTTAAAGCTGGCCATCCTGTCTACTCTCAGCTTTTCCGGTTTCTTCCGCATATGGGAACGATTTCCGCCTGTTCTTCCGGATCTATCCCCTTACCCCATTGCCGCAGCGGTTTTAGGAGCGCTTTTTATCGGAACAGGGGTTGGCCTGGTGGTTCGCCAGGGAGGTTCAAGCAGCGGAGATGACGCTCTGGCCCTTACCATCTCCCATATTACCCGCTGCCGGATTTCCGTTGCCTACCTTGCCACGGATTTGACGGTTCTTCTTCTGTCACTTACCTATATCTCATGGAAACGGATTGCTTACTCTTTAATCACTGTCACCATCTCTTCCTGGTTGATTGACTGGATACAGAATTTCGGCAGTCCTTCTTCCAAAAAAACTTCTCAATAAAAAAGCGCCGGATTCCCTTTGAAATGTCCACTTATAATCAGACTCTTTCAAAGAAAATCCGGCGCGATTGCATCAAATATCCTTCCTCTACCTCTGGCTTTCCGTCCTAAACTGCTGCCGTATCCACTGTCCGGACTGGCTTAAATCCGCCTCATCCCACCCGGAAATCTTTACACACTCCGATTTTAACACACTGCTGGTCTCATTCTTATTAGCCAGATTCCAACAGCAATAACTCAAATTATATCTCTCGATCAGTTCCATCCATTTTCCGGCCTGTTCAAAATCATTGGCTCCGTTCCCGGAAGCGTCGCACATGCCAAACTCGCTGATAAACACCGGCAGCCCCTGTTTCACACACTCCTCTGCCCGGTTCCTGAGCCAGTCCGTATGTGTCCCCGCATAGAAATGCAGGGCATACATCACATTTTCATACTTCAGCGGGTTTTTCAGAGCCTGGTCCACATCCTGGCTCCAGGTCGGCGTCCCTACAATAATCACTGCATCGCTGTCATGCTTTCGGATAACCGGAATAATCTGGTCTCCATAGGATTTTATTTCCTCCCATGTAACTCCCGAGTTAGGCTCATTGCAGATCTCATAAATCACATTGTTCTGATCCTTCCATTTTTCGGCCATCTCGTCAAAAAACTGTTCCGCCTCCGCCTTGTAAACATTGGGATTTTTGTCGTTCAGCACATGCCAGTCAACAATCACATACATCCCCAGCTCCGTGGCATAGGAAACTCCGTTCTCCACCAGTTTTTTCAGTTCCTCTTTCTTTCCGCCGCTGCAGTATCCGTTGTATTCGTCCGTATACATGGCAATACGCACACAGTTACTTCCCCAGTCATCTCTGAGAGTCCGAAAGGTCTCCTTATTTACATACTGTGGAAACCAGGCGATTCCATGGGTGGACATACCATACAGCTGAAATTTTTCTCCTTTGGAATCCACCAGGTCAGCCCCCTGCACCCGAAGGACTCCGTGAGACGAAACCGCGTCCTGGGCCCATACTGTTTCTACCTGGCAGGGAGCTGTCAGAATGAGCCCCACTGCCAGCATCATGGCTGCTGCCTTTTGTATCCATCTGCGTATCTGTAATCTTCCATCCATCTTTCCACCTGCTTTCCAACCAAAGACAGGACTTTTCCCAGAGCACTTCCTGTGCATACGTTTCAAAAAATACATTGCCTATTTCAATTTTTCCCCGCACTTCGGGCAATAGGAAAAATCCTCTGACGTCTCATACCCGCAGTTTTCACATACATGTTTCCCGCCTGCTGCTTTTGCAGGACCACAATCTTCCTGGCTATCCCCATAACCACTATCCGGAGCCCACGCCTGCCTTCTCCCTCTTTTCACCAGAGTCAGATCCGCCGGATAAATCTCCGCCTGTTCCCCTTTTGCAATGCGTTTTCCCACCTCCGGCGCCAGTTCATACATACTCCCGCAGCAGGACATGGTCACATAATACCGCCGCCCCCATTTCAGAATCGGAATAAAAAACAGGCTGAGACTGGTATACGTCATAAAAACCTGATACCTGCCGTAGCCTTCGCAGACACCGCAGACTACCAGCTGATGAAAAGGCAGCTCCTTCTGCCCCGAATTGATTCCTATAATAAAAAACATAGTTTAAATTCTCTTTTCAATCCAGGAGAGGGCATCTCCGATTACTTCATCCTTGCAGTACTCATTGAAAATCTCATGGAACAGGCCGCCGTAAATCTTCATCTGTTTATCTTTAGAAGCCACGTTGGCAAAGAACTCATAGGTATCTTTTACGCTTACCAGTCCGTCCTTCTCTCCATGAAGCATCAGAACAGGGTACTGAAACTCCTTTTCCTTCTCGCTAAACCACTGAATTCCTTTTGCCAGGGCATAGCTTAAACCGGTAGTAAAGGTCTGGGTATTATACGGGTCCTTTCCATACCAGTCCACTACCTCTGCCACAGAACATACACCGCTTCCCAGTTCATTAGGAAGCTTGGTATGAGGATCAAGGCCCTGAGGCATAGACGCAATCAAGCCGCCCTTGTCATGGGTCAGCGCACCGCTGGTAACAATTCCCCTTAACCCCTTGTCCGGGTATTTTACACCATACAATGACACGGTAAAGCCGCCCATGCTGTGCCCCATCAAAAATACGGGAATATCCGGATTCTCTGACATGGCAATGTCTACCACCACATTGGTATCATCCAGAAGCTCATTAAAATCCTCATAATGAGTCCTCTCACCCTCAGAGCGTCCGTGTCCCCGATGGTCGAAACGGTAGGTGGAGATTCCTGCCTTGTGGAAGATATCCGCCAGATAATCATACCTTCCCTGATGCTCGCACAATCCATGTACAACCACCAGAGCTGCCTTCGCATTCTCCACAGTCTCCTTGTTTAAGTACAGTTTTGTTCCGTCAAATGATGAAATCATCTCTCCCATTGTGTAACCCTCCTTGTTTTATTTTTAACTTCTTTCTAACACTCTCCCTAAAAAATGTACTCCGAAGCCTCTTTCCTAATGAAAGGAAAAACTCTCAAACTGAATCCGCTCATCTGTGCAAAACTTAAAGTAAAGAGCATGCTTGCCGGATACATCTCCTAAATCCAAAGAAACCTCTCCCCATGTTCCCAAAAGCTTTATCTCCCCGACATCAATGCTCTCAGAGTCCGGCCCGTCCAGGCAGACAGAAACCATTACCTTCCCCATGCCGCGAAGCCGCAGGGAAACACTTCTCCCATTATCAAACCAAAAATATTTATATCCAACTACCGTACCCGTATCTACATTTGCAATGTAATGCAGAAAATCCTTCTCATCCGTTCCCACAGCCTCTTCATAGATATGAGGCTCCGTCTCCCTGCGGCACTCCCGCACCGTCAGACGTCTGGAAGCAATAGACGGCGAAGTCAGATGACAGCAATAACAGGCATTATAGCTTCCCTCTGCCGGCAGCGGCCCCTGATTCAGGCCGCAGCTTGTAATCTGTGCCTGTCCAAACCAGCCGTCTGCGCGGCGCGGCAGCTTTTCCGCACAGCCCTGACGGCTGGCTTCCTGTCCGGAGGTATGGCGGTGATAGAAAATATACCATTCTCCATCCAACTGCACCAAACCGCCATGGACATTTCCATAAGGCATAACCGGCACCGTATTTCCATTTAGTCCCAAATCAGCACAGGAAACCAATGTCCCCTGATAGGTATACGGGCCCAAAGGCTTGTCCGAAAGGGCATATGCCATCTCATGACTAAGCTCGCTGGAGTAAACCATCACATAAGAACCATCTATTTTCCTCGGACTGGACGCCTCATAAAAACCATGGCCTTCAAACCCTGTCCCGTCTGTCACATTTCCACCCGGAATGATATTTACAGGACCTCTCACGATGGTCTTCATATCCTGGGCCAGTTCAAAGCCAAGGCTGTACTGCGGAAACACACTTCCTGAGTCTCTCAGCCACTCCGGCACAGGTCCCGGCATGCAGAAGCCTATGTAAAGATAGACTCTCCCGTCATCATCAACCAGAACGCCTGGATCAAACATTTTATTGACCGCATAGGGCGTGCCGTCGTCCTTGCATACATCGCCATAAGGCTCGAAAGGACCAGCAGGAGTATCGCTGACTGCGATATGACAGTTATTCGTGGTTGCATTGTAGTACAGATAATAGCGCCCGTCTACCCCCCGGACTACATCCGGCGCAGCCATGGCTTCGTTTGGCTTTAAATTGTCCGGACACTTGCTTCTCAGAAAACCGGTTCCGTCACAGCGCCAGTCTCCCAGGTCATCTAAGGGTGCACTCCACACCATATAGTCTCCGGGACAAAACCCCCTGTCCCCACCCGCATAGTCGTGGGATCCATAGACATACAGCCTGTCCCCAAAGATACGGGGCTCACCGTCCGGAATATACTCATATAGCGGTAAATACGGATTCATTGCGGCATGCTGCATCTTTTCATCCTCCTATTCTTCTTTTCTGTCATCTTCCTCACCGGAATTTTCTACCGATTCTTCCAGCCGCACCGCCTTCACGGTACGGATAGTCTTATTCTCCACACTCAAAACCTTAAACCGATATCCCTCAAATTCCATCTCAAAATCCTCATCATCCTGAGGAATCCGGTTCATCTTTGAGATAAGAAAACCGTTGAGGGTATCAAAATTATCGTCATCCTCTTTTGTAAATTCAACATCCAGAGCATTCCCAATCTCCTCCAGAGGCGTCAATCCGTCCAAAATAAAACCGTCTTCCGAAGGAACAATATATTCCTCCTCCGCATCATACTCATCCAGAATATTCCCCACAATCTCCTCCAGAATATCCTCCATAGTTACAATACCGGCAATCTGCCCGTATTCGTCCACCACCACTGCCATGTGGGTCTTCTGAGACTGCATCTCCCTAAACAATGGGTCAATATTTCTGCTCTCCGGAATAAAGCGGGCCTCCCTCAAAAGTCCCGGGATCTGGCTGACGGGCATCCTGCTCCGTCCTTCCTTCTCTGCATAAATCATGGCATCTTTCATATGTAGGATTCCGATGATGTCATCCATATCCTCCCCATACACCGGATAGCGGGAATTCTTCCCTTCCGACAAAATAAAGGAAATGACCTCCTCCAAAGGCATAGCCCCGTCAATCATCACCAGATTCGTTCGGTGGGTCATAATGTCCCCGGCCTTTTTATCATCCAGTTTGAAGATATTGGTAATCATCTGGGCCTCACGGGCCTCTAACACGCCCTGCTCATGCCCCTCATTTACCATGGACATAATCTCTTCTTCTGTCACATTCTCCTCACCGGCGCTGATATCGACCCCCAGAAGTTTTAACACTACTGTAGACAGGCCGACCACTGCCCAGATAAAGGGTATCAGCGGTATAACCGCCGCCGACACAAAGGGAAGCAGTGCATATCCCCATTTTTCCGGTTCCTTTGCGGCGCACCGTTTGGGAATCACCACACCAAAACTAATCAAAAACACCAGCGCCAGGATAGCCGCTGCCAAAAGCACAGCTATATGAACCAGGTCTCCTGTCTTTCTTTCCAAAAATGGAATCGCTGTCTTTAACTGTACACTCCATTTTTCAAGAATATATGCGCCGATAAACATCCCTGTGGCATTGGACACAATTCGAATGGAATTGATAAATCTGGTGGGACGGCCTGCGATTTTTAAAAGCCTTGCGGCCCTTTTATTCCCCTCATCCGCCTCCCGTTCCAGATTCCCTGTGTTCAGATTCTGAACCGCAGAGCCAAAGCCATAGAATACGGCCTCCAGTACAATAAACAGAAAAAAAAGCATCATACTGTAAGGCCAATAACCATCGTCCATAAAATTCTTTTTTCACTCCTTCAACTAATCTTTTGTTCTTAAAATATAGCAAATTCTCTGACTTTCGTCAATGGCAGACTATGTAGGCAGCTCTAAACTAACCTTTAAGGCATAGTCCACTTTCTGTAAAAGTTCCTCGTCGATGTGGCAGACTTTTTCTTTCAGCCTTTGTTTGTCAATGGTGCGAAGCTGTTCCAGCAAAATCACAGAATCCTTAATCATGTCGCACCTGCGCGTATCCAATTCCACATGGGTAGGAAGCTTTGCCTTGTTCATCTTTGAAGTGATTGCCGCACAAATTACCGTGGGGCTGTGTTTATTGCCTACGTCGTTCTGTATGATCAACACCGGACGGACGCCTCCCTGCTCGGAGCCTACCACCGGCCTTAAGTCTGCATAATAGATGTCACCTCGTCTGATAATCACTGTTTCACTCTCCGTCTGTCATATTCATAAAATTAGTATTAACCAGTTCTTGTCAATGTATTCACTAATACAAAATGGTCTGCTATATTTTATGAATATGACAGGACGTCTGTTGCCTGGGTGACAAAAACCCTTTTTGCCCCTATCTCACAAAATCTTCATACACATCCTGAAAATAATCTTTTGTCCCAGCAGTCGTTCCGTCTTTTCTATAAACCCTGGGCACCCGTTTCCCGATATCACAGACGATCTCATAGTGGAAACCGCCTCCTGTCCCAGCCAGTTCCTCCACGGAAATATGCTGTTCACCGTCAGTTCCTATCAAAGTCACCGTATCCCATACTTCCGCCTCCGGGATATGGCTCACATCCACAATCATCTGGTCCATACACACCCGTCCCAGAATAGGCGCACTTTTTCCGTGAATCAGTACCCTCCCCTTTCCTGACTGATTCCTGGGGTATCCGTCGCCGTAGCCTATGGATACCGTGGCTACCCTCATGGATTCTTTTGCCGCAAACGTTCCCCCGTAACTGACTTCATCTCCCGGTTCAATTCCCTTGATATAGGTAATGAAGCTTTTTAGTTCCATAGCCGGCTTTAAGGATACATTTTCCTTTTTTACCTGTCCGGAGGGATACAGACCATACATGGAAATCCCTGCCCGAACCATAAAACCGGCAGACAGCTCCGGCAAATCGATAATTCCCGCGCTGTTGGAAATATGCTTCACAGGGATCAAAAGCCCTCTTTCCTCCAGCATCTCTACAAAATTTTTATATCTTTCCATCTGCCGGTATGTAGATGTCTTATCTTCCTCATCCGCCCTGGCAAAATGGGTAAACAATCCCTCCGCGCAGATACCGGGAAGGCGGCTGATTCTTGCCGCCAGGCCGGCTGACTTCTCATCCGGCCTCATGCCGATCCGGCTCATTCCCGTGTCCGCCACCAGGTGAATATATGCATCTTTTCCCAAGGATACCGCTTGCCTTGACAGTCTCTCTGCCTGCTCCCATGTAAAAACAGGAATGCGCACCTCTTCCTCTATCAGCTTTTCATAGTGACTGTCATGAACCGGCCCCAAAATCAGAATCGGTTTTGTAATACCATGCTTTTTCAGATTCAGAGCTTCCTCTGCCGAGGCCACCCCGTACATTTCCACATAAGAATCAACCGCCCAGGCCACCGGAGCCGCACCGTGTCCGTATCCGTCTGTTTTCACCACGGCCATAAGTCCGGTTCCCTTTGCCAGATTCGCTTTCATCCTCTCCATATTGTAAACAACCGCATCTAAATCTACTGTAGCATAGACCCTTGTGTAGGGAATCTTACTGGCTCTGCTGCTTTCTACGGTTCTGTTGTTTTCTCTGACTTGGTCTCCATCCATATTACCATATCTGTCCATCTCTATCCTCATTCATTCCTTCGGCTTAAATATCCAATTTCTTCTGCCAGTTCCCCGGCAAAGAGCCCGTGAGGCCCTTTCCTTTCCCGAATCCGGTCTCCTGCCGCTCCATGAAGATAGACCCCTAAGGCTGCTGCCTCAAAAGGCTCCTCTCCCAATGCCAGAAGTCCTGCGATGGTACCTGCCAGCACATCCCCGGAACCGGCTTTTGCCATAGCACTGTTGCCGCTGGAATTAATATAACACTGATTTTCACGTCCCGTTACCACCGTGGCTGCATCCTTCAGCACACAGGAAATTCCATAGGTGCCGCTGTAGTCTGCCGCCGTCTCCGCCAGATTTTTTTGTATCTCCTTTATGGTTTTCCCTGTCAGTCTGGACATCTCGCCCAGATGAGGGGTAATAATAATATTCTCGGTAAAATACTGTGTAAGCTCACTGTGGGCTGCAATCACATTGAGCCCGTCAGCGTCCAAAACAATGGGAACGTATGCATTCATCAAAAATTCCCGAACCAGCATATAGGAGGCATCGCTCTGACCGATTCCCGGTCCCAGCACAATCACATCGGCCCAGGCACACTCTTTTTCCACATCCTCACAGAGCGTTTCCTCATCAAAACCATCCCACACATGAAGAATAGCCTCCGGCAAGAGCTGCTGCAGCATCTGCCGGTTCTCCTCCACGGTCAAAATCTTAACAAGCCCTGCTCCCATGGCATAGGCGGACTTGGCGCACAGATAAGCGGCTCCCCCCATCCCCGGCGAACCTGCCGCCACCAGCACCTTTCCAAAGGTCCCCTTATTGCCGTAAGCCGGCCTTTGGGGAATCCTGCCTAAATCCTCCTCATCATAGGTAAAGGCCATATCCCCTGCCGCCTTCAGGCTCTGGGGAGGAAAGCCGATATCCCGAACAGCCAAACGTCCGCAGTATTCACGGCCAGGATACAGGACATTTCCCCTTTTGGCGCAGCCAAAGGTAACAGTCACATCCGCTTTCACGGCACAGCCTAGAACCTGTCCGCTTCCGCTGTGAATTCCGGAGGGCATATCCACCGCCACCACGCTTCTGGCGCCGGCTCCATTTATCATCTCCACAACCTCTTTATACATCCCCTCCACATCTCGTCCCAGACCTACTCCAAACACGCCATCGATCAGGACGTCACAGCGGCCTGGCAGGAAATCTTTCCACTCCACCAGCTGCATATCCAGCTTTTCTGCTATCTGCTTCTGAATCCTGAACTCTTCCGTCCCTTTCACCGAGTCGCCGGCCACAATCACTGTCACCTGATACCCTTTATTATACAGGATTCTGGCAGCCGCAATACCGTCCGCCCCGTTGTTTCCTGTTCCGCAGACCGCCCAGATGCTGCACTTTTCGGCTTTCTTCCATGGCCTTCCCTTCCCATACAGTCTCTCTGCCTCCCACTCCACGGTTTCCGCCACGGCCGCCGCTGCTCTCTCCATCAAAACCAGAGACGGAATCCCTATTTCCTCTATGGTATACCGATCCACGGCCTTCATCTGTCCGCCTGTCACAAGATAATGCATAACATCCCTTCTTTCTCAGCTGTCTTTGGTCCGTAAATCCGCCTCACACGGCTTCTTTTGCTCCTTGCAATCCGTCTGCCCCTCCGCCACCACATAGGCCAGGGCATACTCCTTTTCATTGGTAATGGAAACATGAATCCGCTCAATCCCCATCTCCCGGGACAGCTTCCCCGCCTCCCTGTATAAAACCACATAAGGCTTCCCCACGGTATCCCGCAGCACCTCGATATCAACAGGCATAAACGTTCGAAACCCGGTTCCCAGGGCCTTGGCTACCGCCTCCTTCACTGCAAAATCACCTGCAAGTCTGGAAATTCGAAACCTTCCGGCTCCCTCTGCCTGCCTGCGCTCCTCTTCTGTATAAATCCGTGACAGAAAAGCCTGCTTTTCACAGGCTTTTTTCACACGGGCAATCTCAACCAAATCGGTTCCAATCCCCACAATCATAATAAATTCTTTTTCTCCTTCTCATCCTGCATGCTGCATACCCGGTAGGACAGCCGCATCAGACTTTCAGACAGATGTACATTCTCCACAACCACGTCATCAGGCACCGCCAGATCAATATGTGCAAAATTCCAGATCGCTTTAATCCCCGCTTTTACCAGACGGTCTGCAATCTCCGGCGCCTTGGTTTTCGGAATGGTCAGCGCCGCAATCTGAACATCATTGTCCACAATAAACTTTTCCAGTTCCTCCACGCCGCGGATCTCAATCCCCCGCACCACCAATCCGATAAGCCTGGGATTGACATCAAACATTCCCTTTATCATAAATCCACGCCGCTCAAAATTTGCATAATTGGCAATAGCCTGTCCCAAATTCCCGGCTCCGATAATGATCAGATTATGCTGCCGGTCAATCCCCAATATTTTACCTATCTCCGCATACAGATACCGGACATTATATCCATAGCCCTGCTGTCCAAACCCTCCGAATTTGTTTAAGTCCTGGCGGATCTGAGAAGCAGTCACTTTCATCCTGGTGCTCAGTTCACCGGAGGAAATCCTCTCCACGCCATCCTCAAGCAATTCTCCCAGATAACGATAATATCTGGGCAGTCTGGTTATCACTGCCTTCGATATCTCCTTTTGCTCCACAAGTGCTACCCCTTTTCTCAATAAACTGTTTCTATTATACCTGCTTGAGAATTCTATGTCAAATCAAACACATTACCGGATTGCAACTTTTCCAAATATATATTAATATATATTATACTTTATTTACACTGTCACAGGAGGACAATATGATCTTATCTTGCAGCCACATCAGCAAAGCCTTTGGGACTGATGTGATTTTAAATGATATTTCGTTTCATATAGAGGACTATGAAAAAGCCGCCATTGTCGGCATCAACGGTGCCGGGAAATCTACCCTGTTAAAAATTATTACAGGGGAACTGCCTGCCGACCAGGGGGACGCTGTTCTTGCCAAGGGAAAGACTTTGGGATACCTGGCTCAGCACCAGGATCTTACCAGCCGCAGAACCATTTATGAAGAGCTTCTGGAAGTAAAACGTCCCGTTATTCAGTTGGAGGAACAGATACGAAACCTGGAAACCCAGATGAAGCACACAGACGGTGACCGACTGGAGCAGATGTTTCAAACCTATAACCGCTTAAACCACGAATTCGAGCTGGCAGACGGATACAGCTATAAAAGCGAGATTACGGGAGTCCTGAAAGGTCTTGGCTTTTCAGAGGAGGAATTTTCCAAAGAAATCTTTACCCTGTCCGGCGGCCAGAAGACCCGGGTGTTTTTAGGAAAGCTTCTTCTGTCCAAACCAGATATCATTCTGCTGGACGAGCCTACCAACCATCTGGATATGGAATCCATCACCTGGCTGGAAACTTATCTTTTAAATTATAAGGGAGCCGTTGTTATAGTTGCCCATGACCGCTATTTTCTGGACCGGGTGGTAACCAAGATTATTGAACTGGACTGTGGGAAAGGTTCCGTATTCCAGGGAAATTATACAGCCTACAGCGAGAAACGGGCCATGCTGCGTGATGCCCAGATGAAGGCATATTTAAACCAGCAGCAGGAAATCCGTCATCAGGAAGAGGTTATCGCCAAGTTAAAATCCTTCAACCGGGAAAAATCCATCAAGCGGGCAGAAAGCCGGGAAAAAATGCTGGCTAAAATCGATGTGCTGGAAAAGCCTGTGGAGATTGATGATGAGATGAAGATACGTCTGGAACCTGATACGATCAGCGGAAATGATGTGCTCACCGTTCGGGATTTAAGCAAATCCTTTGGCGACAACCATTTGTTTTCCCATGTGGATATAGACATTCAAAGAGGGGAACGGGTTGCTGTCATCGGCAACAATGGCACGGGGAAAACCACGCTTTTAAAGATTATTAATGAGATGCTTCCAGCTGATTTTGGAGAGATTACTTTAGGTGCCAAGGTCCGCATCGGATATTATGACCAGGAACACCAGGTACTTCACATGGAAAAAACACTGTTTGACGAATTGCAGGATGCCTATCCGGGACTGAACAATACAAAGGTCCGAAACGTTCTGGCGGCTTTTCTGTTTACAGGAGATGACGTCTTCAAGCGGATCCAGGATTTAAGCGGCGGGGAACGAGGCCGTGTGTCCCTGGCAAAGCTGATGCTGGGAAACGCCAATTTTCTCATTCTGGACGAGCCTACCAACCATCTGGATCTTACCTCTAAAGAGATTTTGGAGAATGCTTTAAACAATTATACCGGAACTGTACTGTATGTGTCCCATGACCGGTATTTTATCAATAAGACAGCCACCCGGATTCTGGAACTGACCGGAGAAACTTTTATAAATTATATTGGGAACTATGACTATTATATAGAAAAGCGGGATTTGATGAACCGCCTGTACGCTGCCGACTCCCATACCTTAGACTCTTCCCTCCAACCCGCCGTATCAGACGGAAAACAGGACTGGAAAAATCAAAAGGAAGAACAGGCCCGCATACGCAAACGTCAAAATGAACTGAAAAAAACAGAAGATGAAATCGCTTCTCTGGAACAGAGGGACCAAGAGATTGATGAGCAGCTGATGCAGCCGGAGGTTGCCTCTGATGTGGGAAAGTTGATGGATTTCCATAAGGAAAAAGAAGGCATTGCCCAAAGGCTGTCCGTGCTGTATGAGTTGTGGGAGACTCTGGCGGAGGAAAATGACGGATAACGTATGGTTCCTGGAACAGCGAAGGAATTTTGAGAGAGGAGGGCTGTTTATGACGAAAAAACGGATTGGGGCCATAGTGGCTTTGGGACTGATCGGGGTTTTGTATGCCGCTGCCATTGTTCTGGCCTTTTTAGACAGCCCTTTGGCCAGAAGCTGTCTGATGGCGGCCTTGTTCTGTACCATTGTGGTTCCAGCAGTGATCTATGGTTATATGATGATTGTGAAGATTGTAAAACAAAGAGACAAGTAGTGGAAATCTGTGGTTTTCAGCCAAAAAGCCAGTGCAGCTTCTGCGGCCGCACTGGCTTTTCCAATCTAATTTTCCCCTGCTTTCCGGTATATAATATCTTCTCTTCCCGGCCCGTTGGATACCATGGTGATTGGGCATCCGATCTCTTTTTCGATAAATTCTATATAGTCCCGGCATTCTTTCGGAAGCTCTTCATAGTTTTTGATTCCGCGGATATTGCATTTCCATCCCGGAAGCTTGGTCAGGACGGGTTTGGCCTTCTCCAGCTTTACAGTGTTCGGAAAATCTTTAGTGACGGCTCCGTCGATTTCGTATCCGATACATACCGGAATTTCATCTAAGTATCCCAGCACATCCAGGACAGTCAACGCTACCTCCGTAGTCCCCTGAATACGGCAGCCATAACGGCTGGCTACAGCATCAAACCATCCTACGCGTCTTGGCCGTCCGGTGGTTGCTCCGAATTCTCCGCCGTCTCCTCCCCGCCGTCTCAGCTCATCTCCTTCTTCTCCAAACAATTCGCTGACGAAAGCGCCGGCTCCTACGGAACTGGAGTAAGCTTTTACTACGGTTGTGATATTTTGAATCTCATACGGTGGGATTCCTGCCCCTACGGCACCGTAAGCTGCCAGGGTGGATGAGGAAGTGACCATAGGATAAATGCCGTGGTCAGGGTCTTTTAAGGAGCCTAACTGACCCTCCAGAAGAATGTTCTTCCCCTCCTTGATCGCCTCATGGAGATATGCGGACACATCACAGACATAGGGCTCCACCATATCTCTGTATTCTAAAAGCGTAGCGTACAGTTCGTCTGGATTGATTAACGGCTTGTGATACAGATGTTCAAGCATCACATTTTTCAACTCACAGACTCTGCCTGCCTTCTCCTGCAAGGCGTCATTGTCAAAAAGCTCACTTACCTGAAAACCAATCTTTGCATATTTATCGGAATAAAAGGGAGCGATTCCGGATTTTGTGGAGCCAAAGGACTTGCCTCCCAAACGCTCCTCCTCATAGGTATCAAACAATACATGATACGGCATCAGAATCTGTGCTCTGTCAGAAACCAGAATCTTTGGTTTGGGCACCCCTCTGTCTGTCAATGCTTTTATCTCATGAACCAGATAGGGAATGTTCAGTGCAACCCCATTGCCGATAATACTGGTAGTATGGCCGTAAAATACGCCTGACGGCAGAAGATGAAGCGCAAACTTCCCATAGTCATTGACAATGGTGTGGCCTGCGTTACTGCCGCCCTGAAAACGGATGATAATATCCGATTCCTTTGCCAGCATATCCGTGATTTTCCCCTTTCCTTCGTCCCCCCAGTTAGCGCCTACAATTGCTCTTACCATTTGTCCGAATCCTCCTTTGGAACACGATTTTTAAACAACATTACTAGAATACACAAAAATTCTTCATAAGTAAAGTCAAAATTTGTTATGTATATTATAACTTACGCTTATGTATTAAAATTTTTTATTGACAACCGTTTCCATTTACGCTATGATAATGGAACAAATGAAAGCTTTCATTAAGTATGTCTCCGTGAGGGAGTAGTAAACGTACACACGATTGTCTGTGCGCAGTAAGTCAACAATCTCGGCTGATATAGTCTGGCTTGCTTTAAATTACGAGACTCATGTATAACTGTCAGGTTATACATGCGGTCTTTTTTTATGGCCTGTCCTGCATCGAAACGATCTCTGTTGCCGGATGCCAGGTTCATATTTTTAGATTTCCGCTATCATCTGACAGCTGTATCTGGGCCATACTTATAAGGAGACTGTTGTCCGGACTCCTGCAAGTGTACTGACACGTTCATATTTCGCCAAATGACTTGTCTGAATTTCCATCTGCCGCGTTGTTGTCGGTCAACGATGCCACCGCATCGCCTCCCTCCGCCGCCTTGCAGACTGAAAATTCATTCTGCGTCATTTGGCTGAAAATGAACGTGTCAGTACACTAGGAATTTCCAGTGAATTAGGCACTGGTAGTTAAAAACACGAGAGGAGATATGAAAATGATGTTCTTCCCATTTTTGCTGTTTGTTGTAGGCCTTCTGTTTCTTATCAAAGGAGGCGACTGGTTTGTAGACGGCGCTACCGGCATTGCCCATCGGTTCCGCCTGCCGGAGATTTTAATCGGCGCTACGGTGGTATCCATCGGTACTACTCTTCCGGAAGTTATGGTATCTGCCACCTCCGCCTTAAGCGGCCACGGCGAAATCGCCTACGGCAATGCCATCGGCTCTATTATCTGCAACACTTCCTTCATTGCTGCTATTACCATTGCCGTAAAGCCCGGGCCTATTGAACGCCGCACGTTAAAAACTCCTGTGATTTTCTTCTTTATCTCTGGGGCTTTTTATGTGGGTATTGCCTATACATCCGGATATTTCAGCCGGTCTGCGGGTCTTCTCCTTCTAGCTGTCTTCCTGTTCTATATGGTATACACGGTTCTCCAAATGAAACATGTACCTCCGACAGAAGAACTTCAGGAGGTAACCGTTCAAAATAAGACGCCTATTACCAAAGATCTGCTGCTTCTTGTCGCTGGCGCTGTGCTCATCGCTATCGGCGCGGATCTGCTAGTGGATAACGGAACCCTCATCGCTCAGGCGCTTGGCGTTCCGGAATCTGTTATCGCATTGACCTTCGTAGCCTTGGGAACTTCCCTTCCGGAACTGGTTACCGCCATCACCTCTCTGGTCAAAGGACACGGAGCCCTTTCCCTTGGAAATGTCATAGGCGCTAACCTGTTTAACCTGGTATTGGTCAGCGGAGTATCCGCAACCCTGGCTCCCTTCCATATTCCTCAGAGCGCCTCCATCGCCGGAAAAAATGCTTCACTTGTTTTAGACATTCCGGTTATGCTGTTTGTCATGCTCTTCATGACCGTTCCGGCCCTTATCCGCGGTAAGCTCTCCCGCTTTCAGGGAATTCTGCTTTTGATTGTATATGCAACATTCTGTGTGATTCAGTTTACCATGGCATAAACGACACAAAGCTCTGTCACAAGACAGAGCTTTCATTAACAGATTATACCAAAATCTCCGCCTTCGCTCCCAGAACTTCCTTATTCTTTTCCAGAATCGGACGAACAATCTCTTTCAAAAACTCATCCACCTGTTCCGGCGCTCTTCCTATGTATCTCTTTGGATCCATCGCCGTCTGCAGATCTTCCATGCTCAGTCCAAAGGCCGAATCCCCTGCAATCAGTTCCAGCAGATTATTGTCAAGCCCTTTCTCCTTCACATTCTTTCCTGCTTCCATCGACAGCTGGCGTATTCTTTCATGGAGTTCCTGCCGGTCTCCTCCTGCTTTCACTGCATCCATCATAATATTTTCCGTAGCCATAAAAGGCAGCTCAGCCATAAAGTGTTTCTCAATCACTTTGGGATACACCACCAGCCCGTCCACCACATTCAGATACAGATCCAGAATTCCGTCCACTGCCAAAAATCCTTCTGGAATGCTTAACCGCTTATTGGCCGAATCATCCAGTGTCCGCTCAAACCACTGGGTAGAAGCCACCAGCATAGGATTCATCACATCCGCCATCACATAGTTTGCCAAAGATGCAATTCTCTCGCTTCTCATAGGGTTTCTCTTATATGCCATGGCAGAAGAACCGATCTGATTCTTCTCAAAAGGCTCCTCCACTTCTTTCAAATGCTGCAAAAGCCGGATATCATTGGAGAACTTATGAGCGCTCTGTGCAATCCCTGCCAGCACATTCACCACTCTGGTATCCACTTTCCGGGAATAAGTCTGGCCTGACACCGGATAACACTCCTTAAATCCCATCTTCTCTGCAATCATCTGATCCGCCTTCCGGCACTTCTCATGATCCCCGTCAAACAGTTCCAGGAAGCTGGCCTGAGTCCCCGTAGTTCCTTTAGACCCCAGAAGCTTCATTCCCGACAGCACATGATCCAGATCCTCCAGATCCAGACACAACTCCTGCATCCAAAGAGTCGCCCTCTTTCCCACTGTCGTAGGCTGAGCCGGCTGAAAATGGGTAAATGCCAATGTGGGCTGATTCTTATATTTCTCTGCAAAATCCGCCAGCCGGGCCAAAACATTGATCAGTTTCTTTCTCACCAGCCCCAGTGCCTCTGTCATGATAATAATATCCGTATTGTCTCCTACATAGCAGGAGGTTGCCCCCAAATGAATAATGCCCTTTGCCCCGGGACACTGCTGCCCGTAAGCATACACGTGGGACATCACATCATGGCGCACCAGACGTTCCCTCTCCTTTGCCACCTCATAATTAATATCATCCTGAAACTCTATAAGTTCATCAATCTGTTCCTGTGTAATCGGAAGCCCCAATTCTTTTTCCGTCTCTGCCAAAGCGATCCACAGCTTCCTCCAGGTGCGGAATTTCTTATCCGGAGAAAAAATATACTGCATTTCTTTACTGGCATACCGCTCCGAAAGCGGGCTCTGATATCCATCGTTCATCCTTAGTCTCCTTTCCTCTGTCCGAAATAATTCCCTTCTCTCTTCCTACCTCCAATACTCCCCCCTGATATCCTCCTTAGGCGGAGCAATCGGATACTCCCCGCTAAAGCATGCCGTACAGACCGGCAGCCCCTGGGCCATCTCCCCAAGCCGCCTCATCTCCAGATATCCCAGAGAATCCGCTCCAATCAGCCTGCAGACCTCCTCCACGGTTTTTCCGGAAGCAATCAGCTGATCCTCAGACGGAATATCCGTACCGAAATAACAGGGATAGAGAAACGGCGGCGCCGTAACCCTCATATGCACTTCTTTGGCTCCTGCCTCCCGCAGCATCCGCACAATTTGGTGGCTGGTGGTTCCCCGGACAATGGAATCGTCAATCATAATCACCCGTTTTCCTGCAACTGCCTCCCGCAGCACATTCAACTTCACTCTCACCGCAGACACCCGGTTGCTCTGCTTCGGTTTAATAAAGGTCCTTCCTACATAGGAATTCTTTACAAACGCACTCCCATAAGGAATTCCGGACTCCATAGAATATCCGATAGCTGCCACATTGCCCGATTCCGGCACTCCTACCACCAGATCCGCCTCTATCGGAGAGTCCTTTGCCAGGCACCGTCCCGCATAGATTCTGGAATGATACACACTGACTCCGTCAAACACACTGTCCGGCCTTGCAAAATAAATATATTCAAAAATGCACCTGGCCTGCTTTTCCCTTTTCTCAAAGCACATCTCCCGGTTAGAACAGATTCCGTCCTTTGTGATGCTGACCACCTCTCCCGGCTCCACATCCCGGACAAACTCTGCCCCTACCGTATCCAATGCACAGCTCTCCGATACCAGAATATAGGCATTATCCTTCCTTCCGATACAAAGGGGCTTAAACCCATAAGGATCCCTGGCGCCAATCAATTTCCTTGGACTCATGATAACCAGAGAATAAGCACCCTTTAGTTTCTTCATCGCCTGAATTACCGCTGTCTGAACATCCGGAGACTTCACCCTCTCCCTGGCAATATGGTATGCAATGACCTCCGAGTCAATGGTAGTCTGGAAAATGGCGCCGCTGTACTCCAGTTCCCTGCGAAGCTCCGGTGCATTGACCAGATTCCCGTTGTGAGCCAGTCCCAAGGTTCCCTTCACATAGTTAAGTACCAACGGCTGTGCATTCTCCCGGCTGCTGCTGCCTGCTGTAGAATAACGGACATGGCCTACTCCAATATTCCCATGAAGCTGTTCCAGCGTCTCCTGTGTAAACACCTCATTGCACAGCCCCATTCCCTTGTGGACAGAAACCTTTCCTTTCGGCCCTTTCGTATCGCTGACCGCGATTCCGCAGCTTTCCTGTCCTCTGTGCTGCAGTGCAAATAAACCATAATAGATGGTGGAAGCTACCTCTCCACCATCTAAATCATACATGCCAAAAACTCCACATTCCTCATGAAGCTTTTCTAAATTTTGATAATCGCTCATCGATTCCCAGTCCTTTTCAAATCACCATAACAAAGCTTTAATGAATTCCCAAACGCCGGAATACTTCTTGATAAGCATCCTCCACATTGCCCAAGTCCCTGCGGAATCTGTCTTTATCCAGCTTCTCGTGAGTCTCCTTATCCCACAGCCTGCAAGTATCCGGAGACACCTCATCCGCCAGAATAATCTGCCCGTGATAACGGCCAAACTCAATCTTAAAGTCAATCAGCTCAATTCCAAGACCCGCAAAATAGTTCTGCATCACTTCATTTACCTTAAATGCGTATTTGGAAATGGTATCAATCTCTTCCTGAGTCGCCAGTCCCAATGCCAGCGCATAGTAGTCATTGATAAATGGATCATGCAGGTCATCATTCTTGTAACTGAACTCCAGAGTCGGAGAAAGAAGCTTGATTCCCTCTTCCATTCCCAGTTTCTTCGCAAAGCTGCCTGCAGAAAAATTCCTGATTATGACCTCCAGTGGAACAATCTCCACCTTCTTTACTACGGTTTCTCTATCATTTAATTCCTCAATCAAATGGGTCGGAACGCCTTCTGCCTCAAGAAGTTGAAAGATATGGTTGGTCATACGATTGTTGATGGCGCCCTTACCTACGATCGTCCCCTTTTTCTGTCCGTCGAATGCAGTTGCATCATCCTTATAAGACACAATCAGGGCATCCTGATCCTCAGTTGTGAAAACCTTCTTTGCCTTACCTTCATACAATAACTCTTTTTTCTCCATGGGTATCCACCTATCCTCTCACAAATTGTCCTCTCGTAAGTGCTAAGACCTGCTGAATTGTTGTGTTCTCTCACAAATTACAGTAGAAATTATAAAGCATAAAGGGAAGAAATACAATCATTTTTAAAAACAATCTGTATTTCTTCCCTTTTCTCCTGTTGAGGCAGCTCATCTACTTGCAGGAAGCCTCTGATTCCACACCGTCTTAGCTGTTACAGTTTATTATCTTGCCAGCACTGCATCATAAGCCGCCGCCATGCCCTTTTCTTCAATCAGGTCATAATACTCCTGAATCAAAGGCAGCAGACCGCTTAAATCCTGTCCCCAGTACTCTTCTTTTGCCAGGATATCCGCTACGGGCGCATCCTTCATGAAAGCCATAATTGCCTCGTCATCATTGGCCTCATCCGTCCGGTAAAATGCAATTAATGCGGCCAGGGAGAAGGTCAGTCCCTGAGGATAAGTTCCCTTTGCCTCTTTGTACTCCAGAATCGTCGGAAGCACTCTGGCCTTAAACTTTGATACGGAGTTTAAGGCAATGGACAGAAGCAGATGTTTGATAAACGGATTGGAGAACCTCTCCAGAACCGCCGCACCAAACTGCCGGTTGTCCTCCGTATCGCCGATGGTTGGAATAATCTCCTCAAAAATGCATTTCTTCAACAGCGTAGATACTTTCTCATCTTTCAGGCACTCTCCCACAGTTTCCAAGCCGTAAAGGCGAGCAGCCAATACCATAGATGTGTGAGCGCCGTTTAAAATTCTGACTTTTCTCTTTTTATACGGATCCACATTGTCTGTCCAGACTACATGGAAACCGGCCTTCTGAAGCGGAAGTTCATTCTCATGGTCACCCTGGATTACCCACAGATGGAAAATCTCGGCTGTATCCATCATATTGTCTTGCTCACCGATCCTCTTGCACAGGGCATCATGCTCATCTCTGGGGAATCCGGTTACGATACGGTCCACCAGAGTGGAACAGAAATCATTCTCTTTCGTCAGCCATGTCTTGAAATCCTCACCCAGCTTCCAGAGGTCAGCATACTGAAGACAGCATTTCTCCAGTTCTTCCCCGTTGTGGTCAATCAGTTCGCAGGACAAAATGATAAAGCCTTTCAATCCCAGCTTAAACCTCTTATACAGCAGCTGAGTCAGTTTTCCCGGAAAACTTTTGGCCGGCGTATCCTCGAACCGATTATCTTCCACAAACTGAATGCCTGCTTCCGTAGTATTCGATACGATAAAGCGGAAATCCGGATTCTCCGCCAACGCCAGATATGCTTCATTCTCCACATAGGGATTCACACATCTGGAGATGATATCAATATGAGTATGCTCATCCACCACTTTGCCGTCATCAATTCCTCTTAAGAACAGGTTATACTCACAGTTCTGCTGCTTTAAAACTTCGCACATTCCCCTCTCAATAGGCTGTACGATCACAACAGAGCCGTCAAACATCCCCTGATCTTTTAACTTCTGGAAAAAATAATCTACAAATCCTCTTAAAAAACCGCCCTCGCCAAACTGAATCACCGTCTCTTTACGACTGCCCATTTTCCTTTAACCTCCATATTATATCATTGTAAGTACTTACATCATCTTTTACTATAACTATACACCATTTTTCCATACAATGCAAGTATTTTTTGTAAGCGCTTTCATAGCAATCCCCCAAGCCGCCTATTCGGCGGCGGACTTTTATAGTAAGACAGAAAAAAAGCCTTCCTCTTGCTATGTACATGTACAATACAAGATTCCGGCTTTTTCTGTACAGGCCTCCGAAGCAATTCTTGCCAGGGATTCCTACACGCTACTGAGGCACGCCATTCATGGCGCACCTGGAGTCAGGTTTTTACACTGCTGAAACTTTTGCGCACTCCTTATGCTGCATGTACGTTTACAGCCTGCATTCCACGGTTGCCTTCTGCAAGGTCGAAGGTCACCTTCTGGCCATCTTCCAATGTCTTGTAGCCATCAGCTACAATACCAGAGAAATGTACGAAAACCTCTTCTCCGGTCTCATCGTTCGTGATGAAACCATACCCCTTTGTTGCGTTGAACCACTTAACTGTACCCTTATTCATTATGGTACCTCCCTATATAAATTTATTTAGGATTCTCAGTCAGACAAAAAAACACATACTTTTGCAAGTCATCTGAAACCAAATGACTTACAAAAATATGTGAATCAAGAGTCTATTCAGAATATGTTGGAATTATAACATTCCTTTTCCTTCCTGTCAAGATGAAACAAATGAATTTCTAAAGAATTTTTTTAAATTCTTAATTTTTTTAGCAAAACTTCCTTTACAATCTAACGTCCATCCGAATTCACGGATTCGTCTGCCTTTCTATACTCTTCTTCCTTCCGGTAAAACTCTATTATCCCTTCCTTGATCCGTACACGAATCCCAAAATATTGTTCCAAAATAGTATAGGGCTCCTCCTTGGAATTTTCCTCTGTAAAAACTGTCTCACGTAATACTTCCTCTGACACATGAATTCCGGCTGTCCTAAAATCTCTGATCAAGAAAGCTGCCTCCAAAACCAGGGCACCGTAACAGATTTTTCGGATGATATGTTTCGATTTTTTTCTTTCGGAAAAATGTCTCCATGATTTTCGAGAACGAAGTTTAAGAATCATCACTCAATAGACCTTTCAGAAATCGGATGCAGGGTCAGTATCTGATACATCCGAAAAACCGGCGTCAATATCCGCTGCGGCGCTGCGCACTATGGCTCATAAGGTCCTGTAGGGCGAAAACCGCAGCGGAACATAAAACGCCTCTTTAGAAATGTGGAAAAGCTTATTTGTTATTGTCACCTGTACTGCTGCTGTCCTTAGTTCCATCCATCATATCGTCAATACCGTCTTCCACGTCATCTACCAGACCGTCAATCACTCCAGTACTGCTTTCCTCTCCGTTTTTGCTGTCTTTATCAGAAGAAGAAGAGCTGCTTTCTTTGGAAGAACTTGACTCTTCAGACGAGGACTGGGTTGCAGCCTGAGTGGTCGCTTTGGTCGGGCTGCTGTTATTTGCATCATTTCTGCTGCAGGCCGTCAATACAAAGGCAGACATCATAAATAACAACATAAGCACACATAGTTTGTTGACTTTTTTCATAATAGCATTCTCCTTTCTTTCATTCTTTACTTAGTATGTACAAAAGAAGAATGCCGTATGTTGAGACTTCCTGCCTAATCTGCCATTTATTTCCTCTTAAAATGCTTCCTGCCTATGCCCCGATTACATCGGACATAGTATAAAGTCCTGCCGGTTTTCCGACCAGAAACCTGGCGGCTTCTATGGCGCCTTTTCCAAAAATCGCTCTGGAATATGCCGTATGGCTGATGGTCACCACCTCATCCTGGCCAGCAAAAATCACATCATGCTCTCCCACGATAGAACCGCCGCGGACCGCCGAGATACCAATCTCCAGCTTATCCCTTTTCTCATGTCTGGTACTTCTGTCATACTGGTAATGATACCGGTGATCCATGGCATCATTGATAGAATCTGCCAAGGAAAGGGCTGTACCGCTGGGCGCATCCAGCTTCCGGTTATGATGCTTTTCCACGATCTCAATATCAAATCCTGCCTCTGCCAAGGTCTTGGCCGCATCCTTTACCAGCTTTAGCAACAGATTAACTCCCAAAGACATGTTCGCAGAGCGAAGGACTGCCGTCTTCCGTGCGCACAGCTTAAGCTTCCTGTTCTGTTCCTCAGAAAGCCCCGTGGAGCAGCACACCAGCGGTATTTTTTTAGAATCACAGTAAGAGATCAAAGGGTCTGCCGCCGCCGCAGAAGTAAAATCTACGATCACATCTGCCTCCTCCCTGCATGCCTCCAGGGAACCATAGACAGGATAATCATTCTTCCTCTCCGGATTCAAATCTATCCCCGCTGCAATCTGGACATCTGCATACTCGGAAACCAGATGGGTAATCACCTGCCCCATGGCTCCGTTGCATCCATATAAAATCATTCTGACCATCATTGATTCCTCCCTCATCTACAACATGTGACCGTTATAAAATCTCCGCTGCGGAAACACTACAGAATCCCATACTCCTTCATCGCTGCTGCCAGTGTCCTCTGATGTTCCGGCTCCATCTCTGTCAGCGGCAGTCTTAAGGGTCCTACCTCTTTTCCCATCAGATTCATGGCTGCTTTTACCGGTATTGGGTTCACTTCGCTAAACAGCTGGTTAATCAGCGGAATGGCTCTCAGCTGCATCTCCATACTTCCTTTTACGTCCCCGTCAAAAAACTTCTGGCAGATCTCATGGGTCTGTCTGGGAGCCACATTGGACAGAACGGAAATCACTCCCTTTCCGCCTATGGATAAAAGAGGTACAATCTGGTCGTCATTACCAGAATACAGATCAATACATCCATCCGCCATGCTCATCATCGTTGTCATGGAAGAAATATTTCCGCTGGCTTCCTTTACACCTACAATATTGGGAACCTCTTTACACAGCTTTACAATGGTTTCTGGCTTCATGGTCACACCGGTTCTTCCCGGAATATGATACAGGAGAATCGGAATCTTCACGGCCCCAGCAATGGTCGTGTAATGGGCAATCAAACCGTTCTGAGTTGCCTTATTATAATATGGGGTCACTAAAAGAAGTCCGTCTGCTCCGGCCTTCTGTGCCTCCTCGGACAGATAGATTGCTTCTTTCGTGGAATTGGAACCAGTACCTGCCACTACCGGAATCCTTCCCTTTACTACCTGGCATCCGTAACGAATTACTTCCAGATGCTCTTTATGGGACATGGTAGAAGACTCTCCCGTAGTCCCGCAGATGACAATAGAGTCTGTTCCTTCTGCAATCTGTTCTTCCAAAATTTCTTCTAATTTGTCATAATTCACGTCTCCGTTATCGTAAAACGGGGTAATTAAAGCGACACCTGCTCCTTCAAATATAGCCATAAAAAATCATCCTCCTTGAATAGATACAAAAAGAACCGGCCAGAGCCAGTTCTTAAAGTCTAACATTCTTACTCTTGTTTGTCAACTTCAATATACTCAATCCTGGAAATAATGTCCACATAAGGTTGCAATTCTTCCGGAAGTACAGTTCCTGTCATAACAAGCCCCGTATCATCCCTTCTGGCATCCAGAAGCTTCCGAAATTCCTCCGGTTTTATGATATTCTGATCAATAATTCCAAGAACCTCATCCAAAATCAGCAGATCGCACTCTCCGGTTGCAACTACCTTCTTGGCAAAATTAAATCCATTACGGATGTTCATCAGTTCTTCCGCCTTCTCATCCTCGGATAAATCAGCAAAAACCTTATCTGATTTTTCAAAGCGAAACACCTTTAGATCAGGCTCCAGATTTCGTAGAATCCCCAGTTCCTCTTTATTCGCGCTTCCTTTCAGGAACTGGATTAAAATCACTTTTTTCTGCCTGGTCAGCTCGACAATTCCCTTTCCCACTGCCAGAGTCGTTTTTCCCTTTCCGGTCCCGCATATCACTTCCACATTTCCATGCTTCATTCATTTGCACCTCATCCTGTACTATCTACTTATCCTACCATAGTTTCTTACTTTTTGCAACTATTCTCGCTCTGAGGTCCTGTTTTATTACAATGCTGCCCAACCATGACCGAATCATTCGCCATACTCCAGCTTACTGACAGAAACCTCATATGCCACCCTCTTCTCACACTCGGAATCGCTGATTTTCTTTGTGTATTCCCTGCTCTGCACCCTGCCCCAGATGCAGACTCTGGATCCCACTTCAAAACCTGCTGCATATCTGGCATTTCTTCCCCAGGCGATACATGGTATGTAATCGGACTTTCCGTACGGACGGTTCACCGCCAGAAGGATGTCCGCAATTTCCCGTCCCAAAGGTGTCTTTCTGTAAATCGGTACCTTGCAAATATATCCATCTAAAAAAATCTGGTTTGTCTTTGTATAATCCGTAAATTCTTCCATGAAATTGATTTCCCTGACAAACACGGAAAGTACCAGACGGTTCCTGGCCCCTTCGTGGCGGTTATAAGAACGGAACTGACCTATGGCCTCCACCGTACAGCCTATATAATCCTCCGACACATTTAACAATCTCTCCGAAATCATAAGTGGAATAATATCTGCCTGGTCACTTAGCCGGTTTACCTCCAAATCCACTACATAAAATCCTTCTCCAAACACCTCATGGCTAAATGTAAATCCAGAAACAATTTTCCCAATAACACTGACTTTGTTGTTTTCAATGGCTTTTTCTGACATAGTATTTCTCCTCTTCAATCCCATATTTGTTTTTATAGCCTGGTAGCTATTAATAAGTCTATGAAAAAATTCCTTGGGGAATGACAAAAAGCGTTCGTAAAAAATCGACACGTTTCGCCTGGTATATTGTCTGTGCTACGGCGGATAGGTCCGTATACCAATATTGTCACCTGCAAAACTAAACGCTGACGAAGATAAAAAAGAACTGAATTTTTAATTTTTATTTTGGGAACTTTCTTGATTTTCATTACTGACTGTAAACTTTGAAATTTCAGAACAGCTTGAATTTAGAAATTACAATTATAAGTATTTTAACACATAATACCCGAATTGGGAAGTAGGAAAATGAAAAAGGACAGCCTCCTATAAGTTGTCAATGTCATGATGCTGGGGTCAAAAGGTCTTTTGCCCCCTCTGATACCGGATTGCTCCGCACTTTGTGCTCCTGCAATCATGTCATTTAGATAACACTTAGCTCTTAGAGATAATGTAACTGTTTGAAAAATCGCGAAGGGGCCGTCTGAAAAGGGAATCCTATTGTATTCTCCTGGGCACGCTCGCGCTACGTGAAGAGCATAACGGTACATAGGGCGCTAAAAGACAGCGCCTAAGCACCGATGGTCTTCAAGTACCCTGGAGAATACAATAGGATTCCCTCCTCAGGCTACACTATCTCTGGCAGAAAACAGGTACTAAATGGATTTATTTAATACATAATTTGAAAATAATTTTCTGTATGGATGTAACAATTCTAAAGCAGTGTCATTTAGATAGCACGTAACCCTCTGAGATAACATAGCTGAGTGAGGGACATTGCTGTCTGAACTGTTACGTTGTCCTTTCAAATATTTTTATTCTTTCATGTCCATAGCAAATCATGGGGTTACTAATCTTTCTTAAAGGAAGCTCTCTTCCTCAAAGTCGGATCCAGTATTCTCTTTCTGATTCGTAAATTCTTCGGTGTAACCTCTAGAAGTTCATCCGTATCAATAAAATCTAGACATTGTTCCAGGCTCATCTCCTTAGGCGGAGTCAGCTTCAACGCCTCATCGGCACTAGAGGATCTGGTGTTCGTCAGCTTCTTTGTCTTGCACACATTGATCTCAATATCCTCTGCCTTGGGATTCTGTCCCACCACCATGCCTGAATACACCTTCACTCCCGGACCGATAAACAGAGTTCCCCTGTCCTGAGCCCCGAACAGTCCATAAGTAATAGACTCTCCGCTTTCGAAGGCGATCAGAGACCCCGTCTTTCTGTAACTTAGGTCTCCCTTATACGGGGCATATCCTTCGAAAATAGTATTCATAATTCCGTTGCCCTTGGTATCGGTCATAAATTCTCCCCGATATCCGATCAATCCCCTGGAGGGGATCAGAAATTCCAGCCTGGTATAGCCGCCGTTGGCCGGGCTCATGCCCTGCAGTTCTCCCTTTCTGGTTGTCAATTTCTGGATAACAGAACCGGAAAACTCTTCCGGTACATCAATATAAGCCAGCTCCATAGGCTCTAACTTCTGATTGCGTTCATTGTACTTATACAATACTTCCGCCTTGCTGACCGCAAATTCATAGCCTTCTCTGCGCATATTCTCGATGAGAACGGACAGATGCAGCTCACCCCGGCCTGAAACTTTAAAGCAGTCCGGAGAATCCGTCTCCTCCACCCTCAGGCTTACGTCCGTATTCAGTTCCCGAAACAGACGCTCTCTGATATGTCTGGAAGTAACATATTTGCCCTCCTGCCCTGCCAGAGGGCTGTCATTGACCATAAAATTCATGGCGATGGTAGGCTCTGAAATCTTCTGGAACGGAATGGACTCCGGATGTTCTGGAGAACACAAAGTATCTCCGATGTGCAGATCCGTAATACCGGAAATGGCTACAATGGAGCCGATTCCTGCTTTCTGCACTTCCACTTTATTCAATCCGTCAAACTCATACAACTTGCTGATCTTCACTTTTCTCAGTTTATCCGGATCATGGTGATTGACCAGAGCGCACTCCTGATTGACCCGAATGCTTCCGTTATCCACCTTTCCCACACCGATCCGGCCCACATACTCATTGTAATCAATGGTACTGATTAACACCTGGGTTCCCGCCTCCGGATCTCCTTCCGGCGCCGGAATATGCTCAATAATCGTTTCAAACAACGGACTCATATCCCGATTTGGATCTTCCAGATTCCTCTTGGCATATCCTTCCCTGGCAGAGGCAAACAAAAACGGGCAGTCCAGCTGTTCGTCAGAAGCATCCAGATCCATAAGGAGTTCCAGAATCTCATCAATCACTTCTTCCGGTCTTGCCTCCTGACGGTCAATCTTATTAATCAGCACGACTACTGACAGATCCAGTTCCAGGGCTTTCCGCAGAACAAACTTGGTCTGCGGCATGGCTCCTTCATAGGCATCCACCACCAGAATTACCCCGTTCACCATCTTAAGAACACGTTCCACCTCGCCGCCGAAATCCGCATGGCCGGGAGTATCAATAATATTAATCTTCGTATCTTTATAAAAGACAGCCGTATTCTTAGACAGGATGGTGATACCTCTCTCCCTCTCAATATCATTGGAGTCCATAACTCTTTCCATCACCTGCTGATTCTCTCTAAATACACCGCTCTGTTTTAACAGCTCATCCACCAAAGTAGTTTTGCCATGATCCACATGGGCGATAATCGCTACGTTTCTCACATCTTCTCTTTTTATCTTCATAACACTCTTCTTTCCTTAATATGATACCATCCGATATCCAAGAATATCACTATCTCCTAAAGATTGCAAGAAAAAGTTTTAAACCTGTCTGTCAAAATACCACTACCTCTTTTTCCACCGCTCCGTAATACACCGGTTCCCCTTCCTCTATCTCGGCTCTTCCGTTGGTTCCTTCCGTAATCTCCGCCTTCAGGCTGTCTGTCTCCCCAAATGGCACCATAACTTTAAACTTCACCCGGTCCGTATACTCTGTATTCAACACCGTAATCTTCCTCTGGCCCAGAATATACTGAATCTTCCCGACTCCCGTATAATCCGTATTAATCTCCAGCCTTCTCCCCAGACACTTTTCCAGAACCTGACTGTTTTTCAGCCCTTCCTGCACTGCCCCGGAATACGCTCTCACCAGCCCTCCCGTTCCCAGAAGAGTCCCCCCAAAATACCTGGTCACCACCACGCACACATTATGAACTTCCTCCCCAAGCAGAACGTCCAGCATAGGCCTCCCTGCCGTCTGGCTAGGCTCCCCGTCATCGCTGCATCTCTGCACCTGATTTTTGTCCCCCACACAATACGCAAAGCAATGATGCCTTGCATCCCAGTACTTCTTCCTCACACTCTCAATAAACTCCAGAGCCTCCTCCTCCGACTCTACCGGCTTTGTATCCGCGATAAACCGGGATTTCTTCTCCACAATCTCCCCCGTTCCGCCCTCCCACAAAATCTTATATCTCTCAACCATACCTTCCCTCTCCTCTCCTGCCCTTCTTTTCCAAAATTACCCACACCGGAATACTCCCACTTTCTCCGGTTATAATAATATAAAATCCCCCCAAACGCAACC
>CAJUPP010000047.1:0-9269 GCA_910588325.1 uncultured Hungatella sp.
TCTTCATACTGTTGTCCGCCTTTCTTATTTTGATATTTTTTGTATTGGCTGCTCGTTTTGTGAGTGACAGCTTACGCATTTTTGGTGTGAAAGCAAACTTTTTTTCAAAGATTTTTTTCTTTTTCTAAAATGCAAAAATATCAATGGTATGAGTATTGCGGATGTGAAAACTCTGGCAGGGGAGGAGAACCCGGTAGATGCAATTTACGGGGCGACTCTTGCAGATACGGCAGGATATCTTAAGGCAGTTGTGGCGGCAGCGGAGAAATAAGGTTCCATATTTGATTCACGGCATCTTCCACGGTGCCGTGATTTTTTATGGTGTAAGCGGCGTATTTTTTGTACAGGGCTATCCGGTTTTCATACATTTGGCGCATCTCTTCCTTGGTCTTGCTTTGAACAATCGGACGGTTTTTCTGAAGAACCAGACGGCTGTAACATTCTTCAAAATCTTTTTCCAGATAAATAACGGTTCCGTATTCGGATAGAATTTCTCCGTTGCGGGCAAAGGTCAGCATCCCGCCGCCGGTGGACACGACGGTTTTTGTCATGGTACAGACATTTTTGGCAATCTGATGTTCCAAATCCCGAAAATAGGATTCCCCTCCTTTTTCAAATATTTCGGAAATGGTCATCCCGTAAGTCTGTACAAGCAGCTGGTCTGTGTCCAGAAATTGATAGCCCAGTTTTTGGGCCAGCGGACGCCCCACGGTTGTCTTGCCGCTGCTCATAAAACCACAGAGAATAATCGGGGATTCGGAAATGGCTGGATTCATAGGAAACCTCCTGATAAAAATTTTTATGTATTCCTGAAGTCTCTTTGTGTTTGAATTTGCGAGATGATTTTCCGCCGCAAAGACAGGTAGAGGAGAGACTCCGAGAATGTATTGATTCATTATAATAATGTTTTGAAAATACCTGCTAAGTATAGCACAAGACTTTAAAGTGAACAACACTTTAAAGTGAAAAAGTTTTCTGTTGAAACTTGGAACGCGGTGTGCTATAATAGGAGCCGTTGTAATAATGCTATAAAATATACGATAAAGGGAGAGACAAGTATTATGAGAAAATTACTTTCAGTCGGAATTGCGGCAGCTATGCTTTTGTCCATGACCGCATGTTCCGTTTCCACCACATCAAAGGATGGGGGAACAACTACAGCCGCGGCTGCAGAGACAACCACGGCCGCTTCAGAGACTACAGCCGCAGAGGCCGAAGCAGAAGAAACCACAGAGGATGTCGAAACGCAGACTTTGGGAACCGATTATCCGACAAAGCCCATCACATTGATTATTCCTTACGGTGCAGGCGGTACGACGGATGTGTACGGGAGAAAGCTGGCAGCTCTTTTGGAGAAGCAGCTGGGACAGTCCATCACCGTAACCAACCAGGGCGGCGCTTCTGGTTCTATCGGCAGCCAGTTTGTGAAGGAACAGCCGTCAGACGGCTATACCCTTCTGGTATGTGCGGAGACCATGGGAACCTACCGTACCCTGAACGTATGCGATCTGGGATATGATGATTTTACCGTGATTTCACCTCTGGTAGGAGACCCCAAGGTGATTGTAGTGGGCAAAGATTCTCCATACAATACGCTGGAAGAACTGCTGGCAGCCATCAAGGAGAATCCGGGCAAGATTACCATGTCTCACTCCGGACCTGGCGGAAGCGGTCATAACCAGGGGCTTGTTCTTGGAGAACTGGGCTATGAAGTATCCATGACCAGCTTTGACAGTGGAAATGACGCCCTTCTTGGAGTCATCGGCGGACAGGTAGATTTTACCAACCCTAATATCTCCACACTTCAGGGATACATTGCCAGCGGAGACGTGAAGCCTCTTGCTGTATTTGCCAGTGAGAGAATGGACGCATATCCGGACATTCCGGCATTTACCGAGACCCTTCCGGAAGCGGAGAAATATCTGGATATTCCCTATACGCTGCTGACGTTTGTGGTAAACAACGACACTCCCGATGATGTGGTTGCAGTGTTAAAGGAGGCTACCCAGAAGGTATTCCAGGATGAGGAGTGGATCACCTTTGTGGAAGAGAATGCTGCCGATAAGGTATATGAGAAATATGCAGACGCAGACGCTATGAAAGAGTTTTATGACAGATGGCAGTCCGTAATCTGCTGGCTCCAGTATGACAACGGAGTGGCGGAGAAGAGTCCGGAAGAATTCGGAATTGAGAGAATCGGAGAGTAGGAAACCATATGAAGAATAAAGGAAAGATAAACCATTCCGTGCAGGAGGGCATCTTCTTTCTATTGGTGGGGGCGGCATTGCTTGGCTATGCCGTCACCTCTTATGGAAAGGCGTTCAACAAGGACTGGGGGCAGTCGCCGTATCTGTTTCCGCTGATGGTGGCTGCGGCATTTATGGTACTGGCTCTTTGCCTGATAAAAGAAGGGACGGCGGAGTGGAAGAGGACAACAGAAGGTGAGAGATCCGGGAATATGGCTTCTAGGGCAGCAGGAAACTGGAAAGGAATCGGCATCGTGCTGGTTTTGTGCGTCATCTACTATGCGGTGCTGATGTATTTGAAAATGCCTTATATCACGGTTGGGATTTTTACCTTTTTCTTAACATTTTCTACATTTGAAGTGGCTACCTGGCTTTTTTTGATTGTGATGATGATGTACATGGGTGTGAGAAAGCCGGTAATTCTGATCCCGGTGCCCTTAGGCGTTACTCTGTTTTTAAGCATTGCATTCAGAACCATGCTGAATGTACTGCTGCCATAGAAGGGAGGAAAAGGATATGCTTGATATAATATCGGTTGTAGATATTCGTTTTGTCCTTATGGTCTTTTTGGGTTCTATGGCAGGGTTGTTCGTAGGAGCCGTACCGGGGCTTTCCGTATCTATGGCAACAGCCCTTCTGGTATCCATCACCTATACATGGGACACGGTGGATGCTTTGGCTATGATTATGGGCGTGTATGTGGTCGGGGTGTTCAGCGGAGCAGTCTCGGCGATTTTAATCAATATTCCCGGTGCTCCGTCTTCTGTAGTTACGACTCTGGACGGCTATCCCATGTCGAAAAAGGGTCAGTCTTACAAGGCTTTGTATACGGCTACCATCTATTCTTTTATAGGCAGTCTGTTTGGACTCATTGCTTTATGGGCGTTAGCCGGGCCAGTATCCAGGATAGCCATTAAATTTACGGCTATGGATTATTTTCTTCTGGCGCTGTTTGGCTTGGCTACGGTAGGTTCTGTCAGCACCGGAAATTATACGAAGGGGCTCATCAGCGTAGGTGTGGGCCTGATTCTCAGCATGATTGGTCTGGATCCTTTGGTGGGAACAAAGAGGCTTACCTTCGGAATCCAGAACCTGACAAGCGGAATCAACACGGTTCCGGCTCTGGTGGGCCTGTTTGGGTTTGCAGAGGTTCTGAGTGTTATCTTTGACATCAATCAGGAACAGAATGTTCTGACGATGGAGAAAAGCAGAGTCAGTCTTCGTGATACGTTGAAACACTGGAAATTGTCCCTTTATACCTCTGTACTGGGGCTTCTCATCGGTGCACTTCCGGGAGCCGGTGGACCGGTGGCGGCATTCATCGCCTATAATGAAGCGAAGCGTTTGACGAAAGAGCCAGAGGTTCCCTTTGGAGAGGGAGCGGTAGAGGGAATCGTAGCCAGTGAGTCATCTAACAATGCCTGTATCGGAGGAGCTCTGATTCCTATGCTGACGCTGGCGGTGCCGGGAGATGCGGTTACGGCCATTATTCTGTCGGTGTTTTATGTTCATGGGCTAAAACCAGGGCCTCTCTTTATTACGGAGAATCCGTCGGCGTTTCATTCGATCCTGGCAGGCGGTTTTGTGGCTTGTTTTGCCCTTTTGATTCTGGGACTTTTAGTAGCGCCACATATCAGCAGGGTTATCACGATTCCCAAAAATATTTTGATTCCGATTGTTACCACGCTGTGCGTCATAGGCGCATTTGCCTGCAACAACCGTTTGTTTGATGTGGGGCTTATGTTTGCCTTCGGAACTTTGGGATTTATTATGAGAAGGCGGGGATATCCGGTGGCGCCTCTGGTTCTGGCACTGGTGCTTGGGAAGGTTATGGATTCCAATTTCCGGCGGGCAGTGTCCCTGGCCTCGTCGGCGGACAATAAACTGGTTTCCATGTTCGGACACTGGACTACAATGATTTTGCTGGTCTGTACTATATTTGTGCTGGTAAATAATATTCCGGTTACGAAGAGGGCTGTTGATAAGGTGTTTAGGAGAGGAAAATGAGACAGCGGCTGTCAGGCTTAAGAGAGATGAGACAGCTGAAGCTGTCAGGACAGGGAGTGTTGTGACTCACAGCAGTTATGGCACTCCCTGTATGCATCCAATACACGCTTAAATATGATATCTGTACCATCTCAACATCTGCCTTGAGCGTTCCAGTTCATCAAGCTCAGCAATCGTCTCATGAAGTATCTTTTTCTCCTTTTCTGGCAATGCCGTAATAATAACTTTTAAAAGAGGTTCCCTCAGCTGGTCAAAATGATTTACAGACCTTTAAATCGCAACCAGGGTATCAGAAATGGCTTCTTCTATATCTTCGTTTGAAAAATCTCTTACAATATTTACGCATATTACTTTGAGTACGCCTCCCAATAAATCCATAACCATTGCCACGCCCTTTTCAGGGTCATATTTTCCTCACTGATTTTAAAATTGTTATAGAATCATCCTACCATGGTCCGGCAGACGTACCTTGTAGGGGATTCTATGGAACTTGCTGTGTAACCGTTCAGGGCATGTGGACGGTTCCCTTGCTGTAGAAAAATATAAGAAAAATATAAGAAAAATCCCTTGTATCTGCCCACATTTCATATTATACTTATAAAAGTCTTCTCTGTTCATAAATTTAGATGGATCTTGGTGACTGGTGAAGAAATTGTTTCAGGTACATTTCGCGAAAATTTTGTGAGGAAGATTTCGGGACGGGGTAAGGAGATTTTTATGCGTGTAATAGCAGGAAGTGCCAGGAGGCTGCAGCTTAAGACCTTGGAGGGGCTTGAAACCAGGCCGACAACGGACCGTATAAAAGAGACTTTATTTAATATGATACGGGACAGGCTGGTGCAGAGCCAGTTCCTGGATTGTTTTGCCGGCAGCGGCGGTATTGGAATCGAGGCTTTAAGCAGGGGAGCGGCGAAGGCCGTATTTATAGAGAAGAACCCCAGGGCAGTGGAATGTATCAGGCAGAATTTGAGGACGACCCATTTGGAAGATGCCGCTTTAGTGATGACCTGCGACGTGGTTACGGGACTTAGGCGACTGGAGGGGAAGGGATATTGTTTTGATACAGTTTTCATGGACCCTCCCTACAATCATGAGTATGAGAGACAGGTTTTGGAAGGTTTGAGTGTCTTTCGACTTGTTCATGAGGAGACGGTGATAATTGTCGAGGCTTCTTTGGAGACGGATTTTTCGTATGTCTTGGAGCTGGGATTTGAGGTTGTGAGGAGTAAAGAATATAAGACCAATAAGCATGTGTTTTTAAGAAGGAAGGGCAGTGCCTGATGGCTTAAAACACAGAATAGGAGACCATATGTCAGTTGCGGTGTATCCCGGAAGCTTTGATCCGGTAACGTTGGGGCACCATGATATTATTGAGAGAAGTGCCAGCATAATGGATAAATTGATTGTGGGAGTCTTGAACAACAGCGCGAAAACTCCGTTGTTTTCCGTGGAGGAACGTGTTAGTATGTTGAAGAGTGTCACCAGACACATTCCCAATGTGGAGATACAGTCTTTTGATGGTCTTTTAGTAGACTTTGTCAGGAAGAGTGGGGCCAAGGTGATTATCAGAGGGCTCAGGGCGATTACGGATTTCGAGTATGAACTGCAGCTGTCACAGACCAATCATGTGATCGCGCCAGAGGTTGATACTATATTTTTGACGACAAATCTGAAGTATTCCTATTTAAGTTCCAGTATTGTGAAGGAGATTGCTGAATATCACGGGGATATCAGCGCATTTCTTCACCCTGAAATTGCCGAAAAAATTCAGGAGAAGATGGCTTTGAGAGAGAGCATGAAGTAAGGAGGATACATAGCATGAGCAGAATTGAGCAGTTGATTAATGAGATTGAAGAGTATATTGACGGCTGTAAGTTTCAGCCTTTATCGAATACAAAAATTCTGGTGAACAAGGAGGAGCTGGAGGAGCTTTTGGTGGAGCTCAGACTTCGAGTTCCAGATGAGATTAAGCAGTATCAGAAGATTATCAGCAATCAGGAAGCTATTATTAATGAGGCCAAGACCCAGGCGGACGCCCTGATTCAGGAGGCTACAGTTCAGACTAATGAGCTGGTGAATGAGCATGAGATTATGCAGAGAGCTTACAGTGCGGCGAACCAGATTGTGGAGGATGCCAATGCCCAGGCTCAGACCATTGTAGATGCGGCGGTGAACGATGCCAACAATATCAGGCAGAGTGCGATTCAGTATACGGATGATATTTTGAGAAGCTTACAGAGTATTATTACTCATGCTATGGATGAATCCCAGGGAAGGTTTGAGGGATTTTTTGCTTCCCTCAGGTCTACCTATGATATTGTGGCTTCTAATCGCAATGAACTTAGCGGAGGCGGACAGGGCGACGGGGTTCCCCAGGACGGGCCGCAGATCGGGTGATGTGAATTTTTTAGCGGGGGTACGCTCCGGAAAGAGTTCTCTTTATGATAAAATGGTATGGAGGGTAGTGATACAGAAAAAGCAGACCATGGACAAGGCTGTGTGCAGAATTTTCCACAGAGTGTAATGGCACACGGAGAGGGCAGAGTTTTTGAGGACGCTTTTGGTCTGGAAGAGGCCTGACAGGCCGCCGAAGGCTGTGGACATGGTGAGAAGCAGTTCTTTAAGGGGGCTGTCCAGGGTGGTTTTGACTGCCTGGATTCCGGTGGTGATTTCTACCAGGCCCAGGAAGAAGGCTTTTTGAAAAGAGGAGATAGCGGGAGTTTGGCGGATGAAGGCAGCCAGGATGGAGAAGAGCATGATGTATCCGCCTATTTTCACCATAATCTCAAAGGAATTCATCATAATGGTGTCAAAGGAGGCCTGTTCAGCTTGTTCAGGCCTGTTTGTGTTGTCCTTGGGGCAAAAATCGTATGCTTTGCGGGCAAGGAAGGATAAGGGAAGAATGGGCAGGTACAGGGACAGAAGGAGTGCGGCGGCAGGGGCTGGGACGGCGGCGGAAGGGGTCAGGCCAAAGGTAGCATAGCCTAAGAGGAACATGGGGCTTGGGTGGTTGCTGATGGCAAGGAGATAGCGGGCTTCCTCCGGGGAGAGAAGGCCCTGGTCCAAAAATTCGCTGCAGGTTTTGGCACCCATAGGGTAGCCGCACAGAAGGCCGGAGATTAAGACGTAGCAGCCGTTGTCAGACAGCTTGAACACATGGGTTAAAATAGGGCGGAAGGGAGCGATTAAAAGAGGGATGCCGCCCAGTTTGACGATAAGACTGGAAAAAAGCATGAAGGGAAGCAGGGTGGGGAGGACGGTTTGGAACCAGAGGAGGAGGCCCTGGCATGCTCCTTCGTAGGATAAAGAAGAGTGGGTTAAGAGCAGAAGCAAAATTATGATGGCGGAAACGGCAGATACGGATTTTTTCATAGACACCGGAATAGGATGTTTTATAACACTATATGAAAGAAGGAAGGCCGGTTATGCAGATTATCCTGCTTCTGATTCTTGCTGTTTTTCAGGTTACGGTGACGGATTATCTGGTGACGAATCCGGATTTTTATCAGCTGGATGCTTATACATGGGAGAGTGATGCGTTTCGGGCCATGAAGCTGGGGGATGTGGTGGCAGAGCTGGACCCGGCGGATATGGATATGGTTACTACCTGGATGATTGAACATGAGTATGATTTGGTAGGGGTGAAGGAAAGACCTTCCAGATCGGAACGGGTCAGCAAAAGGCGGCCAACAGAGTATCGGAAGCTGAAGCAGGCTTATGAGACTGTATTTAAGGATTTAAGGTATTTTCCCATTCCGGCCAGTACGGATTCGAATACGCCGGATGTTACTTATGAAAATGGGTGGATGGATACCAGGACCTACGGCGGGGAGAGAGGGCATGAGGGGTGCGACATTATGGGAAACCAGAGAGCCAGAGGATTTTATCCGGTAGTCAGCATCAGTGACGGGATTGTGGAGAAAGTGGGATGGCTGGAAAAGGGAGGTTGGCGGATTGGAGTGAGAACCCCTTCCGGACTTTACCTCTATTACGCCCATCTGTATGACTACAGCAGGGACTTTAAAGAGGGAGACCAGGTGAGGGCAGGGGAATTGCTGGGATTTATGGGGGATACGGGGTATTCTGCCATAGAGGGGACGACGGGGAATTTTGATGTGCATCTTCATGTGGGGATGTATCTGCGGACGGACCATTATGAGGAGCTGAGCGTAAATCCTTATTGGGTGCTTCGATATTTGGAGAAATATCGGTTAAGATACAGGTATTAATATGGCATGGGTGCGCTGAAGCGAGGCTACAAGGTCATTCTTGTAGAGCTATGGAATTTTGGCGAATGCGGGGAAACCAAACAGGGGCCGGATTGTTATCTGTCTTCTATGAATGCTCTGCTTTTAGGAAGAACAACCATTGGTGAACGTGTATGGGATGTTCAGAGAATGAGCGATGTGATGGAACAATATTTTCCTGATTTGGATTTAAGCCATCTTACATGTCTGGGGTTGTCGGGAGGATGCACGGCTACGACGTATGTCAGCTGTCTGGAACCCAGAATTCGGTATGTAGTAATTGCCAGTGCATTTTGTACATTTAAGCATTCTATCGGTGCAATGTATCACTGCAGCTGCAACGCTGTTCCGGACATTGCCAGGTATTTTACAAGGCAAAATTAAGAATCCAGGAATATAAGGTTCTTGAAAAGGCCAATGGGGATAAGGAGGAGGAGCTTCGGAAAATAACCTTGGCAGCTCTTGTAGATATTCATGTCTATATTGAAAAACATTATCAGGATAAGTCGCTGAGCGTTAAAACAGCTTCAGAGGCATTTAATATTACTCCAAATTATTTACGCACGCTTTTTTGCAAAAAGTATGGATGCCGGTTTGTGGATTATCTGATCCAGGTGAGAGAGCGGCATACCCGGGAACTGCTGCGGGAGAAAAACCAGCTGACAAGATATCTTCTTTCTGAATATGCACAAAAGGCTGGCGGTGGACAGGGAATTTCAAAGTAAACCTTCATGCGCCCGGCTGCGGACGCACCATCACACATGAAAGT
>CAJUPP010000047.1:9369-30138 GCA_910588325.1 uncultured Hungatella sp.
ATCGGCGGCGGAACTTTCAAAGTAAACCTTCATGCGCCCGGCTGCGGACGCACCATCACACATGAAAGTCAGGCGGGCACACTTGGCATACCTGAATACATGCCGCCTAATCGGCGGCGGAACTTTCAAAGTAAACCTTCATGCGCCCGGCTGCGGACGCACCACCACCCATGAAAGTCAGGCGGTCGCATTGGGCATACCTGAATACATGCCGCCTAATCGGCGGCAGACGTTCAAAGTAAATCCCCATGCCTGTCATCCAAGCACCACCATGAATGAAAGGGGATTTCCTTTGCCCCTCTCCGGGGGATGCGCAAAGAACGCATTCTGGTGCGTCGTACGGTCAGCGCAGCAAGTGCGCAGACCTACGCAAGAATTCGTGACTTTCACAGTACTTCGAGATTTTATTTGGGAAGGGAGAAAGCGTATGGAGGGAATGGGGCAGAGAAAGAGAGGGACTTTTTTGGAGAACAGGTCAGGCTTATGTCCAGGTTAGAAAAACCAAAGGGGAGCCTGTATGGTCCGAGGCGACAGAGGACTTGGCCGTGCGGGCTGTGGAATATGCAGAAGAGAGCCCATTGTAAGAGAAAAGCTGGAACAACTGCTGTATCACAGGGCTGTTATAAAATTCACAAGATAATATTGATTTTTGCGGAAGTATCATGTATAATCACTATAATGGCGTACTAGGAATGTCCATGATGCAGGGGCGGAAAAGTCCCTCATATACAGGCTGCAAATATTTAAAGAAAAGAGGTTAAAACAAGATGGCAGAAATCAATTTAAGCAAGTACGGTATCACCGGAACCACAGAAATCGTACACAATCCTTCTTATGAGGTATTATTTGAAGAAGAGATGAAGCCGGAGCTGACAGGCTTCGAAAAAGGTCAGGTGAGTGAACTTGGTGCAGTTAACGTAATGACCGGTATCTATACCGGACGTTCACCGAAAGACAAGTTTATTGTAATGGATGAAAATTCAAAGGATACCGTATGGTGGACCTCCGATGAATACAAGAATGACAATCATCCGGCTTCCGAAGAGACCTGGAAGGTAGTGAAGGAACTGGCCTTGAGTGAACTTTCCAATAAGAAGCTGTATGTTGTGGATGCATTCTGCGGCGCAAACAAAGATACCCGCATGGCAATCCGGTTTATCGTTGAAGTTGCATGGCAGGCTCATTTTGTTACAAACATGTTCATTAAGCCGTCTGCTGAGGAGCTTGAAAACTTCGAACCTGATTTTGTAGTTTACACAGCTTCCAAGGCAAAGGTGGAAAATTATAAAGAGTTAGGCCTGAATTCAGAGACGGCCGTAGTGTTCAATATTACCAGCCGTGAGCAGGTGATTCTGAATACATGGTACGGTGGAGAGATGAAGAAAGGTATGTTCTCTATGATGAACTACTATCTGCCGTTAAAGGGCATCGCTTCCATGCACTGCTCTGCAAACACAGATATGAACGGCGAGAACACCGCCATCTTCTTTGGACTTTCCGGTACAGGTAAGACCACTCTTTCCACAGATCCGAAGCGTCTTCTTATCGGTGATGATGAACACGGCTGGGATGACAACGGTATTTTCAACTTTGAGGGCGGCTGCTACGCAAAGGTTATCGACCTGGATAAAGAGTCTGAGCCGGATATCTACAATGCAATCAAACGTAACGCTCTTCTTGAGAACGTAACTCTGGATGCAGAAGGCAAGATCGACTTCAAGGACAAGAGCGTGACGGAGAACACCCGTGTATCTTATCCTATTAATCACATTGAGAATATTGTACGCCCCGTATCTTCTGCACCTGCGGCTAAGAATGTAATCTTCCTGTCAGCAGATGCCTTCGGCGTACTTCCTCCAGTATCTATCCTTACACCGGAGCAGACTCAGTACTACTTCCTGTCAGGATTTACGGCAAAGCTTGCAGGTACAGAGCGCGGCATCACAGAGCCTACGCCTACCTTCTCCGCCTGCTTCGGCCAGGCATTCCTGGAACTGCATCCTACCAAATACGGTGAGGAACTGGTTAAGAGGATGCAGCAGAATGGCGCTAAGGCATATCTGGTAAATACCGGCTGGAATGGTACCGGCAAACGTATCACCATCAAAGATACCCGTGGTATCATCGATGCGATTTTAAACGGCGACATCCTGAATGCACCGACAAAACAGATTCCTTACTTTAACTTTGAGGTTCCGACAGAGCTTCCTGGTGTAGACTCAGGTATCCTTGATCCTCGCGACACCTATGAAGATGCTTCTGAGTGGGAGACAAAGGCAAAGGATCTGGCACAGAGATTTGTAAAGAACTTTGCAAAATATGAGGGCAACGAGGCCGGCAAGGCTTTGGTAAAGGCTGGTCCTCAGTTATAATTGAAGAACTGTTCAAAAGATTTCTATGGGGCCGTCGTTTTGACGGCCCTTAATTTATTCTATCGGTATGTCTGGATAGGCATTCGATGACCTGGCGGGTGCCTCAAAGGGGGCGTGCCGCTATCCGAGGAGGAAAGGTAAGCGGGATGAACAGTAAAAAATATATTTTTTTTGATTTGGACGGAACACTGACCGATCCCATGATTGGCATCACCAGATCCGTACAATATGCGCTGAAAAGCTATGGGATTGAGGAACCGGATTTGGAAAAACTGACTCCTTTTATCGGACCGCCGTTAAAGGACAGTTTTATGAAATATTACGATTTTTCGGAGGAACAGGCCACAGAGGCCATAGGGCGTTATCGGGAGTATTTTGCGGTTACCGGTATTTTTGAAAATCAGGTGTACGACGGGATCACCCGAATGCTGAAACATTTAAAAGATGCAGGAAAGATTCTTCTGGTGGCCACATCCAAGCCGGAACTGTTTGCACAGCAGATTCTGGAACATTTTCGTTTGAGGAAATATTTTACCTTTGTAGGCGGGGCCAGTATGGATGAGGTGCGGGTGAAAAAGGAAGATGTCATCGCCTATGTGATGGAATCGGTAAATATTTCCGATGGGAAGGATGGGGTGATGGTGGGAGACAGAGAATACGACATCATTGGCGGGAAGAAAAATGGTATGGAGTCCGTAGGAGTTTTGTTTGGTTATGGCAGCAGGCAGGAGTTAGAGGCAGCAGGGGCTGACGAAATAGCGAATAACGTGGAGGAACTGGAGCAGATACTTTCCCAGTAACCCCTCATGCCGCTTTCCCGGCACCTCTATGAATGAAAGAGGGGTTCCTGTGAACCCTCCGGGGGATGCACACAAAATGCCCAAAAGAGGCATTTTGGCGCGTCGTACGGTCAGCGCAGCAGGTGCGCAGACCTACAGCAAGGATTCGATACTTTCCCGGCACCCCTATGAATGAAAGGGGGTTCCTGTGAACCCTCTGGGGGAGACACACAAAATGCCAAAAACGGGCATTCTTGGCGAATATGCACATATATATGTCGGAATACTCTTGTGTAAAGTGACAAAAGTTGGTGAAAATTCCAAAATAACTTACATTTTTCTTATAAAAGTGGTAAAATGAAGATATAATAAGAAATGGAGGAAGTTCTATGAGAAGAATCGTCAGCGCCTGTTTATTGCAGACCATGCGGTTTGACACGTACAATGATGCAAATCCGGAGGCTGACCTGCAGGCTTACTGCAGCAAATTAGAACGAGGCGGCACAAGATATATGATCGAGGAAAAGAAAACAGAACCAGATGGTGCCATTGTCATAAAGATCCGAAAGCAATACAATTCGTATCCGGCCGATGGCTATATAAATGAATGAGAAAGGATGGGCGGCTTGTTTAAAAAAGGTGAGTATATCGTTTACGGTACGACCGGCGTATGTATGGTGAAGGACATTACGACCATGGACAGGGAAGATGTTCCCAAGGAAAAACTGTATTACGTGTTGGAACCGGCAAAGACGACGGGAGGAAGGATTATGACTCCGGTTGAGGGCAATAAGAGTATTATGCGCAGGGTTCTTACCAGAGAGGAGGCTTATGAGCTGATTGATGCCATCAAAACCATAGACAAATTGTGGGTTTCTGATGAGAAGCAGAGGGAGAACAAGTATAAAGAGGCTTTGAGAACCTGTGATTGTAAGGAGTGGGTCGGAATCATCAAGACTCTGTATCTGCGCAAGAAAGACAGAATGGTCCGGGGAAAACGGTTGACAGAGGTCGATGAACGGTATATGAAGAAGGCCAAGGAAAATCTTCAGGGAGAGTTATCCGTCACTCTGGGAATTTCTGAGATGGAGGTAGAGCAGTTCATTCTGAACAGGATTGGCGAGGAAGATAATCGCTAGAATTACTCACTTTCAATAACCTTACGTTTCTCTGGTCTGCTTTTCCTTTGTGCTATCGGAATAATAGACCGAAAAATTTGCACAGGGGTTTCCGGTACGGAGTACTGGGGATGGAGGTTTGCTTGAATATAATTCGGCCGGCACTCCGGATTTTAAAATCAGAATACAGGATTGTGAAGGACACACCCGTGGAGAAAACGGGCATTTTTGAGCATTCTCGGAAAATCAGCTCCAAAGACAGGGGCGGGGAGTTTCGGAGAGTGCTCTTTTTATATGCTTTTATATTAGGAGGAGATCGGAACAGATATTGAATTTTACAGATATACCATGTATAATGGGGCAATAGGCAAAAGAAGGCAGAGGAAAAGAAGGTTATGAATATACAATTGCCAAAGTTGTACCAGGAGTCTATGAAAACTCTGTTGGGAGAAGAATATGAACAGTATCTGGAAAGCTTTGAAAGGCCTTCCAGCCATGGGATTCGGGTTAATACCCGCAAATGGACTCCAGAAGAGTGTGTATCAGCTATGAGAAAGAGTGGGCTGTGTGAAAGCCTGACGCCGATTCCGTGGATTCCCAACGGTTTGTTTTATAAGGAAGGTGTAAAGCTGTCCAAGAATCCGTATTATTATGCAGGGCTTTATTATCTCCAGGAACCAAGCGCTATGACGCCAGCCTCTGTTCTGCCTGTAAATCCGGGGGACAGGGTTTTGGATCTGTGTGCTGCTCCGGGAGGGAAGAGCACAGAGCTGGGGGTAAAGCTGATGGGGAAGGGACTCCTCTTTGCCAATGATATCAGCAATTCCAGGGCAAAGGCGCTTCTAAAGAACCTGGAGCTGTTTGGAATTCCCAATATCTGTGTTACCAGTGAGAGTCCAGAGAGGCTTGCCGCTGTGTATCCGGAATATTTTGACAAAATACTGGTGGATGCGCCGTGCTCCGGAGAGGGGATGTTTCGGAGAGCCCCTGATATGGTAAAGGACTGGCTGGAAAAGGGGCCAGAGTATTATGGGCCTGTTCAGAGGGAGATTGTGGAGCAGGCGCTTAAGATGCTGAAGCCAGGAGGAGTAATGGTGTATTCTACCTGCACATTTTCCAGAACAGAGGATGAAGAGGTGATTTTGGAGGTGCTGGAAAGGCACAGGGAGATGGAAGGGATTCCTGTCCCCAAATTTGAAGGGGCTTGTGGCGGGATTGGTTTATCAGGGTGTATCCGCCTGTTTCCCCACAAAATCCGGGGAGAAGGGCATTTTCTGGCTATGCTTCGGAAGAAGGAGGAGAGGATGCCAGAAGGCGGAGAGGCGTTTTCAAAAGAGAATGGGCAGACAGGAGAAAGGGAAGCAGGGCAGAGGATTCTGGAAGAAAAAGAACGAAGAACACAACGAAAAGGAATGGAAATCAAAGGGAGATGTCCGGCAGGGAAAGAAAACGGTAAAATGCCGCGCCAGCTGCAGAAAAATGAGGAATTCATGGAGTTTATGGACAAGCTTCCCGGACTGAATGACCCGGGCCGTTTTTTTGTTCTTCAGGATTTCGTTTACTATCTGCCGGAGGATTTTACTTTCCAGGCAGGGCTTCGGTATCTTCGGACAGGGCTTCTGGCGGGAAGCATAAAAAACGGAAGATTTGAGCCGAGCCAGGCGCTGGCTATGACTTTAAGCGAAGATACTTTTCCTGACAGTGTTTCTTTTTCTGTGGAGGACGAAAGGGTAATCCGATATCTGAAAGGGGAGACCATTTTGCTGGCAGACAAAGAGAAGCAGAAAAAAGGCTGGTGCCTGGTATGTGTGGATGGGTTTGCTTTGGGATTTGCAAAAGGAGCGGGTATGGTTTTGAAAAATAAATATTATCCCGGATGGCGGTGGATGTGATGGGTGAGAAAATTCGTCTGGATAAATATCTGGTGGAGATGGGAATGGGAACACGAAGCCAGATGAAAGAGGCTGCAAAAAACGGAAGGGTCAGGGTAAACGGAATCGTGGAGAAAGGTACGGAGCGGAAGATTGACCCGGACAGCGAGAGGGTTTCCCTTGACGGGAAAGAGATTTTCTATGTGAAGATGGAATATTATCTGTTAAACAAGCCTCAGGGAGTGGTATCTGCCACAGAGGATAAGTTTCATAAGACAGTGGTGGATTTGATTGAGGGAAGGCAGAGGAAAGACCTGTTTCCTGTGGGAAGACTGGATATTGATACGGAAGGACTTGTTTTGATTACCAATGACGGAGAACTGGCCCACCGGCTGTTATCCCCCAGACATCATGTGGATAAACAGTATTATGGTGTTGTAGCAGGGGAGCTTCCAAAGGATGCTGCCCGGCAGTTTAGGCAGGGAATTACTTTAAGTGATGGGACAGTTACCATGCCGGCACAGCTTACAGAGTTGCCGGATTCTGATTTGGCGGCAAAGGGAAATACCCAGGTGCTTGTGACAATTCAGGAGGGAAAGTTCCATCAGGTGAAGCGGATGTTTGAGGCATTAGGGTGTAAGGTGGTCTATTTAAAAAGGATGTCTATGGGGCCTTTAAAATTGGACAGAACGTTGAAGCCAGGAGAGTATCGGGCCCTGACAGAAGAAGAAATCAAAGAGCTGCAGGGGACATGCCATACCTGATAAGTAAATCTTCATGCGCCCGGCGGCGGACTAAAAGCGCTGTAAACATGTGGAAGATGTATGAAATGGAGGAACATATGGGAATTCAGAGTTCGGAGTGGAAAGAAAGAGTGACTCATTGGATCAGGACGCTGGAAAAGGACTTGTATCAGCCTCTTGAGGAAATCTGTTGGGAAGGTTTTCTGACTATGGATCAGTTGTCTCTGGAAGAGGCAAAGATGCAGGAGTACGCACCGGTAAAACCCGGATTTACCTGGGGCCATACCTGGGAATACGGATGGTTTCGCGCAAGGGTGACGATGCCAAAGGAAGCTGTCGGGAAGAGGATTGTATTGGATTTAAAGCAGAATGGAGAGGCAACCCTGTTTGTTAACGACCAGGTGTTCGGAACATACCGGGCGGACTGGATTGAGAAGCCTCATCATTACCTGGTAGATAATTATCTGACCCGCTGTGCCGGGGAAGGACAGGTCTATGAGATTTATATGGAGGTCTATGCAGGCCATTATTTCCCCACCTGTGAGGCTGCTGATGCCCAAAGGGCGACCGGGCCCTGTATGGAGGGAGATTATGTGGATCCTCTGCCGGAGGGCGCCAGAAGGGTGATGGGAAAGAGTACCTTTGGCGTCTGGAATGAAGATGCATATCAGCTCTATATGGATGTGAAGACACTGGAAAGCCTTGAAAAATGCCTGGATGACAAGAGCCTGAGGGCGGTCAGGGTGGCAGAGGCACTGGAGGATTTTACCCTGACAGTGGATTTTGAGCAGCCTCTCCAGGAGAGAATACTTGATTATCAGAAGGCCAGAGAGAGGCTAAGACCGGCGCTGGAGGCGAGAAATGGTTCTACCATGCCGAAATTTTATGCTGTAGGCAATGCCCATATTGACCTGGCATGGCTGTGGCCTTTTGCGGAAACTTATCGGAAGACAGCTAGAACGTTCGCCGCTCAGCTGCGGCTCTTAGACGAGTATCCGGAGTACCGTTTTATTCAGAGTCAGCCTGCGTCCTATGAGATGTGCAGGAAATATTATCCGGAACTGTTTGATCGGATTCTGGAAGCGGTGAAAGCAGGCAGATGGATTGCCGACGGAGCCATGTGGGTGGAGCCAGATACCAATGTGACAGGCGGCGAGTCGCTGATCCGGCAGCTTCTGTACGGAAAAAAATATTATAAAGATGTGTTCGGGGTGGACTGCCAGGTGCTTTGGCTTCCGGATACCTTTGGCTATACGGGAGCCCTGCCTCAACTCTTAAGAAGCTGCGGCGTAAAATATCTGGTTACCCAGAAGATTTTCTGGTCCTACAACGGAGGGGAACAGTTCCCATACCATTATTTTACATGGGAGGGAATAGACGGTTCGAAGATTACCTCTTTCCTTCCCACGAATTATACCTATAAGACATGTCCTAAGGAGGCGGACAATACATGGAAAAACAGGAGCCAGATGCGGGATCTGGAAGCATTTTTGTATCCCTTTGGTTATGGAGACGGCGGCGGAGGCCCATGCAGGGATCACATTGAGTACATCAGGCGAAATGCAGACCTGGAAGGCAGTATCCCCATGGAGATGGCTTCTCCGCAGCAGTTCTTTGAAGACATGGATAAACTTGGAGGGCCAAAGCATACCTATGTAGGAGAACTTTATTTTACCTGTCACAGAGGAACGTATACCAGCCAGGCTTTGATGAAAAAGAACAACCGGCAGGGCGAGATCATGATGCACAATTTGGAATTGTGGAGCGTTTTGGCATCATGGAAGGGAATGAAGTATCCTGCCGGGGAGCTGGAGGAAATGTGGAAGATTGTTCTTCTGCATCAGTTTCATGATATTCTGCCGGGAACATGTATCGCCCGGGTATATGAAGAGGCGGCAAAAACCTTCGAAGACCTTTATAGGCAGGGAGACAAGCTGGGCGAAGCGGCTTTTAAGGCTTTGACAGGCGGCGAGGGCTGTTCTGTGTTCAATCCTCTGGGATTTGCCAGAAAGGCAGTTGTGCCGTTGCCGGAGGTATTTGCAGACGGACTTCTGGCAGATGGCAGGGCAGTGCCGGTGGATAGAAAAGATGGTCATGTAAGAGCAGTACTTAGCCTTCCGGCATTGGGAGCAGTCAATCTTGTACCGGCAGTTGTCAGGGGAGAAGGCCCGCAGGCATCTGTGAAGAACGTACAGGAGGGATACCTGTTTGAAAATGACAGGGTGCAGGCAGTGGTGGACCACCAGGCAGAGGTGATTTCCTTCCGCTTAAAAGACGGGGACAGGAAGGAGTTTGCAGCAGGCGCCATGAACCATTTTCTGCTGTACAAAGACATACCAAGACGATATGACGCATGGGATATTGATTCCAATTACATAGAACAGCAGATAGAAGGTGCATCCCATGTGGAAAGCTGTGAAATCCTTGAGGATATGGGCGCAAGGGCAGTGCTGAAAGTGACAGGAACCATCGGCGTATCGACATATACCCAGAAGATTGTGCTGGAGGCAGACAGCTCCAGGCTGGAATTCAGGACAGACGTGGATTGGCATGAGCAGCACCGCCTTTTAAAGGTGGCATTCCCTGTCCGGATTTATGCAGACAATGGAATCAATGAGATGCAGTTTGGTTATGTGAAACGTCCAACCCATCGTTCGCGTCCATATGAACAGGATCGGTTTGAGGTATGCAACCATCGCTACAGTGCTCTTTGCGATGAAAATCATGGTGCGGCTGTGCTAAATGATTGTAAGTATGGAATCAGTATGAACGGCAATACTCTGGAACTGACACTGCTTCGTGCGGCTGTGGTTCCGGACCGTCATGCAGACCAGGGACACTACACCTTTACCTATGGGTTTACTGTATGGAACGGCAGCTTCTATGATTGTGATGTGGCGGCCCAGGGCTATGAATTAAATGTGAAGCCGGTTGTGGTAAAAGGCGGGTGCCGGCCATTTTCTCTGGCATCTGTGGATAAGGCAAATATTATTTTGGAGTCAGTGAAATTGGCGGAGGACGGCAGCGGGGATATGATTCTTCGTCTGTACGAAGCGAAGAAGGCCCAGACAGAAGCCAGACTTACAATGAATCTTGACAGCTTTGACAGGGAGATTCATGAGGTGTCAGAGTGTAATCTGCTGGAACAGGAGACAGGGAAGCTTGTCTTAAAAGGAAAAACGGTTTCATTAAACTTTGGACCGTTTGAGGTGAAGACAATACGCGTGAAATGAAGGGATGGAGAGGAAGAATAAATGTATTACATCGGTGTTGATTTGGGGGGAACCAATATTGCGGCAGGAATTGTGAATCAGGAGGGAGGCATCCTGTATAAAGACAGTGTCCCAACCGGAACCGGAGGCAGCGCCACCATTGCAAAGCGGATTGGGGAACTGGTAGATCGGCTTCTGGATCACGAAGGGATAAAGCCGGAGGAGTTATCGGCTATCGGTGTGGGGGTGCCGGGAACCGCCAATCAGGAGACTGGACTGGTGGAGTATGCCAATAATCTGGGAATGGAAGAAGAACCATTTTTACAGATGCTAAAGCCGCGTTTTCCGGGAGTTCGGCTGGCCTTTGAGAATGATGCCAATGCGGCTGCTTATGCAGAATACTGTCTCGGAACGGCAAAAGGGGCCAGCTCTATGCTGATGGTGACATTGGGTACTGGAATCGGCGGAGGCATGATTTTTGGCGGAGAGCTGTTTGAAGGAATCAATTATGCGGCTGGTGAGTTTGGCCATTTTACTATTAAATATGATGGTATTCCATGTAATTGCGGACGAAGAGGATGTTTCGAGAAATACGCCTCTGCCACAGCCCTGGTGGAGCAGACGAAGGAGGCGATGGAAAAGCATCCGGAGTCGGAATTGTGGAAGCTGTGCGGGGGAAATTCGAACCAGGTAGACGGAAAGGTCCTGTTTGAGGGCGTCCGCAGAGGGGACAGGACGGCCAAAGAAGTGCTTGACACTTTCACTGGTTATCTTGGAACAGGGATCATTGATCTGGTCAATATCTTTCAGCCGGAGATCATCTGTCTGGGCGGCGGCATCAGCAAAGCCGGAGAGCTTCTGACAGCGCCGGTACAAAAGATGATGGCGCGGGAAAGCTATACAAGAATGTCAAAGCGCCGGCCAAGGATCGTTACGGCCAGTCTTGGAAATGACGCGGGAATCATCGGTGCGGCTCTGTTGGCGGCATTGCTGCCACCGGTGTAAAAGGGTAATTGGAACAGGGGCTTATTGCAGGTGCTAAATTGGGAAAGTTATGGTATACTTCTTTGTACAATAAGCTGTTGGAAAGGATAAAAGGTATGATTTTAGACGACATAAAAGCAGTGATTTTTGATTTAGACGGTACCTTAGTGGATTCTATGTGGATGTGGCATGCCATTGATGTAGAGTTTTTGGGAGAATACGGATATGAATGTCCGGAGGAATTACATAGAGCGATTGAGGGAATGAGTTTCTCGGAGACGGCTGTTTATTTTAAGGAGAGATTTCGCATTCCTTTAAGTCTGGAGGAAATCAAGGCTGTCTGGACGCAAATGTCTATTAATAAATATCGGTATGAGGTTCCATTAAAAACAGGGGTCAAAGAATTTTTAGAGTATATAAAGAAAAAGAACATAAAGTGCGGAATTGCCACCAGCAACGGACGGGAATTGGTGGATGCAGTGCTTGATTCTCTTGGGATCCAGGAATATTTTCAGACGGTAACTACTGCATGTGAAGTAAAGGCCGGGAAACCGGAACCGGATATCTATCTGTATGTAGCCAAACAGCTGGGAGTGGAGCCTGAGGACTGCCTGGTGTTTGAGGATATTCCGGCAGGGATTCAGGCAGGAAAGCGGGCGGGGATGAAGGTGTGCGCTGTGGAGGACGAATTTTCCTGTATGCTGAAAGAGGAAAAGCTGGCTTTGGCGGATTACTTTATTGATGATTATTTTGAGATATTAGAGGGAAAGATAAAAAAGGATTTTCAGGAAGAAAAAGGAATGTGAGAGAGTATGAAGCCGGATTTTTTGCCTGTAAACAGAGAAGATATGAGTATCCGGGGGTGGAAACAGTGTGATTTTGTCTATGTTTCGGGGGACGCCTATGTGGACCATCCCTCTTTTGGACATGCCATTATCACCAGGCTTTTGGAGGCCCATGGCTATAAGGTGGGGGTCATTGCTCAGCCGGACTGGAAGGATAAAAGCAGTGTGCAGATTTTGGGAAAGCCCAGGCTGGGATTTCTGGTATCTGCAGGAAATATGGATTCCATGGTGAACCATTATTCTGTGTCTAAAAAGAAGAGAAGCCAGGATTCCTATACACCGGGCGGCGTCATGGGTAAACGGCCGGATTATGCCACGGTTGTGTACTGCAACCTGATTCGATCCGTGTATAAGGACAGCCCTGTTATCATAGGCGGAATTGAAGCCAGTTTAAGGCGGCTGGCTCATTATGATTACTGGTCGGACAGGCTGAAGCGTTCCATTCTTTTGGATTCTCAGGCAGATATCCTTTCCTACGGCATGGGAGAGCGTTCTGTGGTGGAGATTGCGGATGCACTGGACAGCGGGATGGATGTAAAGGACATTACTTTTATAGATGGAACGGTGTACAGAGCAAAGGATTTGGGGGCAGTTTATGATTATGAGATGCTGCCCGGGTTTTCGGATCTGAAACGTGATAAGAAGGAATATGCCAGAAGCTTTTCTATCCAGTACGGCAACACGGACCCGTTTACAGGGAAACGGCTGGTGGAGCCTTATGGGGACAAACTGTTTGTGGTGCAGAATCCTCCGGCAAAGCCCCTCAGCGAGGAGGAGATGGACCAGGTTTACGACCTGCCTTATATGAGAAATTATCATCCATCTTATGAAGAGGCAGGCGGGGTTCCGGCTATTCGGGAGATTAAATTCAGCCTGATCAGCAATCGGGGATGCTTTGGGGCGTGCAGTTTCTGTGCACTGACGTTTCATCAGGGAAGGATTATCCAGGCCAGAAGCCATGAGTCCCTCATAAAGGAAGCCAGATGTTTGACGGAGGAGCCGGATTTTAAAGGATATATCCACGACGTGGGAGGACCTACGGCGGACTTTCGTTTTCCGGCCTGCGTAAAACAGCTGACGAAAGGTGCCTGCCTGAACAGACAGTGTCTGTTTCCAGAGCCCTGTAAGAATCTGAGAGCCGACCACAGGGATTATATCAGACTTCTTAGAAGGCTGCGGGAGATTCCCGGCGTGAAGAAGGTATTTATCCGCTCCGGAATTCGGTTCGACTATGTGCTGGCAGACCAGAGCCGGGAGTTTTTAAGAGAGCTGTGTGAGCATCATGTCAGCGGGCAGCTGAAGGTGGCGCCGGAACATGTGGCGGACCCGGTGCTAAAGCGTATGGGGAAGCCGGAAAACCGGGTGTACCGCAAGTTTGTTAAGGAATATGATGCCATGAATAAAAAACTGGGAAAGGCCCAGTATCTGGTTCCTTATCTTATGTCTTCCCACCCTGGTTCCACCATGAAAGAGGCGGTGGAGCTGGCGGAGTACCTGCGGGATATGGGATATATGCCGGAGCAGGTACAGGATTTCTATCCCACGCCTTCTACCATTTCTACCTGTATGTATTACACTGGGTATGACTGCCGCACCATGGAAAAGGTTTATGTTCCGGTGAATCCTCATGAGAAAGCCATGCAGAGGGCACTGATTCAGTATCGGAATCCGAAAAACTATGCTCTGGTGGAGGAGGCCTTAAGAAAGGCTGGACGCACGGATCTCATCGGGTATGACAAAAAATGCCTGATTCGGCCCAGGGGCGGGAGCGGATATGGAAATAGCAGGCCGTCCGGAAGAAAGGCGAAAAAAACCATTCGGAATGTACATAAGAAAAAACAGTGAAGCGTTATGCCAGCCCATCCAGCCCCAGAAAATCAGGATACAATTTACAATTAATGGCAGAGGCCTGATTCATGGAGACAGGCGGAAATGATGTACCAAACAGGCAGGAAAGGCGGGGAAGATATATGTTCAGAGAAATGCAAAGAAAAAAACAGCAGCTGTCACAGGAAGAGAGTATCGCTATTTTAGAGAGAGGAAGCTCCGGAGTTCTGGCGTTATGGGGAGATGAGGGATATCCTTATACGGTTCCCCTAAGCTATGTGTATGAGAATGGAGCGATTTATTTTCACAGTGCAGTAAAGGGGCACAAGATCGATGCTGTTAAAAACAGCTCCAAGGCATCTTTCTGCGTGATTTCCGATGATTTGGTGGTTCCGGGAAGGTATACCACCTTGTTTCGCAGCGTTGTTGTTTTCGGACAGATCAGGGTGCTTGAGGATGAGGAAGAGAAGAGAAAGACCCTTAAGATTTTGGGGAAGAAATATCATCCTCTCGACACGGAGAAGAACCGGATGGATGTAGTGGATAAGGCTCTTGGAAGAGTATGCATGCTAAAGCTTAAGATTGAGCATATGACAGGAAAGGAAGCCGCTGAACTGATGAAAATGACAGAATAAAGAGATGGCTCAAAGATTAGATAGGAGGCAGATATGAAAATTGCGATTATTACAGGAGCCTCTTCCGGTATGGGAAGAGAGATGGCCGTGGAGATTGCAGACCGGTTCAGCAAAATTGAGGAAATCTGGCTGATTGCCAGAAGAAAGGAACGGCTGGAGGAACTGGAAGGGCATCTTCCTGCCAGAATCCGGTGTTTTGGCATGGACATCACCTGCGAGGAACAGAGAGAGAAGCTTAAGGAGGCGCTGGAGCAGGAGAAGCCGGATGTTAAGATTCTGGTAAATTCCGCCGGCTTTGGCAAAATCGGAAAAATCGGAGAGATAGATATGGAAACGGAATGCGGCATGATCCGTTTAAACTGTGAGGCTCTTTGTGCAATTACCCATATGGTTTTGCCTTATATGAGGAAGAACAGCCGGATTATCCAGCTGGCGTCTTCGGCCGCCTTTCTGCCTCAGCCTAAGTTTGCCGTTTATGCTGCTACCAAATCCTTTGTCCTCAGCTACAGTATGGCTTTGGGAGCGGAACTTAAGAAAAAGGGAATCTGTGTCACCGCTGTATGTCCCGGACCGGTGGATACGGAATTTTTTGAGATTGCAGAGACGGTAAGCAGCGTCCCTCTTTACAAAAAATTAGTCATGGCAGATCCGAGAAAGGTGGTAAGCAAGGCGCTGAGGGACAGCGCAGGCGGGAAGGCAGTGTCGGTTTATGGGCTTGCCATGAATGGATTTCGTATTCTTGCTAAAGTGTTTCCTCATAGGCCAATTGTAGATGTGATGGGGCGGTGGGTTTGACTGTCCGTAATGAATCGTTAGGATAGAAAGACAAAAGGCAGAAAAGGAGCTGGAATGACGGAAAAGATAAAAGGTAAAAAAGAAAAAGGACAATATGGATATCGGGACTATCATAAAAAGATACAAATTATGAAAGTGCTTTTCGGCGCTGCCATGATTTTGGTGCAGTTGCTGGCAAGAAATTTTACGGAAAATCAGGCAGCCAGAAATGTGCTGACGCTGATGGCGATTTTGTCTGTGCTTCCTACGGCCAATGTGGCGTCCCCTCTTCTGGCTTCCTGGAACTATAAAACTTGCTCCAAAAAACTGTTTGACGAGACGGCCTGCCTTGAAAAGACGGGAGTTCTTCTCTATGATTTAATTGTAACATCTAAAGAAATGATTATTCCTTTGGATGTGGTTATGGTTCACCCAAAGGCAGTGGTGGCCTACTGTACATCACCGAAAATTGATGCAAAAAAGGCGGAAAAATATTTAAATGAAACGTTTAAGAGTCAGCGTCTGGATCCCAATGCAAAGGTCATCAAAGAGGAAAAGATGTTTTTGAAACGGTTAAAGGAGTTAAATCTAAGGGAAGAATATGAAGATGACGGAAGTGTGGAGTACGGGGTAAAGCTTCTAAAGAGTCTGTCAATGTAAATGCGGCAGGAATTGAAAGCAGAATGGGAGAAGAACAAAAAACGATGAAAGTGCTGGTGGTTACCCAAAATGAAGCAGGGCAGAGGCTGAATAAGCTTCTGTCCAAATATTTGAATCTGGCCGGAACAGGATTTATCTATAAAATGTTGCGCAAGAAAAATATCACCCTGAACAATAGGAAGTGCGACGGTTCGGAAAAGCTGAAAGAAGGCGACGAAATCAGGCTGTTTCTATCTGATGAAACCATAGAGAAATTTTCTCAGGTTCAGGTTCAGAATGTAAAGAAAAAAGCACTGGATATTATTTATGAAGACCAGCATATTCTTCTGATCAATAAACCGGCAGGCATGCTGTCTCAAAAGGCCAGGGAGACGGATGAATCCCTGGTGGAATACATGACAGACTATCTTCTGAAAAGCGGAAGTCTGACTAGGGAAGATTTGAAGACCTTTCGTCCTTCTGTCTGCAACCGGCTGGACAGAAACACCAGCGGCCTGGTGGTGGCCGGCAAATCTCTTCCAGGCCTGCAGATCATGTCGGCAGTACTGAAAGACCGCAGCATCCATAAATACTACTATTGTGTGATAAAGGGAAGCTTGGCAAAAAAGCAGACCATAGAGGGGTATCTGTTAAAGGATGAGAGGACCAATCAGGTCAGAATCTGTGAAACTCCGGTGACAGAAAGTCTTCCCATTGTCACAATATATGAGCCGGTTTCCGAATATGACGGATATACGCTGTTAAAGGTAACTCTGGTTACGGGACGCACCCACCAGATTCGGGCCCATCTGGCATCCATAGGCTGCCCGTTGGTAGGAGATGTGAAATATGGAGACCACCATGTCAATGAGGAGGCCAGGAAACGGTTTGGAATCTGTCATCAGATGCTCCATTCCTTCCAGGTGGAGTTTCCGCCGCTTCCAAAGCCTCTTGCTTATCTGTCAGGCCGGTCCTTTACGGCACCTCTTCCCAGGGAATTTGGTAACATATGGGAGAAATGGCGCTGAGAACATGTATGTTCGATGAAAGTGTGTCTGAAAGAGAAGGGGGAAAAGGATGAAAAAATGACGAAAAAGAAAAAGGTTTTCATAGGAATTCTGGCGTTTGCGGTATGTTTTTTCGCAGGGCTGCTTTTCTTCTTTCGGTTTAAAGGGGATCAAAGCGTGGCTATTAAACCAAAAGGGGATGAATTGGCAGGGAAGGTGACTGCCTACTATCAGAGGGATGAGAGATGGAAGGAAGATACCTTGGGAACTTCCGGCTTCTCCATGGGAGGTTCCGGGTGTCTTACCAGCTGTATCGCTTCGGCTCTCTCTACGGAGGCGGAAGCTTTGGGAACCGGCTTCTCCATAACGCCCGGAGAACTGAACCGGATATTTGGTCAACAGCAAGTTTATAATGCCCAGGGAGATATTGTCTGGGCTCAGATAGAGGAGGCGTTGCCCCAGACGCAGGTTGTGGTGGCCTCCTCTGTGAAGGAAAAGGAGATAGAAAGCCTTCTGGCTGACGGTCATTATCCGATTGTGAAAGTAAAGGTGGGAGGGTATGGGGCATCTCACTGGGTTTTGCTTGTGGGAAGCAGAGACGGGGAGTATCTGTGTATGGATCCCTTGGAGCCGGATGGAGAATTAATCCCTTTAAGCAGGCATGGAGGAGTGGTTTACCGGATGCGGTGTGTGTACTGGGAGGAACAGGAGAAAAAGTAAGGTGAAGATTGATTACAATAAGCTTCTTACAACAGCGGAAAACGTACATATACAGATACTGCGGATACTGACGGTGCTTCTGACGGTTGACCTGTGGTTTATGGTGCTGGTGGGATGTTTTACAGGATATAGGTTCCTTAGGTACGGCATCAGAGTATCCGGAGTGATTCTGGCCTTGGTGTGGCTTCTTCTTTATGGAGGCTTTCAGCTTCTGCTGGTCTGGTTGTGCATATTGTGCAAGCGTCTGCGGATAGCAAAGCGGATAATTGTATGGACTTTTATGTGGATTCCGGTCCTGAATTTCGGATTGGCCCTGTATGTGAGGGGCCTGGCGAAACAGGAAATCGACCATTTTTTGCATAAAATCCAGCTGGATCAGGTTCGGGTGGAAAGGCAGGTCTGCAGCACCCGTTATCCTCTGCTGCTGGTACACGGCGTTGGTTTTCGGGACTTCCACTATTTTAATTATTGGGGAAGAATCCCCAGAGAGCTGGTCCGCAATGGGGCGAAGGTTTACTATGGACATCAGGAAGCCTGGGGAACCATTGAAGATAACGGACAGATATTAAAAGACAAAATCAAAGAGATTTTGGAGGAGACAGGGTGTGAAAAGGTAAATATCATCGCCCACTCCAAAGGAGGGCTGGATGCCAGATATATGATTGGGAATTTTCACATGGCTCCTTATGTGGCTTCTCTCACCACCATCAACACACCTCACCGTGGTTCCAGGCTGGTGGATTTTTTGAAAAAGCTGCCGGACGGAATTTACAGAACGGTCTGTAACATGATTGACCGGTATTTTGGCAGGATGGGGGACAAAAATCCCAATGCCTATGTGGCCAGCCGCCAGCTGTCAGAAGCTTTTACCAGGGAATTTAACGAGAAATATCCGGATGAGGAGGGGATTTATTATCAGAGTTATGCCAGTTTGATGAAGCATGGGTTCAGCAGCAAGCTTCTGTGTGTTCCCTACTGGATTTTAAAGGCTCTGGATGCTCCAAACGACGGGCTGGTGACAGTGGAATCTGCTGTCTGGGCTGATTTTCAGGGGGTGGTGACCAACCGGTATCTGCGTGGGATTTCCCACGGGGATATGATTGATCTGACCAGGGAGGATTACAGAGGATTTCATGTGCTGGAATTTTACATACAGCTGGTGAAAAATTTGAAGGAAGCAGGATTTTGACGTGAGGGAGGACTTGCAGGAATTATGGGAACCTGGAACAGCCGGGGGCTTAGAGGCTCCACATTGGAGGATATGATTAACCACAGCAATGAGATCTACCGGGAGAGGAAGCTGGCATTGATCCAGAAGATTCCCACGCCTATCACACCGATTACCATTGAGAAGGAGAGCCGCCATATTACTCTGGCTTTTTTTGACCAGAAAAGCACGGTAGACTATATCGGGACGGTGCAGGGGATTCCGGTATGTTTTGATGCCAAGGAATGTGCGGTAAAGACCTTTCCTCTTCAGAATGTGCATGAGCATCAGGTACGGTTTATGAAGGAATTTGAGGAGCAGGGCGGGATTGCGTTTATCATTCTCCACTGGACGGCTCTTGACGAGATTGATTATATTCCTTTTGACCAGCTTTTCGGGTTCTGGAAAAGGATGCAGGACGGAGGGAGGAAAAGCTTTACCTATGATGAGACAGACCACTCCTGGCAAATCGGCCGAAAGAGAGATGTGCTGGTTCATTATCTGGAGATGATTCAGAAGGACTTGGAGCGGAGGTGAATTTTTATAACAGAAGAACCTTGTTTTCTGTTATAAAAATATCGTACTCTGTGCATCCGAAAAGGGTTTAAGGGAGGAGAATCAATCGTTATCTGTCGGATAAAAACCTTGAAAAATGCGGTTTGTGCATATTGACTGAATCGTTTGGGTAAAAATGGGGAGGTTGTGCAGAAAGTAGAAATAATTGCATTATTTGTTAATAAAATAACAATTTAAAAGCTAAAAAGCACAAAAAATACAAGAAAAAATTAAAATAGTGTTGCAAAATAACAATAACTGTGGTAGACTTTACCCAATGGAATACTCGCAGACAACGAAAAAGAGCAGGAGAGAGTAGATGTCGTGTTTTGAACTAGTATAACAGCCAAAGGACGATACTGCTCTTTTTTATTTCGAAAAGGAGGAAGTTATTTGTGAAGAGAAAAAGTTTCTTTCGGGTGGTAGAACCATACTTGTATCTGGCTCCGGCCATGATCTTCTTTGTTTTGTTTTTGTTTTGGCCGTTTTTTAAAACGATTCGGCTCAGTTTTGCTATGACGACACCTTTGGGGGAGGTAGCGTCCAATGTAGGCTTGAGCAATTACATTTCCATTTTTACATCTCAGAAATTTTTAAACAGCTTGTTTGTCACGTTTAAGTATGCGATTATGACCGTTGTATTTTCTATCGCCTTTGGCTTTATTCTCGCCATCGTCAGCAGTGAAGATATCAAGGGAACCAATTTTTTCCGTACCGTATTCGCGCTTCCCATGGCGATTTCCGCTGCTGCTGCATCCGTTGTATTCATGTTTATTTTCCACAGCAGTATGGGTATTCTGAATAAGGTTCTGGGAACCAACATCGGATGGTTGACCGATCCCAAATATGCACTGATTGCAGTTACCCTTGTGACGGTTTGGATGAATATCGGCCTGAACTTTATCTATGTGACTGCGGCTCTTCAGAGTGTTCCTATGGATTTATATGAAAGCGCATCCTTAGAGGGCGCCGGTTTTTTTGATAAACACCGCCATATTACGATTCCCTGTATTTCTCCTACCCTGTTTTTCCTTTTGATTATCAATGTTATTAACGCGGTGCAGGCATATGCTCAGGTAAAGATGATGACACAGGGCGGACCTGCCAACAGTACCAATGTTATCGTGTATGAGATTTATCAGGAAGCGTTTATGAACAGCCGGTTCGGCATGGCCTGTGCAGAGTCCATGATCTTGTTTGCAATCCTGTTGGTGTTGACCCTGCTTCAGTTTAGATTAGAAAAGAAGGTGACCTATTAATGAATAGAAAAGTGATGAAGGGTATTTTTTATGCGTTGAATATCATGATGGCGGTCATTATCATTGCTCCCATCGTGTACTGCTTTAATGTTAGTATGATGTCACTGAAAGAGGTATTTGCAGGGAAGTTCTGGCCGGGACAGCTGATGCTGGAAAACTATGTGAGAGCGATACAGCTGGCTCCGTTCTTTACCTTTATTAAAAACTCCCTGATTACCTCAG
>CAJUPP010000048.1 GCA_910588325.1 uncultured Hungatella sp.
TGGGGCCAGTATCTTATGGATCTGGAGGACCTGGCAAAGGCGGCTGACTATGAAGCCACAGCCAATGCAGGTTTAATCGCAGCCTGCCGTGAAGTAGGGGGCGGCTCCTTAAAATCCATTCCTTATCAGCCCAATGTATTTGCATTCTTCTACAATCAGGCTATTTTTGATGAGGCAGGCGTAACCAGCGTTCCTACCACATGGGCCGAACTGGATGAGGCTTGTGCAAAGATCAAGGAAGCCGGCTACACTCCTATCACCTGTGATGACGCTTACATTACCTGTATGTTCGGTTACCATATGTCCAGACTGGTAGGCGAGCCCAAGACCGAAGAGATCGTCAAGGGCGGCCAGTGGGATGACCCGGCAGTTATCGCTACGGCAGAGGCATATGCTGATTTTGCAAGCAAGGGATACTTCTCCGAGACCATCGCCTCCAATGTATGGCCTGCAGGCCAGAATCAGGAACTGGCTATGGGAACAGCTGCTATGTACTTAAACGGCTCCTGGCTGCCAAACGAAGTAAAAGATATGGCAGGGGATGACTTTGTATGGGGATGCTTCAGCTATCCGGCAGTAGACGGCGGAACCGACGGCGTGGATGCAGCAAACTACGGTGCTCAGGTTCTGGCTATCAACAAGGATTCCCAGAATGCAGAGAACGCATTTAAGCTGATCTGCTACATCACCCAGGGTGAATTTGACAAGATGCTTTCCGAGCTGTCGATCGGTATCCCGGCAGACTCCAACAACACCGAGTGGCCTGCACTGATCTCCTGTGTAAAACCGGTTATGGACAGCATGACCACCCGTTATCCGTGGGCAGCAGGTGCTGAGGCCAATGCTGACATGACTCCTATTATCAAGGAGAACTTCTTAAAGCTCTGCGGCGGCAGCGTGGATGCTCAGGGATTCGTGGACGCACTGAAGAAGGCAGGAAACTAAAACTAAAAAGGCGGCAGGATTCGCTGCCGCCTTTTATTAATGAAAGGGGGAAACCGGGATGAAACGAAATAAAGGCATGATCATACTGTTTTTAGCTCCGGCAGTGTTGATATTTTCTATTATTTTCCTATATCCCATCATCCGCACCATTATCATGAGCTTTTTCAGGATCGACGGAATCACGGACCCGGTGGCTAAATGGCAGTTTACAGGCCTGGATAACTTTGTAAAGTTAGCCAATACCAGTTTGTTCCGTATCTCCATGTGGAATCTGCTTCGGATCTGGCTTTTCGGAGGCCTTATCGTTATGTCTCTGGCTCTTTTGTTTGCCGTCATCATCACCAGCGGAATCCGCTTTAAAAGCTTTTTCCGGGCGGTTATCTATCTGCCCAATATCGTCAGTGCCGTTGCCCTGGCTACCATGTGGCTTCAGTATGTATACAGCCCCAAGTTCGGCCTTTTAAAAACCGTTTTTTCCAATCTGGGCCTTACAAGCTTAGCCAAGGTTCAGTGGCTGGACAATGACCACAAATTTGCTGCTCTTTTACTTGCCTACTGTTTTGGAATGGTTGGATATCACATGCTTATTTTTGCCAGCGGCATTGAGCGCATCAGCGCCGATTATTTTGAGGCCGCCACGTTGGACGGAGCCAACAAGTTCAATCAGTTCCGTTATATCACGCTTCCTCTGTTAAAGGGTGTTTTTAAGACGAACATTACCATGTGGAGTGTTACCAGTGTGGGCTTCTTCGTGTGGTCCCAGCTGTTTTCTACCGTTACGGCGGATACACAGACCATCACCCCCATGGTTTACATGTATATGCAGATCTTCGGTGCAGGAAACAGCATCACGGAGAGAAACTCCGGCCTGGGCGCCGCCATCGGCGTTCTCCTAAGCATCTGCGTGGTAGCGATCTTCTGGGTGTGCAACCATCTTCTGAAAGATGATGACCTGGAATTCTAAAAGGAGGGGAAGATTATGTTGAAAAAAAGCAAATACCGTGAACCGGTAAACTGGAGAAAAGAACTTCGTCTTGCCCCCGGATACCTGATTCTGCTTCTGTGGATTTCTTTCACCTTTGTTCTTCTGGGATGGGTGCTGTTAGCCAGCTTCTCCACCACCAAGGAGATTTTCTCCAACAAGCTGCTGGCTTCAGGGCTGCATTTTGAAAACTATGAGAAGGCATGGATCAATTCCGATGTGGCCGGGATTTTCAGAAACTCTCTTATATACTCTGTCATCTCGTGCAGCCTTTTGATTGTCATCTGCGCTCCGGCTGCCTACGTTCTGGCCCGGTTTGTATTCCCGGGAAACAAGCTGATCCAGACAGGCTTCGTGTCTGCCATGGGCGTTCCGGTGGTTATGATCGTTCTTCCGCTGTTTGGCATCGTAGCCAATCTGGGAATCCTGAATCATGTGATGAGCAATGCCATTTTGCTGATTTTTCTCTATATCGGCATCAACATTCCTTACACCACCATCTTCCTGATGACATTTTTCGGCAACCTGTCACGGGCTTTTGAGGAGGCGGCCGCCATCGACGGATGCCCTCCCACCAAGACCTTCTGGCTGATTATGCTGCCTATGGCCCAGCCAGGCATCATAACCGTAACTATATTTAACTTTATCAATATCTGGAATGAGTATTTTATCTCCCTGATCTTTGCCAACTCCGATAAGCTGCGTCCAATCGCTGTGGGACTTTACTCCATGATCAATTCCATGAAGTACACCGGAGACTGGGCCGGCATGTTTGCGGCAGTGGTTATTGTATTCCTGCCTACCTTTATCCTGTATATTTTCCTGTCAGAGAAGATCATTGCAGGTGTTACCGGAGGCGGCGTAAAAGGATAAGTAGATAAAAATCTGAAATTTTTTTGTATTTCATGTATAACCAGCCATTTCCGGTCAATACTAATGACATACACCAGAGAAAATTAATACTTATCCTCCCCTTTTTAATCGGTCCGTTTGTTTTTTGGCAAGCGGGCCGAATTTTTATTGATAAATCAAGGGTTTTGCGGCATCTGGTTTTTTCATCCCGGACGTTTGAAACAATCATACACCACTTTTACACCATTTTTGCCTGAAAACAGTATCTATCATTGCATAATAAAAAGGGGGTGAATCCCTCTCTTAAATGTATTATATTTTAGATATAAGGAAAGCAGCCGCCCATATCATGCCCTCTGGGTACAAAGTGGTTAGCCTCCTAGGTTAGTAAAAGCCTACCATTTATCTGGATACCTATTATGAATTCTTTTTAGCAGGTGAAATGACAATAAGCAGCGCGGCAAAAAATATCTGCGACACTCTTCATACCTATGAAATGCTGGCGCTGCCTGACATTTCATTTGATAATTTTGAAGAGGTGCTGTCTGATACCGTTTATTGGTATAGCAGAAAAACAAACCAAATTTCCATAGCCTTTGAAAAATAGCTGTTCTCTAGAAAAAATAAAGAAATTGTTGCAATCGCAAACCAATAAAGCGTATAATGGAATTATGAATCAAAAGAGGGCTTTGGAGAGATAATTTGAAGAAAAGAGGCATAGGATGGACTTAAGAGATACCGACACCAGCATTGCATACCAGAACAAAGACATTGTCTCCAAGTTTTTTGGGCAGCAGATGAAGGGGAAATCCCTCTCTCTGTTTGGCCTGAAAAACGATTTGAAGGTGGTGGATGCAAGGCCTACCAATATTCCCATTGTACAGGCAAGAGAACTTCGGATGGACAACTTGTTTGTTCTGGAAGACGGCAGCGTAGCGATTTTAGATTATGAAAGCACCTATAAAAAATCCAATTTTACCAAATATGGCCGATACATCATGGATGTGATTGACCGGTATTTAAAAGAAGGGGAAGAGCCTGATATCCATATGATGGTTTTATACACTGCGGACATTGACAAAGCGGAAGATTCCCTCACCCGGACAGCCTGAAGCATACAGACAGAGGCCTCTTATCTCACCGGCATTCCTTCCGAAGAATGGCTGGAACATGTTAAAACCTGTATCACAGAGAAAAACGTGTCTGATGAAGTTCTTATGCATCTGGTACTGCTGCCCTTAACCTATAAGGGAGAAGAAAAGAAACAGGAAGCTATCAAAGAATGTGTACATCTGGCAAGACAGATACCGGATAAGGAGCAGGAATCCTTTGCCCTGGCCGGAATCTTATCTTTTACCGATAAAGTAATTACCAAAGAAACCCAAAGATATATCAAGGAGGTGTTGAGCATGACACAGATTGGAAAAATGCTGATGGATGAAGGCGATATGAAGCGCGCTAAAAGAACTGCCAGAAATATGTTAAAGAGAGGTGATTCTCCGGAAGAAATTGCAGAGGTTTTAGAACTTCCTGTCGAAACTGTCAAAGCATGGGAAAAGGAAGCTTATGCAATGGCGTAAATTCATACACCAATTATTACACCAAATCAGTAACCGGATATAAACCGGAACAACACAAAAATAAAAGGAGGCTGTCAACTATACTCCATCTAAACGGCTGCAGACCGTAAGAATCAGGTATGGTTACAACCTCCCCTTTTATACGGACGGAATGTCTGTTTTGTTACTTTATACTTTTACCAATTCCTCCCACTCTTCTTTCGTCAGTTGCCTTGTATGTTTTCTGTCAAGTTCCAAAATCTCTTTCATTCTGTCTTCATTGCTGCCGCCCATAATAAACACAGCCGGAAAAGGAGAACGGAATATGTATTCTGCCATCACCCAAGAAAGAGAAACTTCTTTTTTTCTAACAAGTTCTGCCAATCTTTCGGCCCTTTCTCGGTTAACCTTTGTATCATACTTTTTTCTGGTCTCCTGGCTGAGAGCGCCAAAACCTTTCTCCAGATAAAGCGGAAAATATCCCTCCGCCTGGGCCGAATACGCATATACCGGAATCATAAGCTTCTTATATTCTTCATATTCTCCCCCATCCATACATATGACACTCCCGTCTCCCCAATCTTTTGCCGTACATACCCCCAGACCATACTGAATCTGAGAAGCACTGATTTTTTGGAGTCCATGAGCCTCTGCATATGCATTGGCTTCTTTTATACGCTTTGTACTCCAGTTCGATACCCCAAAATATCGGATCTTTCCCTGGCTGATCCAATCATTCATCATTTCCACCACTTCACCGGCCTCATAACGCAGATCGTCTCTGTGAAGCCAGTAAAGATCAATATAATCTGTCTGCAGTGCCTTTAAACTGGCATCCCGTTCCTCCTCCAAATGTGTCCTTTCCAGATTGCCTCTGGTGGCATTATACCCTCTGGGCATAAGCCCTCCCTTGGTCCCTAAGAATACGGTCTCCCGATTATGGGAGGAAAGCCACTGTCCGATCACCGTCTCACTGGCTCCCGCCCCTCCTTCCAGCCATTCCGCATAAGACCTGGCAGTATCAATCTGGTTTCCGCCTTCCTCAAAAAACAGATTCAGCAGCCGTTGACTGTGCTCTGTGGAAATGCGGCTTCCAAAATACAATGTTCCCAAAGCAATATCCGAAATCCTTCTTCCGTCAGCGGCAACCATCAGATTCTGCCTCCAAAACTCCCTGAAATTCATGAAACTTCGTCTCCTCTGTCTTCCTCATAAACAGAGTCAGCCTTCCATCCTCCGAGAATATCAATTTAAAATGAACCGCCGCCACCATTTCATCCGTCAGCCAGGTACGGATATAAAGCGTATCACTGTCACACCACACAGCCGAGGAGACACAATACTGATGATACTCCGGAAAATAACCACCTGCGTTTTCTCCCAACCCAAATACAATCTCATGGCTTCCCCGCTGGTTTTCATATTCCAGAACCCCTTTTTTCCCGCTCTCAAAGCGAACCCTCATGCGCCGGAACCCATCTTTGTTGGGATAAAAATAGTAATCCTGTCCATCCGCCATACTCTGTATCCTGTCTGTTTCCTGCTTCTCTGTTTCCTCCTTCTCTGCCTCCAGAACCGGCAGAGTAAGGCAGGCTGTCAGCTGTGCCAGTCTTTCCTGCCCTTCTCTGGCCCTGTCATCCTCCGGCAGCGGCTTATCCGACAGATGCTCAAACACTTCCGTCAAAATCTCATTCCGAATCATGTCGCTTCCGTTTGCTATCCCCTGCGTATCTGCAGTGGTCACAATCACCATATCCTGCTTCGGAAAGCACATAGTATCCTGGCTTCCCATCCCCAGCATGGCAAAACCGTCATCCGGCATTTTCCAGAACTGATATCCGTATCCCCAGTCAGCCATGGAACTCATCATGGTCGGGGTCTGAAATTTCACCGCCCTGTCCAGATACTCCTTGGGATACACCTGACGTCCCTTCTCTTTCCCGTAATCCTCCGGATGTTTTCCGCCGCTTAACAGCATCAGCCCCACCAGCATCATATCCCTGGGCTTTGCCATCAGCCCTGTTCCTCCCATGGACACTCCAAAGGGGTCCGGTATCACATAGCTTTCTTCCGAAAATCCGATTTCCCGCAGCACACGCTCCTTTAAGAAATCCAGAAGCTTCTGCCCTGTCAGCTTCTCCACCAATGCGCAAAGCGTATGGGAAGCCGAGGTATCATACATAAACACCTGCCCCGGCCGATGAGTGGGAACCGTCTGAAAAAAGCTTCTCACCCAGTTCTCTGTGGTACTGGTCTTATTGTAGGTGGTCATATTGTGGCAGCTTTCCATTTTCAGCATATCCTCAATGGTCATCTCCCCCATCCACGGATGGACCTTTCCCGGAAGATACTCCGGAAAATATTCACAAATCCTGTCATTAAGACGGAGTCTCCCCTCCTGCACCAAAAGTCCAATAGCAAGCGAAGTATAGCTCTTAGTCTGTGAAAACATCCTGTGAAGAGTATCCCTGCCATAAGGCTCATAATAAGCTTCCAACACCAGTTTTCCGTGTCTGGCAACCAAAAGGCTGTGCATCGGAAGCTTATGCTCCTTTAGTTTTTCGATTAACCGGCACAGAGAACTGCTGGGAATCCCCTGTGCCTCCGGTGTACTTATTCTCATATCAATGACTCTTTCCTTTCGCTGTTACTCACGTATAAGGAATCACATAGGTCCGCCCCTTATTCCGTAAACTCCAAATAACTCCCATCAGGATAAGCATACTCCCCCCGGTAATTAGACCCATTATACCCTGGAAACTTCACCGGATGATAGTTCTGGGGCTTCGGATTATCCTCCTGCGTATAGATATACATCCAGTGATAATCCCACACCACCAGTTCATCCCTCTCATCCCCCACCAAATCAATGGCCTCACAGCAAAACACAGGGTGCCCGTCATCCGGAAACGCCACTGCCCGGACTCCGTCTCCATTTATCAGTCCGCCCTTATGGGCATCTCCATTGGTCAGTATCAGCTCCTGCCCGTTTCCGTCCCAGTTTACAGGCGTCAGAAGATTCCCATTCATCTCATTTTCCATCTCCCACAGCTGTCTTCCGTCTGCGTCATACAGATAAATCATCCCCTGATGCCCCCAGAAATTCACCACCGCAATCTCCAATCCCGGCCGCTCCGGGCAATAGTTGGCCACACTGACCCTCTGTGCATGTCCGATATAATCTCTGGCCACAATATTACCCTTAAAATCCCCGATAAAGAACCCTTCCGTTCCCGACACACAGGCAAAATACCCTTTCCCGTCCCCACGGAATTTTCCCGCAACAATCTCGTCCGTATGGTCCTCTTCAATGGGATACGTCCAAAGCTCCTGCCCGTCTCCGTTTAGCATGGTATATCCTACCAAGACCTCATCCCTACTGTCCCCGTCAATATCCACCGGCAGGGGACAATGCCCCGTATTCTTCCTGCTCTTATATTTCCACATCAGATTCAAATCCTCATCCAGCGCATACACCCTGCAATACCTGTCCTTAATCAGAATATCCTTTGGCCTGTCCTTCCCTCTGAAATTGCAGATTCGAATCCCGTCCGGATTTATCCGGTCAAATGCATATATCCCATAAGGAACCCCAATTAACTCACTGTCCTCATCATCCGAAAGAGGCGTCTTCACCGCCTTTCTCACCTTTCCCGTAGCTCCGTCCAGAATCTGAATCTCAAAATTCCTTCCCACAATCACTTCATCCCTGCCGTCTCCGTCAATATCATAAACCTGAAACGGCATATCCGCCGATATCTTCCCAAGCACATCCGCCTGCAAAGACGGCTCCCCAAGCTGCCACAGAATCTTCCCCTCCAAATCTATGGCAGTCAGACAGCTGATAAACCCATAGGCATCCCGGCTGACCCTCTTCTGCATCTGGGCCAGCACCACAAACCACTCCTCTGTCCCTGTCAGGTGCCCAAACCGAACCTGCCTGCTGGTTCCGAAATCTCTCAAATAAATCTTCTTCCACAGCCTCATACCAGGATGGCTTTCCATCTCCTCCTGCTCCCGTCTTTTGGCCTGCCTTCTGCGATTCACAATCCCCTGATACCCCTCTTCTGACACAGTCACCAGAAAATCCGTAAACTGTGTGGGACAATCCGCCGTAATCCCTGCCTTTCCGCCTCTCCTCGCCAGTTCCACTGAGACACGGCATATTATTTTCCCGTCAATTCTGCACTCCACCTGTCCCTCACAACAATCCGCTTCCAGTAAATACACCGTATCGCTGTCATGGACAAACCGCGCCTCCTCTAAAACCCTGACCTCTTCCTTATGGCGATAAGACAGCACAGCCCTGTCCCTCCCCTCCAGACCAAACACCAGCGTATCCAGACTGTTATTCAGACAGAACACAAGTCCTGCCATCCCTTTGGTGGACAACCGCCTCATCCTCACCGAAACCTGATACTCCCCCCACTCCTTCTTCCCCGTCTCCAGAGTCGGAAACATCCTGTGAGGATTTCCCTTCTCAATCCGCATACACTCCATATAATGAACACCCTCATACTCCGTAATCAGCCAGGTAGGCCCCGTCCCATTATACGTATAATTGCAGACCGAATCATACCATCCCCCATGATACCCGTCCTCCACTACATAATGATACTCCCCCGTAGCCGAATGATCCCTGTCATAAGGAAACTCCCCGATACAAAAATCCTGAAAATTCTCCCTGCACAGTACAATTCCTTTCTCCATCGCTTCCTCCTGCATTCCCTATATCCTCTCCGGCACCTCCACCAAAAACAGATTGTCATTCCACCTGTCCGTATCCGCCGCATACAAAAGCCATCTCCCGTCCCAGCTAAAGGTAGGATGGCAATGTGACCTCTGATAATGCCATGTGGTATTATGGTTTGCCAGCACCTTCATCCTGGTCTCTCCGTTTTCCTGGGGCTGAATCAGCAGAATATCCTCCACCCCATCCCCCACAAACATGGTCAAATCCTTATTGGCAAAATAATGATTGCAATAAAAAGGCATATCAATCTTATGATAAACCTTCCCGTCCTTATGGGCAAACCCAAAATAAGGCGTCTCAGCCGCATACACCTGGCTCTTAGTATTAGAAATGGTCCCGTCATGTCCGCCCCGCCGGTTGTCAAAAATCACATCCCCATTCTGCGTCCAGAACTCATGCCCCACACAGTCATCCTCCTCCTGCCGAAAGCAGGGCCACACTTCCCCTGTCTTCATATGGATCATCCAGATTCTCTGCTGCACATAATTCCATGGCCCCTCATGGCAGAACATGGCAATGTCCGGATCATCCGGCGAAAACTGAAAATGGCTCAGCCAGCAGGTATCCCGAAACACATCATGAAACCCTGTGCCGTCCAGCCGAATCACAGACACCCGTCCGTCCTTTGTGGCAAACATCTTCTCCTTAAATCCCGCATAATTAGGCCCTCCGTCCGGCAGGGCATCCACATCCTCATTGCGGTTAAATCCCAGCCATTTCTTATCGCTGCTGAAAGAAAGATTCTGCAACAGCATCTTCTCAGGGTCCTCATACAGCAGCTTATTCTCCCCGGTCTTCGTATTGTAAAGCCGCAGCTGTACCCCGGTGATATACGCCACATACTCCCCGTCCGGAGTCTTTGTCACCTTCCCCACTTCCACTCCCAGCGGGTCCTCTGTCAATTGCACCATCTCCCCACTGTCTATGTCCATCTTAAACAAATTGCAGATTTCCGTCTCCTCATGTCCCCGGTTTGATAAAAAATAGAGAGTTTTCCCATCCTCGTCAAAAGAATTCTCCGTAAAATAAAAATGATAATTGATTCCCTGACTGGTTAACTGTGTAATCTTTGCCCCGCTTTTGGGGTCTGTAAATGTCCTCTTCTCAGAGGGATATATGGTTCCTACCATAATTCTCATTCTCCTTTTCCATACATTTTTTCCTCTGCATGGCAGGTCTTGCACCTGCCATAACGGTAGATATGAAAGCTTGCTTTCATACTTAAAAGGCTGCTGCAAAACAGTAGTCCCATCTCGTTTTACAGCAGCCTCCTCTCTTATACCGGCATCACCGATTCGTCCTTTTATTCCCAGGCCCGTCTGCCAATACCGTACATTTAATTATAGTTTGCCTTCCTCTTAGTTGGCCATATAATTTGCATACGCCTCATTCAAATACTCCGCCCACATATCCAGCAGTTCCTTTGCCGTCATATCCCCTGACATTACAGACTGGATTCCCGGCTCAATATACGTAGAGTTGATGGTTCCCCACTCAGGCAGGTAAGAAGGAGAAGTATATGTAATGCAGTTATCCATGCTGGTAGTCTCAATCGCACACTGAATATGCTGCTTATCCTTCATCCATTCATCCTCATAGCAGGATTTGTTTACCGGAAGCTGTCCGATAGACTCATTCCAATAGCTGTTTGCATCATGTCCGCACATATAAGTAATCCATCTCCATGCCGCTTCCTGATTCTCGCAGGTATCAAACATACATAACCCTGTCAAAGCACCGCCGTAATTTACATATTTGCCATTGTCCGCCGTAGGATACGGGTGAGCAGAGAACCCTTCTGTTCCTCCAAATGCAGTCACATGGCTTCCGTAAGAACCAAGATTGTGAGTAAACATTGCGCTTACACCAGAGTCAAAGTTTGCGGAAATCTCCTTGTAACCGGCCGTGATATCGCTTTCCGGCGTATATTCGCCGTACAGTCCCAGATATCTTTCAAGAAATGAAACCGCCTCATCACAGTTGATGGTAGTCTTGCCGTTTGCATCAAACACTTCATTGGTTCCAAGATAGGAATAGATAAAGTCAATCAGAACTGCCGGGGAAGCAGAACCGCCGCGGATGGTATAGCCGTACTGTCCGTTATCCTTATCCGTCAGCTTCTCCACATCCTCAAAGAATTCATCCCAGGTCTTCGGTGCCTCCAGCCCTGCATCTGCAAACATAGTATCATTGATCCACAGAGTCATAAAATTTGCAGAAGTAGGCATCATATAAATCTTACCGTCTTTATGATAAGTACGGCACATTTCCATATAGCCTTCCTCAATATTTCCGCTGTCCTCCCATGCGGCGAACATATCGTCAAAAGCCACACAGTGTTCCTGCCCGATAACCGTTGCTGCCCAGGAATTGTTCAGCCCGCCTACGTCAGGAGTCTCCCCTGCCGCAATGGCCGTCTGATATTTGGAAAGAGCATCTCCAGAAGAAAGTCCAAGATACTCAATATGAATATCCGGATTCTCCGCCTCAAAGTCCTCAATAATCTGCATATAATATTCCGTACGTTCATCACCTGCATTCTCATCCCAGAAAGTAACGGTTACCTTCTCCCCGGAAGGTGCTTCTGCCTGAGCCTGTCCGCCTTCTGTCTCGGCCGCCTTTGTGGTCTCTCCTGCAGCCGCCTGTGTGGTATCAGAGGATGAGCCGCCCTGCTCAGAGGATCCGCAGGCTGCTAAAGACAAGACAACAGATGCTGTCAGTGTGCATGCCAACGCTTTTCTCATTTTTTTCATAGTTCTTCTCTCCTTTTCTTTTATAAACATCTCACTGCTTCACAGGCTTCTCTTCCCTGTGGCAGATAGTATATCATCAAGGGACGTTATCCCTTAACTGCTCCTGAACTTAAGCCGCCTACCAGGTTCTTCTGAACATAGCTGAACAGAATCAGCGTGGGCACTACGGCGATAATCGCACCTGCTGCCAACTGTCCGTAATTAATACTGAATTCACCTACCAGGTTCTTAAGGCCCACCGGAAGAGTCAGCTTATTCTGCTTGCTGATGAACATAAAAGAGAAAAGGAACTCATTCCAACAGGAAATAAATCCATACGCGGCAATCGTGACAATGCCTGGTTTCAAAACCGGAAGAAGCACATGCCAGATGGCTCCCAGACGACTGCAGCCGTCAATCTGTGCCGCCTCCTCGATGGTGTAATCAATTCCGCTTACAAATCCCTTCATCAAGATGGAGTTAAAAGGAAAATGAAACGTAGTATTTACCAAAACCAATGCAAACAAACTGTTTAACATGCCTAAATTTTTAAAAATAATAAAAATCGGCGTAATCAGCATGGCTCCCGGAATAAACTGGGTACATAAAAGAATCAGCATAAATGCATTTTTCCCTTTAAACTTAAACCGGTCCAGAGCATACCCGGTCAACACGGAAAGCATCACGATGAATACGACTCCAAACACGGAGATAAACAAACTGTTCTTAAAGTAAATCTTAAATCCGCTTCTGGTCCACGCCTCAATATAGTTTTGGAATGTAAACGCAGCCGGCCAGTAAGTCACTTCCTTTGAGGTTATCTCGGCCGAAGGCTTAAAGGAGGTAGCCAGACACCAGTAAATGGGGAATAAGATAAATGCAAGGAACAGAACAAGAGCTATGACAAACAATCCTTTTGACAATACGTTCTTTCCCTTATTGTTCTTCATGTTATGCTTCCCCCTTTCCATAGCCGGACAGCTTTAAATAGACTCCCGCAAAAATCAACAGAATTAAGAATGCGATTACTGCCAGCGTGGAACCATATCCGTAATTTCCGTTTTTCACCGACATATTAGTCATATACATAGTCAGGGTTGTGGTTCTGTAAGAAGGACCGCCGCCTGTCAATGTAAATATCAAATCCACATTGTTAAACTCCCATACGGCACGAAGCAGGGTAGTCAAAATAATCGTATCCTTAAGCATGGGAATCTTTACCATGAAAATCTCCTGCATGGTTGTGGCCCCGTCCACGACGCAAGCCTCATGAAGGTCTGACGGAATATTCTGCAGGGCTGCCAGAATGGTAATGGCAAAAAACGGAATTCCTCTCCAGACCTCTGCCACAGCCGTAGCCTTAAATACAGTTTTCATATTGCCCAGCCAGGCCATATTTTTGGAAATCAGCCCCAGGTCCTTACAGACAGAATTTAAAAGACCGATGTTTTCATTGTAAATCAGGGACCACAGCATGGATGTCAAGACACCGGATACTGCCCATGGGAAAAATACGACACAGCGGTAGATTCCCCGCCCTTTAAACTTCTCATCCAGCAGTAAAGCAAGTATCATACCCAGCACAAGCTGTGAGCAAACCTCTGTCAGAACCCATTTCACCGAGACACTTAAAGAACGGTAAAAAATCTTATCTGCAAACAGCTTTTTAAAGTTTTCCAGACCGACAAATCCCTTGTTTGCAAGCTTCGTCACATCATAACTCTGCACACTGTAAAAAAACACGGTCATCAGAGGATATGCCAAAAATGCCAATATAAAAAGAGCCGCCGGCAAGAGAAATAAATAAGGCATCCTATCTTTTTTTGAAATACCTGTTTTGGTTTTCATGATGATTCCCCCTTCCATTGACTCTATTTTATATAAATCAATCCCCTGTTTACAGATAATATTTTATATAAAATGTTTAAATTTTTATACCTCCTCCCTGTAGGTTCCCGGCGAAACGCCTGTATATTTTTTGAAACAGACCGCAAAATACTGAGAACTGCTGTATCCCACGGCTTCCGCTATCTCGCTGACCGTCTTGGAGCTTGTCCTTAAAAGCTCCTTGGCCTTCTCCATCCGGACTTCCAGAAGGTGGCCGCTGAAATTCTGCTTTGTCTCCTGCTTAAACAGCACTGCCAGATAGGGCACGCTGATATTTAAAAATCCTGCAATATCATTGAGGCTTAAATCCTCTTTCATATAATTCTGCTTTAAATACTCCAGGGCCTGTTCCGCAATCTTTTTCTTGTGGTTTCCTCCCCCTTTCCGCCTTTTCGCAATCCCCACGGCAAATTTTGTGATATCGTCCTCCAGTTCATCCAGGGTATTCAGCTGCTGGATATGGTTTAAATAATACAGATAGCTGACCGTCTCGTCTTTCGAGGACAATTCTCCCTTAAAAGCCGTAATAGCCAGTTCCGTAGTCACCATCTTGGCCGACGCCAGAGATATGTACTCCTTGTGCCGGAAAGGTTCGTAGATATTCTTGATATCCTGCTCCACTTCCTCCACCATCCCCATGCGGATATGGTGGAGAAAGGTATCCGTAGGCAGCACCACCTGATTTTTCTCCTCCTTTTTCGGCAGCGAATCCGATGCATAAACTGCCTTCCACCCCTTTCCCTTCAGAATATGCCGGTCTCTTGCCGCATGAAGCACCTGGTTAAATGCCTCCGGTACATGTTCCATCCGTCTGTGGCTTCTGCCCACAGCCAAAGTGACCCGGTATGGCTCTCCGTCTTTCTCCAGCTCCAGCAGACAGTCCATAAATCCCCGGATAAAATCAGAGGTAAACATATCCTTCTCTTTTGCGACCAGAAGCATCTGAATATGAGGGCTTAAATTTCTTGCAAAATAAATCTGAAAAACCCCCCCGTCCCTGTTTTCCATCTCCTGCTTTTTCCTTAAAATCTTATCCTGGAGACGATGTTTCAATTCTATGGCCTGTCCGTCCGTATAGGTCTTTCCCTCCACCTCATCCACAGCCGCCATCATCACCACATAGCCCCTGGCCCCGGAAGGAATCCCTACCTCCAGCGCTTCCTTTTTTATGTCCTCCTTGGGAATCTGCCCATACAGAAGCTGATTGACAAACTCACTCTGGGAAAGCTCCAGGCTTTTTCCCACTGCCGCCTGTGCCGCCTCCTCTTTTTCAATATCCCGGGCGGCCCTCTCCACGGCGCTTAAAAGCTGATCCGTAGTTACCGGTTTTAACAGGAAGTCAAAAGCTTTTAACTGTACGGCCTTGTGGGCATATTCAAAGTACTCATACCCTGTGAGAAACAAGACTCTGGTCCGCAGATTCTCCCGGCGTATGTGTTCCAGCAGGCTGATGCCGTTCATAAACGGCATATTAATATCTGTCACAATAATGTCTACCGGATGGGCGGTCAGATACTCCCACGCATCCTCCCCGTCCTTGAACACCCCTGCCACATCAAACTGACGTCCCTCCCAGTCCACCAGCTGCAAAAAACTCTGCCGAATCAGTTCCTCATCATCAATAAATAAAACACTGTGCCTTCTCATTTCTTCTCCCTCCTAGTATGACCCGGATTCTTTCATGGTTCTCATCCGAAACCGGATTCTCACACAGGTATCCTCCGGCGCCGACTCAATCTCCAGACCGGCCTGGGCCCCGAACTCAAACTTGATTCTGGAGTCTACATTTTTCAGCCCAAAGCTTACCTTATTTTTTCCTGTGACCTTCTGGTCCAGGTAGTCCCTCAGCTCCTTCAGCCGCTCCCCACTGATTCCCGGCCCGTCGTCATGGACTTCCAGATAGGCATGTTCCCCGTCATAGCTGCCTCCCAGGACACAGATATTCCCAAACCCGTGCTTCTTTTTGATTCCGTGGTAAATGGCGTTTTCCACCAGAGGCTGAAGGGACATCTTGGGGATTCGGCATTCCAAAAGCTCCGGGTCGCAGTCAATGGTATAGTCAAACAGGTCCGAGTAGCGGAAATGCTGAATATACAGATAATTCTTCACATGCTCTAACTCTTCCTCCACCGTAATAATCGTGTCCCCCTTATTTAAGCCTGCCCGGTAAAAGGCCGACAGCGCCGACAGCATCTCACTGGCTTTTTCCGGCTGTTTTAACTCACAAAGCTGCATAATGGAATACAGGGTATTGTACAGGAAATGGGGATTGATCTGTTCCTGCAAAAGGGCAATCTCTGTCTGGCGCTTAGCCTCCTGCTCATCTTTTATCTGATGGAGAAGATGATTGATTCTCAGACGCATGTCCTCCAGGCTGTTGCAGAGCGTGGTTATCTCCGCATAAGAATGAAGGGAAATCTCATGCTCCAGCATGTCCTCCGCCTCCACCTTCTGGCTCAGCACGCTGAGGGAATGGCTGATGGCTTTCGATAAAATGCCTATGAGTATGGAAGTCACCGCAATGGTAAAAGCCGCAATCAATATTACTTCTGTCTTAATATAATGGGCATTGGAGATACTGCTTTCCTCCACATTGTAAACCAGCTTCCATCCTGTCAGATCCATGCCCTCATACATAAAATAGTAATCGTCTTTGACTTCTGTGGCGATCATTCCCGGTATCTTCGGCTTGCCCATCAGATATTCCTGGTTTTCCTTCACCACCTGACACGCCTTCTCATCACCGAAATGTATGATTCCGTCATCAGTCACGATATTCAGGCTGGCTTTCTGATCCAATGCCATGGTATCCATACTTCTCTCAAACAGGGATTTTTTGATTGCAATCAGAATGATTCCGCTGTATCTCTCCTTGCCTCCCTCATACAGATGGAACAGCACGGCTCCCACCTCCGGGTCCGGTATCAAATCTCTGTAGGAATCCGCATCCAGCCAATAATACTTATTTTCCGGAAATCTTTCTTTCCAGAGATCATAGGAATACTGAATCTTCAAAAGATCCTGCTCATACCCCTGGGTCAGTACCTTCCCATCTCCAAAATTTATATATATATTGTATACACTGGAAGAATTGGCGCTTAAGAACTGAGCCATCTGTTTTCTTAAATAGATATAATTGCCTGCCGCATAGGATAACTGACGCCTGCTTCTGGAAATCTCCCGAAGCTGCAGCAGGTTCTGGCTGGTTTCAAAAGTTTCAAACCCGTCAAATATATTTGCAATATGGTTTCCCAGATACACATCAAACTGGCGCATCACTATGGTCATATTGTCTCTGGTGTTCTGCCGTATTTTTGATTCGGACAGGTGCACCACAATGGCGCTGAAGCTTATAAACACCACACTGACAAAGACTACCATAATGATAGTCAGCAGATACCGGAACGAAATTTTCTCATACCATTTTCGGATGCCTTCGTATTTTCTCATAATTGCTCCTGCTTTATTAGGATTCTTTAAATTCTTTCTGTATTATAACTATAGCAGACTTTTTTTCTGCTGAAAAGGCAAAAAAGAGAGCCTGCCGCAAACCCCGGAATCTCCAAATCCGTTTCTTGCAGCAAGCTCTTCTCTGTCCTTTCTCCCTTAGCCTTACTCTCCGTTTGAAAAATCCCCTTCCGGCGATAATCCATGATTGGTGCCGTATGTGTCATAGATAAGTCCGAACGTTCCTCTGGGTGCCTGGGCAATATAGCAGGCGCCGTCTCCGTATGTACCGTACAGTTTCATAACCTCCGCCATCTTCTCCTTGGGAATCTGAACACAGCCGGAACTAAACTCCACCCCTTCAGGCATGCAGTGAAGAAACAGAGCCGAACCCTGATTTGGAATCGCTTCTTTATTAAATCCTGCGTCTATGGCATAGTCATAATAACCTGCATATTTTTGGGTACCTACTCTCTCCCCTTCTTTTTCACTTCCGTCAACCAGGCTGTTGGTTTCATCCTCCCACACATGGCTTTCCTTTACCTTTATGTAATTGGAAGGAAATCCCTCCATAGGATCATCCTGCCCAAAGGGAGTATTCATCTGAAAAACGCCGATGGGAGTCGTCTTATCCCCCATGACACGGTGATTGCTCATACCATTATATCCCAAATTGCCGTCTGTTTTGAACTTCAGCTCCCAGTCCCAGCCATCATACGACTTCTCCCAGGCTGATACCAGGCACTTGCTTCCTCCGGTTCCTTCTACGATTACCAAAACCTTGGCCTCATCCGGAAGCACAAACCTTTGGGGAATTTCCTCCATCCCAGGGCCTGTGGGTCCGGACAACGGATTATCTGCAATATTTTCCGTTACCTGAACTGCCTGCCCCTCTGCTGCCAGAGAAGTGACGGACACAGACAACATAAAACATGCCAGAATCATAGCCGATGCATACCTTTTACCGCCATATAATTTTTTTCTCATAGATTTCCCATCTCCTTTGTAACTTATGCCTTTCTACCTTTGGTTTCTTTTATCTTATCACTTTGTGCGAAAAAGAGCCAGACTTTTCTTTCACTTCACGAAATCTCACTTCACCAAATGCCTCCCAGCCAGCTGCCAGAACGCCACCGCGCTGGCTGCCGCCACATTCAGAGAATCCACGCCGTGGGACATGGGGATGCGGACTGTGTAATCGCAGTCTGCAATGGTTTCCGCCGCCAGCCCGTCTCCCTCCGTCCCCAGAACGATGGCCAGCCGTTCAGCTGTCTCCAGACAGGGCGCATCAATCCGGATGGATGCATCCGTCAAAGCCATGGCCGCTGTCTGAAACCCCATATTCCGCAAACACTTCATTCCTTCTAAAGGCCATGGCGTGTCTTTATCAAAAAAAGTCCACGGCACCTGAAATACCGTCCCCATACTTACCCGAATCGCCCGGCGGTACAGTGGGTCACTGCAGCCTGCAGTCAGAAGAACCCCATCGATATTAAGCGCCGCAGCCGAACGGAAAATCGCCCCTACATTGGTGGGATTCATCACCTGCTCCAGCACAGCAATCCTGCAGGCTCCCCCACAGACCTGAGAGACAGAAGGAAGTTCTGGACGGCGCATGGCACAGAGAAGTCCGCGGGTCAGGCAAAAACCGGTCAGTTTGGAAATCACCGCCAATTCTGCCGTAAAGATCGGCACCTTCCCACACCTTCTTACGATTTCCTCCGTCTCCTCATCTGTCTGCCTCTTCTCTACCAATACCGAGATCGGCTCACAGCCTGCATCCAAAGCACGTCCGATTACCTTGGGACTCTCCGCAATGAAAATCCCCTGTTCCGGCTCATAGTAATGAAGAAGCTGGTTTTCCGGCAGCCTGGCATAGATATCCAGCTGTGGAGCAGAAAAATCTGTGATTTCTATTCTGTCAGACATACTCTTGTCGCCTCCTTACAATCTGATCTTTTCTGTATTTGAAACAAACTATCCTTACAGGTTCGTCTTACTTGTATCTTATTGCTCATAAACGTTCTTCTCTCATTATACAATATTTACACATCTTCTGTAAATTGTACGGGAATGAATTCTCCCGTAATTTGGAATACTAAAGACGCAATTATCAATTAAAATACAGAAAAGAGGTCCGATTATGGTAAATGATAACCGAAAAGTAGTTCTGGTAGGGACAGGAATGGTGGGAATGAGCTATGCCTACTCGCTTCTGAATCAGAATGTCTGTGATGAGCTGGTACTTATCGATTTGAACAAACAGAGGGCGGAAGGGGAAGCTATGGATTTAAACCACGGTCTCGCCTTTTCTGCTGCCAACATGAAGATCTATGCTGGGGAATATGAGGACTGCAGCGATGCGGATATCGTGGTAATCTGCGCAGGTGTCGCCCAAAAACCCGGTGAGACCCGTCTGGCTCTCTTAAAACGCAATGCCAAAGTGTTCCGCTCTATCATCGAGCCGGTAACCGCATCCGGATTCGACGGAATCTTTCTTGTAGCCACCAATCCGGTGGATATCATGACAAAGATTACCTATATGCTGTCAGGATTTAATCCCAGAAAAGTTCTTGGAAGCGGTACCGCTTTAGATACTGCCAGACTCCGCTATCTCTTAGGAGAATATCTGAAAATCGATCCTAAAAACGTTCATGCTTATGTGATAGGGGAACATGGCGACAGCGAGTTTGTCCCCTGGAGCCAGGCCCAGGTAGCAACCAAATCTATCCTGGAATTATGCGAGGAAAACCCCAGTATCGATAAGAATAAATTGGAAGAAATCGAAAAAGAAGTGGAAGAAGCCGCTTACAAAATCATAGAGGCCAAAAATGCCACCTATTACGGCATAGGCATGGCCTTAACCCGGATAACCAAAGCTATCCTGGGAGACGAAAACAGTATCCTTACAGTCTCCGCCATGCTGAAAGGCGAATATGAACAGACAGATGTCTTTTCCGGAGTCCCGTGCATTATTAATAAAAACGGGGTACGGAAAGTGATGACTCTGTCACTGACTCAGGAAGAATCTGAACGGCTTTGCAGTTCCTGCCAGGTGCTGAGAGACTGTTATGATGAGTTGGGTTCATACTGACAACATACAGATACAGCATACTCTCATTTATAAGTACCTCAAAGGAAGCGTCGTGTAAAGCAGCATCCTTCCTTGCTATTCTGACCATACCATCTTTTGAGGTACGAATCCCATATATTCTTTCGGTAAACCTCCATGTGCCCGGCGGCGGACACACCACCACACATGAAAGTCTGGCGGGCACACTTGGCATACCTGAATTCATGCCGCCTATTCGGCGGCGGGCTTTCATAGTGACCAAAAATACCTTGTATAGCATCCGTCTGAATCCTAATATGCAGAGGATCAATAAACCTATCTCTGACAATAGGACATAAAATAGCCTGTTGTGTTGCAATAACAAATCTTTACTGTCAACATGATAATACCCGTTCATTCTCTCAACAGTAATAACATCTCCTTGTTCAACCTATAAACATCATTCCCCTATTGACATCTCATTTTCAGGTATCATATGATAGATACAATTATTTTCAATTCAGAAAAGTTTTAATCCCAGGATTGCCACCAGAAAGGAATATGAGTTATGAAAGTTACAATCGAATATTTAATTCAGCAGCCCTATATGAACAACGTCAAGGTTCTGTGTGCCCAGAACCATCTAAGAAATGTTGTGGATGGAATCAGTTTTTTAGAGGGAGGCTCCAATCGCCTGATGCTGTTAAAAAACACCATGATTATGTCCGACACCGCATCCTTTCTCGGCATGCCGGAGGCAGAGCTGGAAACACTTTTGGATGCCTATTCCAAAACCAGGGTTTCCGCAGTCTGTTTAAGATCCAACGTTGACAAGGCAAATCTCCATAGAATTACGACCGCAGCAGCCAGGAGGAACATCCCTATTCTTCTTCTGCCGGAAGACACGATTATCTCCTCCGTAATCAGTGGTATCAACTATGAATTTCTCTACAGCAGCGGCTATGACCTGACCCATTCTTATGAGGATAACTTCATTCAGGAAATGATTTTCGCGGAGCAGGACACCAAGATGATACTTCACCGGGCCCGAATGATGGGAATCCGGGTCAATGAATTTTTATGTGTGATTATGATCATGCCCTCTAAAAATGTGAATATCCATGAATTTATGCATCAATGTAAAATTGCATGGGGCGGATCTTCCCTGGCCTGCACCAGGAATAATACGGTCATGCTCATTGGGCGCCTCACCGTGCAGTATGAGCTGGCCAACAAACTCTTCCATGAAATGGCTGAGAATATGGCCGAAAAACTCCGCCAAAAATACACGAATATCCGGATTACCATCGGCATCGGTCACTGCTACGCCAATGTAGTAAACCTGCGCAGCAGCTATTTCAATGCCAAAACCGCCATTCTTGCCGCCATATCCAACTCCTTCCAAAAGGATGTAGTGTTCTATGACCAGTTGGGAATTTATAAGGTCCTGTTCGACATTAAAAACCGGGAAAGCGTATATGCAATCCGAAGCGAAATCATCGGCCCTATTGTAAAATACGACCATGAGCACCAGACAGATTTTTTTAATACCATCAGCACCTATCTTGACAGCTTCTGCTCTGTACAGGACACATCCAAGAAGCTGAACGTACATTACAATACCATCCGTTACCGGCTTCAGAAAATAAAAGAAGAGCTGGGCTGGGATTTATTTCAGATGGAGGACTGCACCAATCTGGTCATCGGGATTCAGCTGAATCACTTTTTAACAGATGAAGAAACCTCTACCCCGCCTTCCTCCTCCCACGGCAAGGATTCCAATGTCCTGCCTCGTATTCCTGATAGTAACAACTGATAATTATCTTTTCCCGCTCGGCTTGTGCAGATTATAAATTTGTACAAGCTATTTTATTGAAAAATTTTTCAATAAAACAGAAATTTAACTAAAAAATAAACAAATATATTTCCCTTATTTGTCTTTTTTTTGACAATCTTTTTCACATAAGTCATAATACATTTATCATACGTTTGGCGCCAACAAAAAATGATAGAAAGGAGCTGTACAGTTTGTTAGAACTGGGAAAAATTTTAGAAAACAGACCTGTAGCAAAGGATATCTATGAAATGGTGCTTGAGGCGCCAGAAATTGCAAAAGCAGCCAGGCCAGGCCAATTTGTAAATCTGCGTCTCAGCGATAAGCTGGATCCCCTGCTTCGCAGGCCTATTAGCCTTCACGGCATCGATCCTGAAAAAGGTACCATCACAATGCTGTATCTGATTGTGGGGAAAGGAACTGCCATGATGCGGGATATGGAGGCTGGTGCAGTAGTCGATGTGCTGGGTCCTCTGGGAAATGGCTGGAACTGCGATTTTGAAGGCAGATATGCGGTACTTATCGGCGGCGGAATCGGAATCGCTCCCTTATATCCTCTGGCTAAAGCCCTTGCGGAAGCAGGAAAAACCGTAGAGCTGATTGTTGGTGCTAAAAATAAGGAGTACCTTACGGATCTCTCCCTCTATGAAACCCTAGGCGTGCGGGTAACGGTCACCACAGACGACGGTTCCGCGGGAATCAAGGGATTTGTCACGGAAGCGCTGGCAAATTCGATTCAGGAAAAAATCTGTGACTACATCTATGCCTGCGGTCCTCTGCCCATGTTAAAGTTTGTAGAAAAGCTTGCCATAGCCAATAAAAAGCCGGGGCAGGTCTCTACAGAATCCCACATGGGATGCGGCCTTGGTATCTGTCTTTTGTGCCCCAGTAAGGTAACTGCAGGGGGTTATAAGAGAACCTGCACTGACGGACCGGTATTTGAGATAGGAGAGCTGGATTATGAGTAAAAATACAAAAGTAAGAATCGGAAAAACAGAATGGAAGAATCCGGTTACCACAGGGTCCGGAACCTTTGGATCCGGGCTTGCCATGACAGACTATGTGGACTTAAACCGTTTGGGAGCCATCACCATCAAAGGCACAACTTTAGAGCCCCGTCCGGGAAATCTTCCTCCCAGAATGGTGGAAACCCGCTCTGCAGTGCTGGGTTCCGTTGGACTTGAAAATCCGGGAGTTGAGGCCGTCTTAAACGATATTATTCCAAAGGTAGCGCTGTATGACTCGGTTCTCGTTGTCAATATCGGCGGCAGTTCCGTTGAGGATTACGGTGAGGTTGCCAAAAGACTGGATACCAGCCCGGATGTAGACGCCATAGAAATCAATATTTCCTGCCCCAATCTAAAAAAGGGCGGATTGGGCTTCGGTACGGATCCTGAGATGGCAGGCTCCGTTGTAAAAGCCGTCAGACAAAATACCGGCAAAACCGTTATTGCCAAATTGACTCCTGCAGTAACGGATATTACGGTAATGGCAAAAGCTGCAAGAGATAACGGTGCGGACGCTCTGACGCTGTGCAACGGCTATCCCGGCCTTGCCATCAGCACCAGGACCAGAAAACCGATTCTCGGCAATATCCAGGGCGGAATCTGCGGCCCTTCCTTAAAGCCTTTAAATATGCTTCACGTCTGGAAAACCTCCCAGGCAGTGGATATTCCCATTATTGCCCTGGGCGGTATCATGAACGCAGAGGATGCCATCGAATATATACTGGCAGGAGCCACAGGTGTTTCCATCGGAACCGGCAATCTGGTAGATCCTACGACCACCATGAAAGTAGTGGCCGGTATTGAGAAATACCTGGAGGAAAGTGAATTTGAGGATATCAATGAATTGATTGGTCTTGCCTGGAAAAAATAAGGAAGACCTGAAGGGTTACATATTAAGGAGAAAACTATGAGTAAGAATCAGCAAGGTACATTAGGCGTCTGGGACGGATGGTCCTTAGGAACCGGAGCCATGATGGGCGCTTCTATCTTTGTAGTAAGCGGCACTGCTTCTGGTGTAGCCGGCCCCGCGGCAGCCCTTGGTTTTATGCTGGCCGCTGTCATCGCCATGATCGTGGCTTTATGCAACAGCGAGATTGCCACCGCTTTCCCGGAGACCGGCGGTGCTTACGTCTATCCACGAAAAGTCATTCCCGGAATGCCGGGGGAAATGCTGTCCTTTGCCAGCGGATGGGCACTGTTCGGAGGGCAGGGAATCGGTTCCTCCATGGTAGCGATTACAACGGCCGAGTATCTGAACTGGACCTTACAATGGTTTGGGATTTCCAACCCGGTTCCGGTAAAGCTGATGGCTTTTGCACTGATTATATTTTATGCGGTTCTCAATATGAACAGCATTACAGGGGGGCGTATTTTCCAGCTGGCAACTACCTTTGTGATTGCAGGGATCATGCTTTTATACTGTATTTTAGGCTTTGGCTATGTAGATACGGCAAATTATGCCAACTTTATGCCGGGCGGGGTTTCCTCCCTCTTCACGGCTTCCGCCATGGCCCTGATGTCTTACGGTGCGTGGTCGGTGATTCCTGCCATGGGACGTGCGTTTAAAAATCCTACAAGAGACATTCCTATGAGTATGCTTCTCTCTCTTGCCACCTGCGGAGCGGTATTCGGGCTTTTTGTCCTTATTATGAACGGCCTGGCGACACCGGAAATACTGTCTGCTTCCAATGCTCCTGCTGCCGATGCATTTGCCTCTCACAGCCGGTATGGAAGCCTTATTATCGCAGTCGGCGGAATTTTCGCCTGTGTAAGTTCCAGCAACTCCCATGTGATGACCTCCTCCCGGGTACCCTTCCAGATGGCCAGAGACGGATTTCTGCCTAAAATCCTGGGAACAGAGACCAAAAACGGAATTCCGAAAGCATCCGTCATCTTTTTGATGGTATGCCAGCTTTTCGCCGTTGCCACAAGCACACTGAATCTGCTGGTTCAAATGATTGTATTTGTAACTTCCGTTTCCTGGCTGATTACGATGATTTCCGTATTGATGCTGCGTTTAAGGCACCCGGAAATCCGTACTCCCTTTAAAATGCCGTTTTATCCGGTCACGCTGGTTGTATCCTTTTTAACAATTCTGTTTATGATGACCCGTTTTACCAGGACAGCCATGTTGATCGGCTGCCTCTGGATTCTTTCTTCTGCTGTAATCTATCTGCTGTTCACAAAGACGGGTCTTAAAAAATTCTGCAGCAAGGCAGAATAAATTTGGAATAACATTTCAATGAAAGGCGGCACATTATGAGTAAAGCAAAACGTGATATCAGTCTGGCCAGGCTGGACGAATCCTATAAAAATTCTATTGCATATCAGTACGGTCTTTTCGCCGAGAAATTTACCTACGATATGCTGCCCAAAAAAGTGGTAGATTTTGCAAAAACCATTCTCCTGGACAGCATCGGCGTTATGATTGGCGCGTTAGACTGCGAGGGCTTTGCACATTTATCCAAATCCATCGAAACCTGGGGCGGCACGAAAGAAGCCACGGTTTTGGGAACAGGTCAGAAAACCTCTGCCGGCAATGCGGCTCTGGCCAACATCTTCCTTGTACATGCCCTTGGCTACAATGACCTGGGAGGCGGCGGCGGACATAACTCTGATACCATGCCTGCCATACTGGCCGTGGCGGAGCGGGAAAATGCAAGCGGAAAAGATTTTCTTACTTCCATGATCCTCTCCTACGAGCTGGGAGGACGTTTTACAGACGCCGTAGGCGGTATCTTCGGATATGCACCCAAAGGATTCCCCTTTGATATCCGGGGCGGCATCTCCATTCCTCCCTGTCTGGGCCAGCTTCTCCACATGAATGCATGGCAGATCGCCAATGCAATCGGCATCTGCGCCTCCCACAGCATTCCTCTGGGTATTCTGGACACAAATAACGAGGAAAACTTTCATGCCAAGAACCTGCGGATGGGCTTTGTAGGCAGAGATGCTATCGAAGCATGCCTGCTGGCGAGAAACGGCTTTACCGGTCCTGTCCGGGTGGTGGAGGGCGATCATGGATACAGCACCACCCTTCTTGCCGGCATTGATTTGGAGAAAGCTGTGGACTGGAGCGGCTGGAGGATCTTCGGCTCCAGATTTAAGAATCTCTGTGCCGATTCCACCACCATGGGCATGATACAGACTACCATCAAGCTGGTTACGGAGCATGACATCAAGCCGGTGGATGTGGACCATGTACTGATTCAGAGCGGACGCCGTGCCCATGGCCACACCTCGGCACAGTGTAAAAAATATCCAAGAAATGTGGAAACCTGCGATCACTCTGCCTTCTATGCCAATGCGGTGGCTATCAAAGACAGGAAATATACTATCAACGCCATGGATCCGAAGAACTGGGAGGATCCTACCGTCCTTGACCTGATTGACAAAATCGAGGCAAGGCCTACGGATCTCATCGACGAATCCGGTTCCGGCGGCATCGTGGATATCTGGACAAAAGACGGCCAGCATTACCATGGCATGTGTGAGGAAGCCTATGGAATGGGCGTTACGGAGCTGACTTATGAAGAGATAGAAGCGAAATTCCGGGAAATGGTTGAACTTCGTTTTTCCAAAGAGGATACGGATCGGCTCATTGACACCATTATGAATGTGGAAAAGCTGGAAAGCATTCGGGAGCTGATCAATATGACAATTGTAAAATAAACAAAAGAGTGTATTTATTAGGAGGGAATTAAATGAGTAGTGCTGTCGGTACATTAGCATTTCGGCTTTTACTGTTGTTTTCCGTAATCGGATGTGGTTTTGGTGCATTCAAAGCCAAGATGATTGACGAACATACGTCCAAGCAGATGACCAATTACCTGAATAAGGTTGCAATCCCTGTATTTCTGATCACTGCCGTGGGTACGGAGCCTGTGTTAGATGGTTCTATCAATCTGGTATACTGCGGCGCAATCATGGCACTGTATTATCTGATCGCTTTCGGCGGTGTGTATTTTATTTCTAAAATGATGGGTAAGGATCGGGCAAAACGTGCGGTTTACACCTGTATGTCCGTAATTCCCAACTGTGCTTTCGTAGGCCTTCCTATGGTAAGGCTGCTTCTGGGAGAGAATGCGGTTCCCTACATCGGTATCATGATGACTGCATTTAATATTGTATTCTTTACCATCGGCATGCAGATGTTCAACAAGGACGATAAATTCCAGTTTAAGTCTCTGCTGACGCCAATGAACATTGCAACGGTAATCATGGTTGTCCTGCTGCTGTGCAACATCCAGCTTGGACCCAACCTGTATACCTTCCTCAGCCAGATTACCGCTATCGTATCTCCTATGTGCCTGATGATTATCGGTATCAACATTGCAAAGACTCCTATTAAAGAAGGATTAAAACGTCCTATCGTATGGTGGCTGTCAGCACTTAAGCTGCTGATCTTCCCGGCTGTTGTACAGCTGGCTATGATTCCCTTCGATTTTCCGCTGGATATGAAGATGGCTCTTCTCATCGGCATCGCCTGCCCAGGCTCCACCATGGCCTGTGTCATTGCCAACCAGAATGATATGGAGCCGGAGCTGGCGTCTCAGTCCGTGGCCCATTCCACATTGTTCAGCATGATTACCATGCCCCTTCTGATTCTCATTTTCCAGAATCTGTATGGAATAATCTAGTGTACTGACTCATTTACTTTCAGCCAAATGACGCAGAATGAATTTTCAGTCTGCAAGGCGGCGGAGGGAGGCGATGCGGCGGCATCGTTGACCGACAACAACGCAGCAGATGGAAATTCAGGCAAGTCATTTGGCGAAATGTAAATGAGTCAGTACACTAGTACTTCGTACTTAAAGTTCCTGTGTAAACTTTCGAGTGTGCAAGTTCAGAATCGGAGGCATAGCGGGCTGCGCTGAGTATTCTGGACTTGTGCAATCAGGAAAATAGACCAAAATATTTGCACAGGGGTTTTTCTGTAAATTCCATGACCTCAGGAAATTAGCCACAAAAACCTTGTGGCACTGGCAAATTTTTACGGGGTATCAGCAGATTACCTTCTCTGCCGGACAGAAAACCGGAACCATCCGGACATGGATCTTACGAAGCTGCATTTGAGTGACGGTATGGTGGAGTGGCTAAAAAGCGGGCGTATCAATAACCGACTGCTATGTGAAATTGCCACGCATGAGGATTTTGTTACCCTGATGACGGACATAGAGATTTAAATACCAGCCGGTAGAGGAAGATACCATTCTAAAGGCATTGGAAACTATGCAGGTGCAGAAAGAAGATTATTTCTGTCAGGTCACACACCGGACTTGGGACGCTATCCTCCATGACATAAGGGAAGCTAAATAACCTTTCCTTTACGTTATTTGAAAAGCTCACACCTTCTTTCCATGCGTCATTTCAACGCATTTTCCATTGCTTTCAGAACGGTATCACTGGTAAGCGTTGCTTTTTCATGTTTCACCTCCTCGTCTATATACAGAAAAAAGGTTGACCGTCACTACACTTAACATAGTAAACGGTCAACCTTAAT
>CAJUPP010000049.1 GCA_910588325.1 uncultured Hungatella sp.
ATACCTCACACGTTTGGAATACGGCGCACTCTGCTACCTTGCCGCCAGTCCGGGGGGGTATTCACAAAGGCGGAAATCTTTGAATCCGTGTGGAGTATGGAAAGCGAAAGCTGCCTATGCAACTTGCGGAAAAAGATAGAGCCAGACAGCAAAACCCCCACCTACATAAAGACCATTTTAGGCATAGGCTACAAGTTTGCTTCCAGGAAATGACAACTGAATAACCGCCGCCATTATAGGCAGTCAGAAAGCAGGAAATCAGAAAAGGTTTCCTGTTTTTTCGCGCCCGTTTTTGTCAAATACTGTTACGAAAACACGAAAAGATTTTCTGGGGAACTTTGCCAAATTTTTCTTCCGGTGCTAAATAGAATAGAAAATATTGTTGATAAAGCCATGGCTTGCATTGATTTTAGAGGCATGTTAAAATGAAGCTGTGATTGGGATGCTCAGTAACGTGTGGTGTAAAATAGCACCGTCAACCTGCCAGAATGACATGATGAATTTCAGGACCATAGACGATGTTCTTACATTGCTGATTCATCGAAGATATCTTTCGTTTGATGAGAACAGTTCAGAGGCTTTTATTTCTAATCAGGAGATACCCCAGGAGTTTCTGTGGTCGGTGAAGGTGGGAGGCGGGAATGGACGGATGCAGGCACTGAGGCGTTCGGAGGGATTGTTGGAAAGTACCTGGGAGATGGTCGGAAGTGTGGCGGCGGAAGGTATGAAGACGATTCACAATGAAGCTGTGTCAATGCTGAAATATAATGCTGAAAATTTCCTTACCTGTACAGTACTCATGGCATATTACAGTGCGAAGGCATACTACATGAACCAGGTTATGGAATTAGGATAGGCAGTATGCATCCTGGATTCAGGGATATACAGGGGAAATACTTCTGGCAGGAATTAGCTATGGCGAGAAGAACAGTCATGAATGTGTGATTGAGAAGTATGAGAAGGAGGAATAAGGGGGAGTGAATTTAAGAAGTCTTTTTTGGATTTTGGTGGGGAATACGGTGTATGCTTTGGCAGTGACTATGTTTGTTCTTTCCAACGGACTGATTACGGGAGGGACTACAGGACTTGCATTGTTTTTCTATCATCAGTTCGGGATGCCGATACAATGGTTTGTTACAGTGTTTAATGTGCTGATGTTTCTGCTTGGGGCAGCGGTGTTGGGCAGGAAATTCGCATTGACTACCATTGTCAGCACCTTTTATTATCCATTTATTTTATCGGTGTTTCAGAAGGTTCCGGCGCTGGGGCAGATGACAGAGGACAATCTGCTGGCGGTGGTATTTGCAGGGCTTTTCATCGGGGCAGGCATCGGGGTGGTGATCCGGGCCGGGGCTTCTACGGGAGGAATGGATATTCCGCCGCTGGTCCTGAACAAAAAGCTGGGACTCTCGGTATCGGGAACTATGAATGGGATGGATACAGGGATTCTGTTGCTGCAGATGTTTTTTTCGGACAGGGAAAAGATTTTGTACGGGATTTTGCTGGTGCTGATCTATACTATGGTGCTGAATAAGGTTCTGCTTCTGGGGCAGGCCAGGATGCAGGTGAAGGTGGTGACTGAACATTATGAGGAGATCAACCAGGCTATTGCCAGCCAGCTGGACAGAGGCGTGACGCTGTTTAAGTCCAGGACCGGGCATTTAAAAAGAGATGGTTATGTGGTGATGTCGGTGGTTAACAACAGGGAACTGGTACAACTGAACCAGTTGATTCAGGAGATTGATCCCCAGGCGTTTATCGTGATTAATCAGGTAAATGAGGTGAGGGGGAGAGGGTTTACTTTGAAGAAGGAATATGATTGAAGTCTGGGATTGAATCCTGGATAAGACAGATTTTATCAGGCAGTGGTGGGAAAAGACATGCAGCTAAGGCGGTAAAATAAGTGTGAGTAATCTTTAAATCGGATCATATTAGTATTTAAGATAAATTTTATACTTTGCAGGCAATTCAACATATACATGGAGTGCTGACAGGCTAAAAAGCCTTAAAAACCTTTACGCAGGAAATAGGTGATTTTCAGATTTTTCAGAAACCGGGAATTTTTTCATAAACCATGGACAAATCAGAAAAGACTGGTTATAATACTATCGGAGTATTTTTCGCAATTATATGGATGAGGTGAAGGAATGAAGTACAAAAAGTCTGTATACCGCAGCTTGGCTATGGTGACTCAATTAGGACTGTGCGTACTGACCCCGATCCTGTTCTGTATTTTTGCAGGCAGCTATATTGATTCTCATTATGGAACGAAAAGTCTTCTGGTGCTTTTGGTTTTAGGCGTTTTGGGAGGCGGCCGCGGGGCATATCTTATGGCGAAACGGCTGATTGAACAGGATGCCAAAGAGGCGGAGAGGGAACGGATGGACGGTATCAGGAAGGTGCTGGACAGTCCCCTTCCGTCAGTATCAAAGCCAAAGACAGAGAGCCGTATCCGAACGCAAGGGAAGAATATGGATGCCACAGCAGACAGGGAGGAACGGGAATGACGGACAGTACAAGGCATCTGGTTCTGGAGATGTCCATCGGAATGTTTCTCTACACATTGATTTTAGGGATTTTGGCAGCGGTATTCCATGGCGGCTTGGAGCGCATGGGGTTTTCTCTGCTGCCAGTGCTTCTGGGGCTTTTCTGCGGTTTTCTGGCAGATGTGTTCATGCTGATTCATATGGCCCATATTACGGAACGGGCTGCAGCCAGCATGGATGAAAGCTATGCCAATAAAACCACGGTGGTACAGTCCATGATTCGCAGAGTAGTTTTTATTGCTGCTCTGTTTTTCTTGGGAAGCCGCCCACAGATTGATGCTGTAGCGATGATCATTGGGGCATTAGGCCTCAAGGCTGGCGCCCTTCTCCAGCCGATTGTACACAAAGCTTTTCCTCAAAGCTCTATAAAGGAGGAAGATATCATGGAAGAAAGGAGGACGGTGTATGGGAATGATAAAAATTCCGATGAGCCTTCAGGAACCTGATTTTATGATTCATGGTGTGCTAAAGTATCATGCATTTGGACAGGAGCTGTGGATTACCACTACGACTATTGGTGCGTGGATTCTCACGGCAACACTGCTTTTGATTGGTTTTATAGCCAGCAGAAAGTTAAAGAATGTCAGTGAAAGTGACACACCAAGTACATTCCAGTGTGCATTGGAATATGCCATGGAAATGCTTCAGAATATGGCTCAGGGAATTCTGGGGGGCAATGCCAAACGCTTTGTCAATTACATCGGAACTATATTTTTATTCATTCTGTTCTGCAACCTTAGCGGCCTTTTCGGCCTGAGGGCTCCGACAGCAGATTTTGGTGTTACATTTTTACTTGGTATGTTTACATTCTTTATTGTAAACTATCAGGGCATCAAGAACAGGGGGTTTGGGCATGTTACCAGCTTGTTCCAGCCGATTCCCATTTTGTTTCCGATTAACTTAATCGGAGAAGTGGCGAACCCTATATCGATTTCTTTGCGTTTGTTTGCCAATCTGCTTTCTGGTGTAATTATCATGGGGTTGTGGTATGGTATGATGCCATGGTTTGCCAAGATAGGAATTCCGGCGGCGCTGCATGTATATTGCGACCTGTTTTCCGGATGTATTCAGACATATGTGTTTTGTATGCTGACCATGGTGTATGTGAATGATAAGATGGAGTAATAAAATAATTATTTATATTTTTAGGAGGATTATACTATGAACATTTCTGGACAGGACTTTATTTTTGGTTGTTCCGCTATTGGTGCAGGTTTGGCGATGATCGCCGGTATCGGACCTGGTGTTGGACAGGGAATCGCAGCAGGACAGGGCGCTGCAGCAGTTGGACGTAACCCGGGTGCAAAATCCGATATCACTTCTACCATGCTTCTTGGTCAGGCGGTTGCCGAGACTACCGGTTTGTACGGACTGGTTGTTGCTATCATTCTGATGTTCGTAAAGCCTTTCGGCGCATAAAAGAGAACTCATGATAGGAGCAGAAAGGAGGCGGAGTCTTTGGAACTAAATCGTTTAATAGGATTTGACCCGCAGCTGCTTTCCGAGGTTTTCTTTACGGCAATCAATATTTTTATCCTGTTTTTCGGGCTGTCTTATCTTTTGTTTAATCCGGTTCGGGATTTACTGGAGAAGAGAAAACAGAAGATAGCCGGTGAGCTGGCAGATGCGGCTGAGAGCAAGAAATCTGCGGAAGCGATGAAGGAAGAGTATGAAAGCAAGCTGAAGGAAGTTTCAAAGGAAGCAGACGCAATTCTGGAGGAAGCCAGAAGGAAGGGTAAAGCCAGAGAGGCGGAGATTATAGAAGAGGCCAGAAAAGAAGCGGCCAGAATCGTGGAGAGAGGAAACCGTGAGGTAGAGCTTGAGAAGAAGAAAGCGCTGGATGACATGAAGCAGGAACTGGTATCCATCGCTTCTCTGATGGCAGGCAAGGTTGTTACGGCACGTATTGATACCACGGTGCAGGATGCATTAATTGAAGAGACGCTGAAGGAAATGGGTGAGAGCACATGGCAAAGCTAGTATCAAAGGTGTACGGCGATGCGCTGTTTCAGACAGCCCAGGAGAAGAATTGCCTGGATGTTCTGTACGAAGAAGTGCTGGCGCTTCAGGGGACGCTTAAAGAGCATGAAGACCTGATACAGCTTCTGAACCACCCTCAGGTTGTGAAGGAAGAGAAAGTTCAGATTATTCATAATGTCTTTCAGGGAAGAGTCTCAGATGAGATGATGGGCTTTTTGGCAGCGGTCGTTGACAAAGGAAGGCAGAATGATATTCCTTCTATCTTCGGATATTTTATTGCCCAGGTAAAGGAATATAAGAAAATAGGAACTGCGGATGTAACCAGTGCTGTGGAATTAAGCAGCGCTCAGAAGACGCAGGTAAAGGAAAAATTATTAGCGACAACCCGATATGTGGAATTCGAGATGAACTATAATGTAGACCCATCCCTGATCGGCGGCATGATCATCCGCATCGGTGACAGAGTCGTTGACAGCAGCATTAAAACCCAGTTGTATGAGCTGAAAAAGGAACTTTTAAATGTACAGCTGGCGTAAAGACTATAAATTAGGAAAGAGGTGCGAACCTTCATGAATTTGAGGCCAGAAGAAATCAGTTCTGTAATCAAAGAACAGATAGAGAAGTATTCTACCAAGCTTGAGGTGTCCAACGTAGGCACCGTAATTCAGGTAGCCGACGGTATCGCCCGTATCCACGGTCTTGAGAGTGCCATGCAGGGAGAACTTCTGGAGTTTCCGGGAGAGATCTACGGCATGGTTCTGAACCTGGAGGAAGATAACGTAGGTGCGGTTCTGCTTGGCGATACCAGCAGAATCAGCGAAGGTGACACGGTGAAGACCACCGGTCGAGTTGTTGAGGTGCCTGTAGGAGATGCTATGACAGGCAGAGTTGTAAATGCACTGGGCCAGCCTATAGACGGCAAGGGGCCTGTGGAGACAGATAAATTCCGCCGTATCGAGCGTGTAGCACACGGCGTAATCGAGAGAAAATCCGTAGATACCCCTCTCCAGACTGGTATCAAGGCTATTGATGCCATGATTCCTATCGGACGGGGACAGCGTGAGCTGATTATCGGTGACCGTCAGACAGGAAAGACGGCTATCGCGATTGATACGATTATCAATCAGAAGGGCCAGGGGGTTCACTGTATCTATGTTGCCATCGGCCAGAAGGCTTCTACTGTGGCTAACATTGTAAAGACTCTGGAAGAGTTTGGCGCTATGGATTATACCACCATTGTGGTTTCCACTGCATCTGACCTAGCTCCGTTACAGTATATTGCTCCTTACGCCGGATGCGCCATCGGTGAGGAGTGGATGGAGAACGGAGAGGATGTACTGGTTGTGTACGATGACCTGAGCAAACATGCGGCAGCTTACCGTACATTATCCCTGCTTCTTAAGAGAGCACCGGGACGTGAGGCATATCCTGGAGATGTATTCTATCTGCATTCCAGACTGCTGGAGCGTGCATCCAGGCTTTCCGAAGATTTAGGAGGCGGTTCACTGACGGCTCTGCCTATTATTGAGACTCAGGCAGGCGATGTATCTGCGTACATTCCGACTAATGTAATCTCTATTACAGATGGTCAGATTTATCTGGAGACAGAGATGTTTAACTCCGGTTTCCGTCCGGCAATCAACGCCGGTCTGTCCGTATCCCGTGTGGGCGGTGACGCACAGATCAAGGCTATGAAGAAGATTGCAGGACCTATCCGTGTAGAGCTGGCTCAGTACCGTGAGATGGCTTCTTTCGCACAGTTTGGTTCTGACCTTGATGCAGCTACCAAAGAACAGCTGGCACAGGGTGAGAGAATCAGAGAAGTGTTAAAGCAGCCTCAGTATAAGCCTATGGCTGTAGAGTATCAGGTAATCATCATCTATGCGGTTACCAGAAAATATCTTCTGGATATTCCTACCACGGAGATTCAGGATTTCCAGGAAGATCTGTTTAAGTTTGTTGATTCCAAGTATCCGGAGATTCCGGAGAAGATCCGGCAGGCAAAAGAGATTACACCGGAGATTGATGAGTTATTAGGTAAGGCGATTGCAGAATGTAAGGCACAGCGCTAAAGAAAGCAGGTGAGTAATCGATGGCATCTATGAGAGATATTAAGCGCAGGAGAGACAGTATCCAGAGCACGGAACAGATTACAAAAGCCATGAAGCTGGTAGCCACTGTTAAACTGCAGAAATCCAGAGCCAAAGCCGAAAGCTCAAAGCCGTATTTTAACATGATGTATGAGACCATCAGCTCTGTACTTAAGAAGTCCGGCAATATTAATCACAAATATCTGAAGGCAGGAGAATCGCCGAAAAAAGCGGTGGTTGCTATTACCTCCAACCGAGGCCTGGCCGGCGGATACAACAACAATATTATCAAGCTTGTGAACGGAGAGCTGCCTGCAAAAGACACCTATGTCTATGCAATCGGGCGGAAGGGCCGTGACGGACTGGCAAGACGGGGCTTTACCATCCAGGCAGACTATTCCGAGGTGATTAACGAGCCGCTGTATCGGGATGCGGCGGATATTACGCTGGAGCTTCTGGATGCATTTGCCCAGGGAAAGATAGGAGAGATCTATCTGGCATACACATCCTTCAGAAATGCGGCGTCTCAGACTCCCAAGCTTTTGAAGCTTCTTCCGGTGGAGCTGGAGGAGGAAGGAGAGAAGGAAAGCCATGGGGCCCAGGCTCTTATGACCTATGAGCCGGGGGACGAGGAGGTTCTGGATTCCATTGTACCAAAATATATGAGCAGCCTGATTTACGGGGCTCTTCTTGAGGCGGTAGCCAGCGAGAACGGGGCGCGTATGACGGCCATGGATTCTGCAACCAGCAACGCGGAAGAAATGATAGAGGATTTAAGCCTGCAGTACAACCGTGCAAGACAGGGTGCCATCACCCAGGAGCTTACGGAGATCGTGGCAGGTGCAAACGCCATATCATAGTTTTGATGGAGTATTATTTATTTAAAGGACTGCCTGTCCGGCCGTGAACACAGGCTGGGACAGACAGGAAAATTTGAGAATAAGGAGAAACAAGATGGCAGAACAAAACGTAGGCAAGATCACACAGATCATCAGTGCCGTTTTGGACATTAAGTTCAGCCAGGGTAAGCTGCCGGAGATCAACGAAGCGATCAGGATTAACCGGCAGGAAGGCGGTACCCTGGTGGCCGAGGTATCCCAGCATCTGGGTGATGATACGGTTCGTTGTATCGCCATGGGCAGTACCGATGGCCTGGTTCGCGGTATGGATGCCGTGGCAACCGGGGCGCCGATTTCCGTCCCGGTGGGCGAGAAGACCCTGGGACGTATCTTCAATGTTCTGGGTGAGGCGATTGACAATAAAGAGCAGCCGAAAGTAGACACATATCTTCCCATTCACAGGAAAGCGCCTACTTTTGAGGAGCAGTCCACAGAGACAGAGATTCTGGAGACTGGTATCAAGGTGGTAGACCTGCTGTGCCCGTATCAGAAGGGCGGTAAAATCGGTCTGTTTGGCGGTGCGGGAGTTGGCAAGACCGTTTTGATTCAGGAATTGATCCGTAACATTGCCACAGAGCACGGCGGATATTCTGTTTTCACCGGTGTTGGAGAGCGTACCCGTGAGGGAAATGACCTGTATCATGAGATGACGGAATCTGGGGTTATCAACAAAACCACCATGGTATTCGGTCAGATGAATGAGCCGCCGGGAGCACGTATGAGAGTGGGCCTGACAGGACTTACCATGGCAGAGCATTTCCGTGACGAGGGCGGTAAGGACGTGCTTTTGTTCATCGACAATATTTTCCGTTTCACCCAGGCAGGTTCTGAGGTGTCCGCCCTTCTTGGCCGTATGCCTTCAGCCGTTGGTTATCAGCCTACTCTGCAGACAGAGATGGGTGCGCTGCAGGAGCGTATTACTTCTACAAAGAGCGGTTCCATCACCTCGGTGCAGGCAGTTTACGTGCCGGCCGACGACCTGACAGACCCGGCTCCGGCCAATACCTTTGCCCATCTGGATGCGACTACGGTGTTGAGCCGTTCTATTGTAGAGCTGGGTATCTACCCGGCGGTGGATCCGCTGGAGTCTACTTCCAGGATTCTTGACCCACGTATTGTGGGCGAGGAGCATTATAATGTGGCGCAGAGAGTGATTCAGGTGCTTCAGAAGTATAAGGAGCTTCAGGATATCATCGCCATGCTGGGTATGGATGAGCTTTCCGAGGAGGATAAGCTGACGGTGTCCAGAGCGAGAAAGGTTCAGAGATTTTTGTCTCAGCCGTTCTTCGTAGCAGGCAAGTTCCTGGGACTGGAGGGACGGTATGTGCCTCTCAGCGAGACCATTCAGGGCTTTAAAGAGATTCTGGACGGCAAACACGATGATGTGCCGGAAGGATACTTCCTCAATGCAGGTAATATTGATGACGTTCTTGCCCGTGTGAAATAGGAGGGTAAGATATGGCGGATATGTTCAAATTACAGGTAGTGACTCCGGATAAAGAGTTTTATGCAGGGGAAGTCAGCATGGTGGAGCTTACCACCACAGAGGGACAGATTGGTGTGTATGCCAGCCATATTCCGCTGACTGCCATTGTAGCGCCGGGAGTACTTCGGATTCATGAAGCATCTGAGGTAAGAAAGGCGGCTCTCCATGCAGGATTTGTGGAAATTCTGCCGGATGAGGTGAAGATTCTGGCGGAGGTTGTGGAGTGGCCTGAGGAGATTGATGTAAACCGGGCGGAGGAAGCCAGGGTCCGGGCGGAACGCAGGATTAAGGATAATGCGGCTGAGACGGATACGCTGCGGGCGGAGATGGCGCTTAAGAGGGCGTTGACCCGGTTGGAGACAAGAGAATAAGGATATGGAAGAGAAGCCGTACAGGGCGATTGGTTTGGAATATCGTTCTGTGCGGCTTCTTTGCGTGTGTAAGGCTGTGGTTGTATGGGACTGGTGAATTGTTGAACTGATGGGAGGGGAGACTGACCTTTTGGCTAGTGGTTAGCCCTATATATTTATGCTAAAATTGAACAAATCGTAATAGTTCAGATAGTAATGTTGTTTTGTTAAGGTCCCTCTCCCGGCTGCGTTATCTCGAAAGGGTAGTGCTATTTAAAAGGCATTGGTATTTAAATGATATTGGTATCTGAACAGTTAAAAAATCGAACTTGGTAATGTGATAAATTATAAAAAGTGCATACATCAAGAAGGGAATGGAAGATGAAGAATACGAAATTGTACCCATTTGAACGGAATCGTTATTATTCGGGAAAGATGCTTACGTCGGCGGATTTCCAGGCTGAACAGACTTATTTTAATAATAAGCGCAGATTTATCAATAACTTGATGTATGGAGCCGGGGTGGTGTGCGGCTGCGGCGTGTTCAGTTTAGACGATCTGTCTCTTCTGGTGGAGAGCGGGGTTGCCATCGACGGTCTGGGGCGTGAGATCGTGATGGAGGCTTCGGTGGTGAAGAAGCTGTCGGCGATCGAGGGGTTTGAGTCTTTGAAATCGAATATGGCCAGCCTCTGTCTGCGTTATAGGGAGGAGCCAGTACATACGGTTTATACCATGAACCAGGGAGGCGGAGACGACAGCCAGGAATATGAGTATAACCGGATCAGTGAGAATTACCAGCTGTTTCTCATGGATCAGCAGGAGGCGGCAGAGGAATATAAGATGGAAGCCGAATTTCTCACCAGCGCGGTTCTTCTGGAGAATGATGATTTTTCGGTGAAGCTGGTGATGCCTGCCACGGTCTGCCGGGGGAGGAATGTAAAGCTGGAGGTACAGGTACAGAAGCACTCCCCGGAGAACAGGAAATTAACATATCATGGAATTCTTCAGGTTCCGGTATTTCTGACACCGGACGGCCAGCATGAGCTGGAACTCAATCTGGAAGATATTTCCCTGAAAGACGGAGAAACCATTAAAAAAGAATATTGGCTTGTGACCCAGAAGGTGGCTGTGCTGGATACCTCCATTTTGCTGAAAACCGGGACGGCAAGGGCTTATGTGGACGGCGCCGCAGTGGAGACGGCGGCCAACTGTTCCATGAAGATTATGATCTCAGAAAATAAGCCAAGAGAGCTGGTGAACCAGGAGATAGGCCGGATGAGCCTGGAGATGAAAAATATGGGCGGCTACAAGGATTATGTGCGTCTGGCGGATCTGAAGCTGGTGCGGACGGAAAGCGCCTATATTATAGAAGAAGTTCTGGAGAGAAATGTAAAGACCTATATTACGGCTCCTGCCCAGGAGGCGCTGAGGGAGGAGTGTCTGGAGTATTTTGTGAAGGATGCGGAGCTTCTCCAGGGCGGCGGTTCATTTCCGGCGGAGCCGGAGAGGAGCGGTCAGACACAGTCTCAGGGCCGGGTGCCGGAGGTGGCCACAGGGATTCTGGAGATTCCTTTGGGAGAATCGGCCAGGAGAGGGGATATCCGTTATTCCGGGGAGATTATGCATGGACTTGGAAAAGGAAACGTATATGTGGATATCGGCTATGAATATATTACGGAGGATGGGGCTCTTCAGGCCAGCGCCAAGAATACCATCTATGGGAACCCGGATCTGTTTAAGGGAGAGCGGACCGCAGCGGTAGACGCGGAGACGGCGGTAAAGGTGATGAACGACAAGGGAAGCTTTATCGTGGCGGCAAGGCTTCTTGAGAATGTGGATTACCTGGTTCTTACTTACCGCTGGATCGCCATCAAGTTCCCGGCAGGCAATGACCTGGGGCTGGCGGAGAATTATAACGGAAAGAGCATTTCCACCGATACGCCTACGGTTGTCATGGGCACCAAGGAGAGCCATTACTTCCATGTGAAATATAACAATATGGAAAGCTGCAGCGTGGCGTATGAGCTGACGGAGCCGGGAAGCGGAGAGATTACCTCGGACGGTATATACACGGCTCCGGCCAAGGAAGGCGTGTACGAGATCCGGATCTACTGTATCGATATGCCGATTATCTGTACCTATGCATACGCCATTGTGAAGAAAAAAGGATTTGAGGAAGAAGAGTAACTGAGAGACCGAGGGGATAATTATGTTGTAGAAGGAGACTGGCAGGTATGTTCTATCAATCGCAGAGGATGAAGTTGGAATGTGTCCGCATTGTGAAGGAAAGCGATATCAATGATATTTTGATTTGTCAGGATTTGAATACGTCTGCCGGGAATCTGTATACATTGCTGGTGATAAAGGAACATCAGATCGCCAAGAAGTATCTTGAGGTGTTTCAGCAGGCAGGTATGTCGGCTCAGGATTCCTACATAGACAGCTTTTCCGACAGAGGGGCTCTGTGCATGGCCTTTGAGTACAAGCAGGAACGGCCTCTTCGGGATTTCTATATGGGAGAAAGTTATACGCTGGCGGAATGTGAGTCCATATGCATCAATGTGATTATGACCTGCATCACCTCCAATCTGCCTTATCCTATCCTTTATCTGCTTTTAAAGCAGGAGCAGCTGCACCTGTCCAAGGACCACACGGTGTATTTCAGCTATCAGGTGGATTTGGCCCAGCTGGATCCGGAGAAGACACAGCGGGATTGTGCGGTTGCCTGTGCCTCTATTTTAAGAGAGCTGTTAAGGCCCAAGGCATCCCAGAAGGCATTCAGCTACAGGCTTTTGGAGAAGAAGATTTCCAGAAAAAGCTATGACCGGTTTACGGAGCTTTACAAGGATATCAGGATTACCGCGGTTCCCAAGAAAAAAAGGGGGATCAGGAAACGGATCAAAGCCTGGTTTGTGCGGAGGCAGGACGGCCTGTTCCGGCTGCTTTTGTGTATCTGCCTGTTTCTTGCCATCCTGGCGCTGGTGTCTCTGATTTCCCAGCTGCTGTTTGGGGATATTCCGTGGCTGCGTCTTTTGTTTAACGGATTCAAGACCATTGGTACGGAATCGCTGCTTAGATGATACAGGCAGCAAGAAGAATAGGACTGCTGTCAACGGAGGACAAAAGGAATGAGAAGACGGATTCCATATATAGTGGCCTTTGTGTGGATGCTTTTGATAACCGCACTGGCCTTTGCAGATGGTCTGTCATGGAGCAGGCAGCGGAGGGTTTCCTCCTGTCATGATGGCTGTGCGGCAGAAAATAACGTATATCTGGCGGAGAATATAGACAACGAAGGGATTCTCTATGTGTCAGATCCCCGGGGAACGGTGAAAAAAGTATGGAGAAGCGGTTCGTTTGAGCCGGGAAGCGTGTTTGGGAAGCTGGATTATGAGGAGGGGCTTTATGCTGTCCTTCTCTCAACCAGGACTTCAGGGGATGAGACGGTGACCGATTACCGGATTGTCAGGTTTGATGACCAGGCGCTTCCTGCGGCGGCATCCCCTGTGCTGCACATGGCAAAGGACGGCGTGCTTACAGGCTTCCGGGTGGAGAAGGACGGTTTCTACCTGACTCTGGTTCTGGAAGGCGGTGAGGAGGCAGGAGTCTATTTTGTAGATAAAGCTGAGATGACGGAGCTGTCTCTGGACGATGGAGAAGAAGGGCCGGAGATTCTGGAGGTGAAGCTTTACCAGCTTGTCTCCTGCGAAGAGGGAAGGCTTTTCGTGGAGGCAAGATATGAGGATAAAGAACTTCTGGTCCGCAGAGACGATGGGACGGGAGTGGAGAATTTTGAAAGGCCGCAAGAGGTCACCAGTGCATTTCTGGGCCGGAAGTTGAGTGCTGTGCAGCTGATGAAGCTTCGGCAGCAGCGGTTTACCATCTATATCCAGCTTCTTCTCATGGGATATGCAGGCTTGCTGCTTACGTTTCTCATGCTTAGGAACCGGAACCATACAAGTTATACCATAGCCATTGTGGAGGCGGTTCTGCTGGCGATTACCGCAGCCGGGGCAGTTCAGATCCCCAGGGTTCAGGAGAAGGCAAAGGAGCAGGAGGCAGAGCGCTTTGGCTTCTATTACGTACAGGCTCTGGCGGAGGAGATCGGCAGCCCGGTAAAGCTGGGGGTGGAGGAGGAAGATTTTTATGACAGCAGAGAGTACTATGCCCTGAGGAACCGGCTGTCCGGCTTTGTGGATCTGGACGGGATTTCCCAGGTGTTTACGGATATCTGCCTTGTGCGGAGCAGCGACCATAAGGTGCTGGCCAGCGCCAGCGGCTTCAATGGACAGCGGTTTGAGGATGTGTATGTGGCCGGTACAAGGAAGCTGGTAGATGGGCTGGCTGAGGGACAGAAGTCCAGCATGGTGATGAGAATCGACGGAGAGGCATACCAGGTGCTGGGAGCCGCCGCATCGGAGGGGCTTTCTCCGGAGTATCTGCTGATGGGGATTACCAGGAGAGAGGATTTATCCGGAACAAACAGACACAGCAGCAGAGGGTATCTTATCTATGCGGAGATTATTTTCCTTATAGGAAGCGTGGTCAGCATCAGTCTGCTGGTGCTTCAGGGAAGAGAGCTGAAAAGGCTGGCAAAGGCCATGGAAGCGGTGGCAGGCGGACAGATGAATGTGGCCAAAAAGGCGGTTCACGGAAAAGACGTGGATTTTATGTGGAACAGCCTGCTTGAGATCAAAAAGACCATCAGCCGCATTAATTACACCAAATATCGGATTTTTGAGTCATGCTATCGGTTTGCGCCGAAAAATATTGAGAAGATTCTGGGCAAGGATTCCATCACCGAGGTAAAGGGCGGCGATATGGTTCTGCTTCACGGAACGGTGGCATTCGTTTCCTCCACAGAGCCGGGGGACAGGAACCGGGAGTCTGCCAATATTATGAACCGGTTTATCACACTGATTGAGAAGCACAAGGAGGAAGGCGGAGGATTTTTCGTATCAGGGCACAGCGATTTAACCCTGCTTAAGGTTCTGTTTCTGGAGGAATCCAGGAATACGGTGGATTTCGGAACCGGGCTGATGCATGAATTCTACGAAGAGAAAACCCTGGAGGGGCTGAGAACCAGTACCTTTCTCCATTATGCCCAGTATGTATACGGGGTGGCAGGAACGGACCAGCAGAGCTTTCCATTCCTTTTGTCCCGGGAGATTAAGGAGATTGAACAGTATGCCCGGTGGTTCCAGAGCATGGGGCTGAACCTGGTGCTTACGGAGGATGTAAAGAACCGGGAGAATTATGACGGGGCTTTTCGGTATATCGGGTATATCCTCATTGCCGATACCGGGGAGAGGCTGCGGCTGTATGAGGCTTTGGATGCCTGTGTGCTGGCCCAGAGAAGGCTTAAGGAGGAGACAGACACCAAGTTTCAGAAGGGGCTGGAGCTTTTCTATCAGCATGATTTTTACCTGGCGAGAAGCACATTTTCCGATGTGCTTAAGGAGAATCCGGAGGACGCCATGGCAAAATGGTATCTGTTTACCTGTGAGAAGTATCTGAACCAGGTACATGTGGAGGGAGATATCTGCAGACTGTACTGGGAGCAGTAAGGATAGAAGATGAGGGGTTTCGGAAACTCTTTGGGCCCGGTATGTTTCAAAGATGGGGGCAAGGGAGTTTCTGAGAGTGCTCAAGGTTAAGAAAGGAGGTCCGGGCCTGTGGGTGATAATCTGTTCAGAGTCCTGCTGGCATCAGCCAAAGCCAAAATTACACCTTTTGTCACAAAGGTGAAGATGTGGACCAGCTGGAATTTTATCCGTACCAGGGGAATTTCCAAAATCCGTGATTTTTTCACCTCATTGCTGGACGTCCGGCCAAGACACAAGAGAGACTATTATTCGGTTTTCGGATGGCTGGTCAGCAGAAGGCTGGCAATGGCTGTTCTGGTGGTAATCGGTGTTTTGAGTATCTATTATCTGTACAGTGTTCACAGCACCCTGGCCTCAGCCAGGGCGGAGGGGATAAAAACCTATGATTATGACTCGGTTTTGCTGCGATTTGCGGATGAGAGAGTCCGGATCCGGGGAAAATCCGGCTATCTGGCCTATGAGGGGGATGTAAAGGACGGAGCTGTCACAGGCTATGGCACCTTGTACAACCCGGCAGGGGTTGTGGTCTATCAGGGGAATTTTGACAAGAACATGTATCAGGGAAATGGCACCAGGTATTATGACAGCGGTATTGTGATGTATACTGGCAATTTTCAGGAGAATTTGTTTGACGGGAATGGGAAATTGTACCGGGACAACGGCAGCCTTGCCTATGAAGGGGAATTTGCCCTGGGGAAAAAGGATGGAAACGGCAAGCTGTATGATAATGGAAGTAATTTAATCTACACCGGAAGCTTCAGCCAGGATGAGCTTCTGTATGGCAGCCTTTTGGGGAAAAAGGTGTCAGAGGTGGCGGATGTGTACAAAGGAAAAAGGACTTTGTATGAGGATGAGGCCAATTTTGCGGTTATCCTGGAGGACATTGACGCCATGTACACCGGGTGGGGCGACAGCCAGACCCTGGATGATGAGATGTCTGTGGACAGAGTCCTGGTATGTAAGGATTCCTTCGGCGCCGGAGGGAAAGTCCTGACAACTGTGGAGGAGCTGAAGAAATTCTTCGGGACCGAGGATTATCAGGGCAATTCTGAGGTAAACATGCCGGAGGCTGTGGCCATCAACTGGATGGCGGACAACCGAAACAGCGGCCAGAAGAAAGTGGAGATGGAGCTTTCCACTGAGTATGACGATTACCTGGTGGTGGAGGATTTTGATGTTGCTTATACGGTTTATATCTATTCGTTCCGCAGGGACGGACTGATTTATACCTTTATCTGTCAGGATAGGGGAGGCGAATTCTCCTTCTATTCCATTGAGAAAGAAGAGGGGTAAGCTTGGGCATGAGAAAACGTGGATTGGCGACAGGTCTGATTCCCATTCTTATGGCGGCTGTGCTTATCAGCTCCTTACTGGGAAGGGGACGGATAGAAAGCCAGGCAGCAGGAGAGCGTCTCCTGACCCTGGATATGGCAAAGAAAACAGGACTTGCCAACAGCCCGGCTTATGAGAAGCTGGAAAGCCAGCTTCAGGTAAAAGAGGTATCTTTAAAGCAGGCGGTCAAGTCCATCAAGCTGAAGCAGAAAAACATGTCCACATTCCGCTGGACGCCTCTTCTTTCCTTTAAATTTCCGGAGAAGCCGGATTTATCGGAGGCTTATGAGTTTCAGTTTAAACCTATTCAGATTCAGTCAGAGATTGACACGGTGAAGCATAAGATGACAGACCAGGTTCTGGAGGTCTATGAGAATATCTCCAATCTTTATGTGGATATTGTGGTTCTGACGGATACCATTTCCTTCAATGAACAGAGGCTTTCGGCCATGGAGACTGCCCTTAAGAAGAACCGGTCGCGCCTGAAGCTGGGGGAGGCCACGCAGAATGATATCGACACCATGGAAAAGGCTGTCAAGACCCTGAACAATAAGATTGCGGCGGATAAAAGAAAGCTGGAGGCCAGCAAGAAAAAGCTGTCCACCTCCATAGGGATGGATATCACCACTGGGTATCGGTTTGAGAACCCTTTTGTGGATGCCAGGATTCAGAGAAGCCAGTTGAAGGATTTGATTCAGTATACTCTGGACCGGGATGAGAATTATTATGAGGTCTCCATGAATGCCTCCACCAGCCTGATTTCTCTTCGGACCAATTACAGTCTGATGGAAGGGCAGTATGGGGATAAGATGGGTTACATATCGGAATATGTGAATCAGGCCATTGCCGGACAGAAGATTAACGGGAAGGCGTTTAAAGCAAAGTATGAGGAATTTCTGAAGGCTGTGGATAAGCCGTGGCAGGGCCACATCAGGATTCTTTTTATCAAGATTCCAAAGGAATGGTTCAAGGGACAGATATCGGGTATCCGGTATGTGGAGGATGAGCCTTATGCCCTGTATGAGGCGGCGCTGGAGTATCAGGATGCGCTTCTTGAGAAAAATAATGAGAAGCAGTCCTTAACCCAGCAGGTGGAAGACAGCTTTAACAATTATGTCAGTATGCGGAATGCTTACCTGGCTCTGGCGGAAGAGGTGGACACGGCCAGGGAAAGGCTGAAGGCGGATGAGACCCTGAACCGCCTGGGGGAACTGACTTATGAAGAGTATAAGTCTTCTCTGGATGACTATGAGGATCTGCAGAATGAAATGTTTGACGCTCTTGCATCTTACTCCCAGACCTTATATTCCTTTGACAGGCTGACCTGCGGCGGTGTCACAGCGCTTTTGACGGAGGGAGGAGCCAGCCTGAATGCAGGGGACGGGGGCCAGAGCTATGTGGAAGAGGAGTATGCGGACGGCGCTTACTATTATATTGAGTCTATTATCCAGGAACAGGAGTTCCGCATAGGAGTAGGGCTGCCGGATGATTTTGATGTGGATGTGACACATTTTGAGCTGTGGTGCGACCAGACCCGTATCGGCAGCAGAACAGAGATTGACAAGACCATCCGGCATCTGGGGCTGGCAAAGGACAATGTATCTGAGGTGAAGCTGCGGTTCTACAACGGGGATACCTTTGTGGATGACTGTATCATAGATCCGGATGTGTACAGCGGGCCCTTGAATATTGTGAAGGGATATACCACGGTTGCGCAGGAGAAGCTGGAGATAGGCACATACACCAGCCAGACAAACAGCGTCACCGGAATGGTAACCATCACGCTGGAGCCGGACCCGTCGGAAGAGATTGGATATTATCTGATTAAAAACGGGGATGGAAAATGTCTGGTCAGCGACACGCTGATTCCTGCAGCGACAGGATTTAAGTATCTTTCGCTGGTACAGGGCAGTATGGAGGAGCTGGTTATCGAGTTTTACGGGGAAGATTCCAGACTGAAATATACAGGGTATTTTGAAACAAGAAACTTAAAGATTATGAAGAATCCGGAGGGAACATGAGAGCAGGAAGGAAAACCAAAATAGGGGCAATGATATTTAGCGGCTGTTTCCTGGCAGGGATTCTGTGCTATCAGATGTCCAGAGGCGCTATCTTTGACGAGTCTAAGGCAGTGACTTATGAGGAATATGCGTCTTCCCATGTGATTGAGGATTCTGTGCTGTTTATCGGAACCTACCTGATTCATTCTCAATCCCTGACGGATGAGCTGTATGAGAAGGCAATGGAGAGCGCCACGGACACCAATCAGATGAATGTGTACTACAAGTCTGAGCTGGCAGGGGGCGCGTGGTTTGATATCACCGACGCGGCCGGGCTTTCCGATATCTCCGACCAGGGAACCATGGTGGAGGCTCAGGAGCTGGCTCCCCTGTGGGTGACCTGTTATACCGGGGCTGACGGAATCACCAGGGATGCCAGAAGCGACGGGGCCGTCAGCATTTTCGATACACCGGATCCTTATGACCTGTACAATCTTCCGGAGCTGGAGCCTATACGGCTGCAGTATGACAATCAGTTTTCATCAGACAGTACGGGGGTGGATAAATATTACTACGATATCCTGAGGGAGTTTTTTGAGCTGGAATTACAAAATGATGTGACAGATTTGTGCGACCAGCAGCTGGCAGGGCTTCAGGGCTGTTATGAGAGCCTTCAGGCCTCTGACAGGAAGGAGCTGGCGGAGATTGTCAGCAATCTGATGAGCCGCATCGATGCAAGGCGGAGGGCGGAGATTTTCTCTCAGCTGTCACAGATTGAGGAGGATGAGCTTACAAAGCTGAAGAACAAATGCTCGGGAGACGGATATAAAAAAAGTGATTACAGCGGCCAGCAGTTTGTGGAAAATATGGATGTCAGCGATGCTGTGGGCGTTGCCATGCAGAGCTGCCAGGAAAGCTATATTGAACATTCCGGCAGGATGCTGGAACAGGGGGACACGGTTTTAAAGAATGCGGAGTATGAAAAGAGCATGCAGGTGACAGACATGGGTATTGGCGGCTGGAGCGGACAGATGGAGGGGCTGCTGTTGGAGCTTCAGGACCTGTATCACATTCAGGATGATGTGATGGCTGATACGGACAGGGAGCTGGCGCTTCTGGAGAATGAGCTTCTGAGCGCTGCCGAGAATAAATACCGGCGGCTGCTGTCTCAGGGAGCAGGAGGCGCCTACCAGGCGGCAGTGGCCAACGGGGTCAGCCAGGCAGCCAGAAATCAGGTGCTGGACGACCAGAAATCTGTGGTAAACGGCGCCAAGTCTGAGTTTCAGTATCTGATTCAGGCAAAGGTAAAACGGCAGCCGGCAGCGGATGCTTCCGCATATATCTATGAGAGGATTGAGCAGGCGGAAGGATTCTACGGGCAGGCGGCGGAGGATGATTTCAGGGGGAAGGCCAGGGAGACGGTTGACGACCATATCCTGTGGCTCCAGAATCTGGCAAAGTCCATATCCGGGGAGGATGAAAGCCTTCAGTCTGAGCTGGAGAAGCTGGAAAGCAGGAAGGAAGAGCTTTTGGCGGAACAGGCGGATGCCCTGGATGACAACAACTTAAGCGGAGCCAGGAAATACGAGGCGCTTATCGCCCAGGTGGATGAACAGATTGGGGCGAAGGAGCAGGAGCTGAACAGGGTTCTGTCCAGTGCTTCCAGCACAAGCGCCCAGAAAGCCCAGGCAGCCAACCAGGCAGGAGACAATACGGTCCTGAATAATATCAGCCAGATGAAGAATGACGCACTGTCTATGATTGCAGACGGTAACGCAGAGGGGAATGACAGTTTTGGAAATATGCTGGATGGGCTGGCCTCTCTGGGGGCGGAAAGCGCTCTGGCGGAGATTAAAGATAAACTGGCGGATTCTGGAAGCTCCCGGCTGTTGAGAGATGTGGATGAAGCCATAGCAGACAGCAGGGAAAGCAGCCTTCATGATCTGTATGGAGGGACAGGAAGGGGAGGAGATGGCAGCGGAGCGGATGGAAGTGGAACCGGGGCAGGCGGAAGCGGCCAGAGCGGTGGAAGCGGAACTGGAACCGGGGCAGATGGAAGAGGTCAGAACGATGGAAGGGGAACCGGGGCAGATGGAAGCGGCCAGACCGGAGCAGACGGAGCTGGAACCGGGGAAGACGGAACTGGAACAGATAGCAGCGGCCAGACCGGAGCGGACGGAGCCGGGGAAGATGGAAGCGGTCAGACCGGAGCAGATGGAACCGGAGAAAGCGGCACTGGAGCTGGTGCAGGTCAGGAAGGCATGGGAAATCCGGCGGCCGGAATGAGCGAGGCGGATATCCGGCGTATATTGGAAGATGCTCTGGGAACCTCCTTTGACGATGCAAGCCAGAAAGACAAAGCGGCAGCCACGGCGGCCATGAACCGTCTGGCACAGTCGGGAAGCCGGCCGGCAGCCAATCTGGCGCGGATTTTCCTAAACCAGTGTGTAGACGAAAGCAATCCCTATGTGTTCCTGAAATTAAAGGGTGAAGCGGCGGAGCATATTCCCCTTCGGCTTATCGGAACCTGCTGCGGTTACCGGTACGTATACAGTGACTCTAAAAAGGAAGTAACTCTGACGAAGAAATCCAAGGTATACCGCTTTACCGTATACAGCGACCAGGTGGTGCTTCAGGATGGGACAGAGCAGCAGCTGAGCGCCTCAGTGAAGGTACAGACACTGCCGTATCTGGCGGAGGAGGATGCATTACTCTGCTTCCAGTGCCAGGCAGAATACATAGACACCACAGAGTATGGAGTGGTACTAAATGGGGAAATGCAGAAGCGTGTGGAAGAACTGCTTGCCGCATTTCAGGAAGGAGACAGGTAATGGCAGATTATCCGATAATAGCAGATGTAAGCGCGCATATCGTCAGAACACTGCGGAAAAAGATGTGCCCGGAGCCTATACCGTCTCCCAACAATATTGAGATCTCATCCCCGGCGGACCAGGATGTGGACTATATCCTGGGGCTGTATCTGTATGATATCCGGGAAGAGAGCGACGTAACGCAGCCGCCCTTTATTCAAAAGGGGCGGGTGCAGCTTCAAAAGCCGCCCAGGCCATATGGCCTTTACTATATGGTCTTTATAAACGGTTCCTCCCAGATGGGGTTAAAGGCGCCGGATATACAAAAAATCATCGGAAGAGTGGCGCAGATTGTCAATGATAACAGCTCTGTTCTTCCAAATCAGCTGCAGTCCTGGATCACCACGCAGGAGCCTCCCATTGTACTGTCTCAGGCGAAGATAAGTTTGGAGGAGAAGGTAAGGGTGTGGCAGGCGATCAACAAGCCGTATCAGATCAGCCTGTTCTATAAGGCGGCACCCGTATTCCTATCCAGCGAAGTGATCATCGACACACCACGTGTCACGGACGCAAGCTTCGGTCTGCATATTACAGGGGAGGAGGAGCGCTTGTGAAACAAAGTTTCACAACTGGAATGTGCTCCGACGACCTGGCAGGTGCCGCAAAGCGGCGCGTGCCGATTCCGAAGAGAGGAAGGAGGAAGTATAGAAGGTGGACGCATCTGTCATTCGCTGCAAGCTGGATCTGCTGGTTCGTCTGATTGACACCACAACCGGCGCAGAGATAGAAGAGAAAAATGTACGGTTTTTCAGAGACCACAAGCCGGTCCGTCCTGTTCCCAGAGGAAGCGGTAACTACGTATTTCTGAACTGTGGACGGGAAGACGGCAGCCTGGATATTCAGGTCTGGGGGTTTGAACCATGCCAGGTGACTGTGGAGTATGAGAAGCTGGACAGCCAGATGCCTGTGGTAGAAGCGTTCCTGATACCGTCAGAGAATGCAGCCAGTCTTTCGCCGGTCATTACTTTCTCAGGAAAGCTTCCCGGTCTGGAAAGTGTGCAGGCAGTTCATTTAGGCCAGGCCTATTGCTGCATCAGCGAATTTGATGAGAGAAAACGCATTATGAAGCTGTTTAAAACGCACAGGTCAGGCATGGATCACATCTATTATGGACTGATTCACCCGGAAAGGCAGGACTTTGAGCCATTTACCGTGGTAAAGGAACTATCGGAATCTTCCATAAAGATCAGCCAGCCGTTAAAGGAACCATTTTCCGTGAATTCTCCCATTGCCCGGATTGTCTTCGGAAGGGTGACGCCCCAAGGAGACTATGTGCTGAGGGTCAGAGACGACGCATCCCGTCTTTTGTATCTGGTCCGGTATGTAGTGGAGGGGAAGGAGAATTTCAAGATGGTGGATTTTCGCAGGCTGGAGGAAAAGGAGCAGACATTATGGCGCAAATCGTAGTAACCGGGGCATCGGCCATGTGTTCCTTCGGAACGGCGCCGGGAACGGTCAATGCCACATCCCAGACAACCTGTATGGTGGAGGGGAAGCCTGCGGCCACGATTCAGGACTGCCAGGCGGCCAACATTACCCCTTTTGGAATGTGTACATCCATGGCCAATCCACAGGTGGCGGCGGCTACGGCGGCGGCGCTGGGAGTATTGACGCCCCAGCCCTGTATGCTGGTGCCGGCAGGAACCTGGATTCCTACGAAGCCCACCGTGCTGGTGGGAGGAAAGCCCTGTCTGACCAATGACTGCAAGCTTATGTGCTCAAACGGAATGGGGAATATAAGCATCGTCTCACCGGGGCAGGTAAAGGCAGTCATATCGTAAGCGGAAAAACAGCGATAAAGAGAATGAAAGGAGAACTACTATCATGGCAGAATATTTTACACCGGGCGTATACGTGGAAGAATATGACAATTCTCCACGGAGCATAGAAGGTGTGGGGACCAGCACGGCCGGATTTATCGGCTTCGCAGAAAAAGGCCCTACCATAGGGGCCCCGTCCCTGGTAACAAGCTTCAAAAGCTTTACGAAACAGTTTGGAGGATTCCTAAGTGAGTTCACCCATGGAGAATACCGCTATCTGGCCAACAGCGTGGAGCAGTTTTTCATCAACGGAGGAACCAGATGCTTTGTATCCCGTGTGATTCCGGAGGATGCTGCCGCGGCGAAAAAGGAAATGGGACTTCTTACGGTGGAAGCAGCCAATGAAGGAAAATGGGGCAACCGTATCCAGGTTTCTTTAAGCACAGCCGAGAGACGGAAAATGCAGCTGATTGCCGAGTCAGGAACCGGATATGTGGCCAAGTCTGTAGAAGGCTTCAGAGAAGGCGACCTGGTGGAGGTAAACGGAGAATACAACCGCATCGTTACCATTTATGACAACACGGTAACCTTTGAAGCTGCTTTTACAGGTGACGTGGTGGATAAGGGGATTATTCCCAAGACCGTGCTTTACCTGGTGACTGTGGATGTCAGTGTCCGCTACAATGATGAGGTGGAGAATTACGGAGAGTTAAGCTTCAATACGGCGGCTCCCAACTACATAGCTTCTCAGCTGTCTAAAAGCGAGCTGGTGAAGGTGTCCGTAGGGCAGCTGGAAAAGCTGGGTAATCCGGTGGAGGCTGTTTTCGGAGAAGGGATTCAGAGAGGTATGCTGACCCTGGAGGGTGGCTTTGACGGCACTATGGATAAAGTGACGCCTCTTACCTTTATCGGTGTTGACGAAGGGCCGGGGAAACGTACGGGGATTCAGTCTTTCCTGGAGAACAGTACGGTAAGCATGATGGCGATTCCGGGGATTACGGACCCGGAGGTGATTGTGTCCCTGACTGCTCATTGTGAGAATTTAAAGAGCAGGGTGGCTGTGTTTGATATGCCGAAGGATATGTACAAGACAAAGGATTTGATTGAGTACAGGGGAATCATTGATTCTTCTTATGCAGCCATGTATCATCCGTGGATTCAGGTCTTTGACCGCTCTTCCAACAAGAGCGATTTCGTTCCGCCGTCCGGGGCTGTGATGGGTATTTATTCCAGGACAGATATCAACAGAGGCGTTCACAAGGCTCCGGCCAATGAGATTGTGTTCTGTACCGGATTGAAGGTAAATTATACCAAGGCGGAGCAGGATATTCTGAATCCGGAAGGCATCAATCTGATTCGTGCCATCCCGGGACAGGGAATCCGTGTCTGGGGTGCAAGAACCGCCAGCGGCAATACGGCGTTTAAGTATGTGAACGTGAGAAGGCTCTTTATCTATGTGGAGGAGAGCATCAAGGCCAACACCAACTGGGTTGTATTTGAGCCGAATGATGCTACCTTGTGGCAGAGAGTCAGCCTGACCATTTCTTCCTTCCTTGACAGCATGTGGAGAACCGGTATGCTGGCTGGTGCATCTCCAAGCGAAGGGTATTTTGTGGAGATCGGACCGTCTACCATGAGCAGGGATGATATTATGAACGGCAGACTGATATGCAATATCGGGATTGCTCCGTCGCGCCCGGCTGAGTTCGTTATCTTCCGTGTGACACAGCATACGGCTGAGTCAGGGGGAGAGGCACAGGAGAGTTAAGGAGCAGCTGAAGGGTTACGGATTTATACTCACGAGCATACTTATTTGCCAAATGATTGGCCGCTTTTGTCGAAATAATGAGGGAATGCTGGCAAATCATTTGGCCCACGGGTATATATTGAAAAAAGGAGAGATAAAAAATGGCAACATATGAAAACAGTAAGGGCCTTGCCTATCCTTTGACAAAGATGAACTTCCTGGTGACTGTGGACGGGGTTTCCGGTACCGCGGCGTTCAGTGAAGTGACAGGGGTGGAGGCGTCGGTTGATGTGATTGAGTTCCGTCAGGGCAATGCCAACAGTCTGGCTCCGGTTAAGATTCCGGGATTGGTGAAGCATGGAAATGTGACGCTGAAGATGGGGTATACGCTGGATAGTGCGTTTAAGACCTGGATTCAGGAGTGCGTCAGCGAGGTTCGCGGGGAGATTCCCAGGAATAATGTGCAGATTGAGATGATTGATATTAATGGGGGAGCTCCGCAGACCATTGCTACGGCGATTAGCGGAACCAGGGTTTGGATTTTGACCAATGCGTGGGTTACCAAGTATAATGCGCCGGATCTGGATGCTAAGACAAGTGATGTGGCGATTGAGAGTGTGGAGATTGCGTATGAGGAGTTGGTGATTCCGAACTAAGAGGAGTCATTGTTGAGAGATAGGTGCTAGAGGGACGCTCCGGAAAGAGTTTTCTTCCGTTTGCGGGTTTCGGAGCCAGAACCTCTAAGCTTGTGGGAATCTGCTAAAAACAGGAGCAAAAATCCGAACTCGCTTCGCCGGGACTGCGGTTTTTGCTCCTAACGCAGATTCCCACAAACTAAGAGGTTCTATGCCTCCTGCAAATGCAAACGGAAGAAAACTCTTTCCGGAGCTGGCTGTTGGCTGGCTATGGGGGAAAAGAGTGGATGAACTTCGTTGGTATGAGGGAGTTCGGAAGAGGGGGGAGTAGAGTCGCGGCAGCGGCGGTGGTGACTGGGGCTGGCTTGGCTGGCGTGCAGAGGGTGTTGATGGGAAAGGAGTAATTGGATGGAAACGGTTTATGAGTTTACTTTGCCGAAAGGGTATATGGATGGGGCGGGGGAGCTTCATCGGAGGGGGAAGATGCGTTTGGCTACGGCAGGGGATGAGATTAGTGCTACCAGGGATCCCAGGGTTTTGAGTAATCCTTCTTATCTTACGATTGTCATATTGGGTAAGGTGGTGACGGAGCTGGAGGGGCTGGAGATGGTGACGGCCAATGTGATTGAGAAGCTGTTTACCGCGGATCTGGCTTTTTTGCAGGATATGTATCAGAGGATTAATGATATTGAACCGCCGGTTATGGAGGTGGTGTGCCCGGACTGTGGAAAGATTTTTAAGGCGCCTCTAAATTTTACCGGGGAGGGATAAAACTATATCCGAAGGAAGAATTGTATCGGGAGATGGCGTTTATCTCGTATTATTTTCACTGGGGCAGAGAGGAAGTTATGGGACTTGACCATATGAGCAGGAGAAAATGGTGCGGTGAGATATCGCAGATTAATCAGAGTTTGAATCCCTCCAAAAAAGAGAAGGAAAAGAGTATTTTGGAGATGAAGGCTTCAAGGTAGAGAAGAGGAAGGCTTTTAGGCAGGATGGAAATGGGCTGGAGTTGGAAAGGTTGATGGAATATGGCGTATACGACGGCAGATTCGGGGAATATTTTTGTCCGGAATTATGGAAAGAATCCGGCGGTGAATTTTAATTTTATGCTTCGTGTAGAGGGAGTGTATGACCTGCCCTGCAGGTCGGTTCGTGCTTTTCAGAGGGAGAATGAGTATGAACTGATTCAGGAGGGCGGGCTTAATGACTATGTCCATATGCGGCGTAAGCCTATTTCGAAACCGTTTACGTTTCAGGTGGAAAGGTATGTGGGAGTGGATATTCTGGATCCGCTGACCAGCGGCACGGATCTGGTGCTGCCGGTGATTTTGTTTGTCAACCGGTATTCGGTGTACGGGGATTTTCTTCCGGTCCGTATGTATGTTTTTACAGGATGTACGGTGATGGCAAAGGAATATGGGGAGCTGAACGCGGAGAAAAGCGGGCTTTTGACGGAGACAACCACCATCGCATACAGGGAGATGGCGTGTATGGAAAATATCGCCGGAAGCTTCCTGATGGAGGAACCCTGGCGGTTCCATGATAAGGATAAAAAGGGAAATGGAAAGCAGTCGGCCAGACATGGTACTACCTGGTTTAATACTGTGGAGATGGATAAGGAAGGCAATGAGAGAGTAGGAAGGACATCCGTTAATGATGAGGAACCTGTGCTTAAGGATTTTATGGCCAGGGCAAAGAAATGGAGCATGAAAACCGGCCAGTCGGCTGACGGGAAGCCGGTGAGCAATACTGTGCCTATGGCGGCAGTGGAGCCGGCAAATCAGAAATCAAAGAAAGAGATGGAGGCCGCTGCCAAAAAGTGGAAGTATACGGAAGGCGGCAAGGAGAATCATCAGCCTATGCGGTCTGTACAGCCGGTGAATCAGAAGACAAAGAAGGAATTGGAAAAAAACGCCAGGAAATGGGAGTTTAAGGCGGATAATATAGAGCCTATGGCAGCAGCAGAGCCAAAGGGGCAGAAGACCAGAGAAGAGATGGAAGCTGTTGCCAGGAAGTGGAATTACAGGGTGGATGGGAAAGAGAATCATAAGCCTATGGCAGCGGTAGAGCCGGATGGGCAGAAGTCCAAGGAGCAGATGGAAGGAAATTCCAAAAAATGGGATTTCAAGACAGGAGGAACAAAGCCAATGGCGGCGGTGCAGCCGGAGGGCCAGAAGTCCAGAGCGGACATGGAAAAAGGCGCTAAGAAGTGGGAATTCAAGGCAGATAACATAGAGCCTATGGCAGCGGTAGAGCCGGAAGGCCAGAAGTCCAAGTCTGAGATGGAAGGAAATGCCAAAAGGTGGGAATTCAAGGCGGATAACACAGAGCCTATGGCAGCGGTAGAGCCGGAAGGCCAGAAGTCCAAGAAGGAAATGGAAGGAAATGCCCAGAAGTGGGAGTTCAAGGCAGGAGGAACAAAGCCAATGGCGGCGGTGCAGCCGGAAGGCCAGAAGTCCAAGTCTGAGATGGAAGGAAATGCCAAAAGGTGGGAATTCAAGGCAGATAACACGGAACCTATGTCAGCGGTAGAGCCGGAGGGCCAGAAGTCCAAGGAACAGATGGAAGGAAATGCCCAAAAGTGGGACTTTAGGACAGGGGGCACAAAGCCAATGGCGGCGGTGCAGCCGGAAGGCCAGAAGTCCAAATCGGCCATGGAGAGCAGTGCCAAGAAGTGGCCTCCTACCCGCAGTGCGGCTGATGTGGCGGCATTTTTGAAAAAGGGAAACAAGTAGGCGGATTATATAGCCAGACAAGATATTCGTTAAGAAGAGGAAGAATTAAACCATGTACTCTCGGAATCTCTCTTGTACCTGCCTTTGCGGCTGATTTTCCGTCCTATGCACCGGGGATTAATCAACGTACGTTCCACGTACGCCTCATAAATTTATGCACATAGGACAAAAA
>CAJUPP010000050.1 GCA_910588325.1 uncultured Hungatella sp.
CCCGCGGCCTCGACCTTGGCAAGGTCGCGCTCCACCAACTGAGCCACTCGCGCTAATTTCTATAAATCTAACAATATCTATTTTACCACACCTTTCGTAAAAAATCAAGTTGAAGTTTGCTTTGTTTCCAGCTTATTTTTCACACGCTATAGAGGACAGAAAAACGTCCTTCATCTATACTTGAAAAATTTTATTGGCAAATATTTTTACCCTTGATTTTTCAAGAGTCTTCGACCTGTCCCTCACCGCCACACTGGGATCTCTAACCAGCCTGGGCATTGATGGAAGGATTTTGCCACCATCAGTTTCCATAAACCAGAAAGTTTCAATACAAGAGCATCTTATCTTATATCATATACACTGTATATTTTCAAATGTTCTGCAGAACCTTTCAATATCTGAATAACCGTCCTCCCCTTTTCCATATCAAAATAATTATCACTTAATAAAAGAGCACAGTCATCCGAATCGATTGTCACGCCTTTGGCATAACAGCTGGCATCAATCATGATTTCTTTGCCGTTAACGGTAACGTTCAGTTTTGGATCTTCAAAGTGGTAATGCTTCGGGGCTGTAAACAGGGTGCTTCCTTCTGAAACCGTTTTTCCTTCGATCTGAAACATATAATTTAAATGATAATCCAAAAATGGAATATCTCCAAAGTCCATCTCCGTTAACCAGAGGCTTGAAAATGGTTCCACTTCTATTTCTTCTGAGCCGCGTTGAATGATTTCGCTTCTCTGATTCCGCAGCGACCAGAATACTATGCCTTTTATCTTACTTTGCGTCTCATTGGCAACAGATAGCCGGGCCTTGTTCACAATCTCCCCCGGCTCGCTGATGATTGCCTTTTTGACCGTGGTTTCACTTGTTTCCTCACAAGAAATCATAACCGGCGCAAAAAATCTTTTGGCATAATAGTGGAGGGCTTTCCATCTGCCATAATAATCAATGGATGCCCAGGAGGCCCCTGGCCATATGTCATTCAGCTGCCAGTAAATTGCCCCCATACACCGCCCACGGTTCCGCCGCCAATGCTCAACTCCATATTTCACTGCCTCTGCCTGGAGAAGCTGAGATGCATATACAACCATTTCAAAGCTGGCGGGATATAGAAAGGTTTTTGACATATACATCATAATTCTGCCGTTAGCATCCGCATTTCTCTGATGCATTTCCATAACTCTGGAATAGATATTCCAATCTTCCGGTTCTGAAAATGACCGGATAGTCTTCATAGATGGAAATGCCTGAAATCCAAACTCCGAGACATACCGGTAAAAATGCTTTCTGTAGTCGGAAAACGGTGCTCCCCCATGCCACACATCCCAATCATGAATATCACCAGCATCTTCCGCATTGGGCCTGTAAAAAGAACCGCCTGAAGACGGAGATGCCGGCCAATAGAATGTCCCCGGATCCTCTTCTCTAAGCACATGGGGAATAATATGTTCAAACAGCCGAATATAGAAAGCCTTTGTCTGTTCATTTCCATCATATTTTTCTTCCAGTGCATACATTTCCATCTCGTTATTGCCACACCAAATCCCTAGCGAGGCGTGATGGCGTATCCGCCGGATGTTGTCCTTCAATTCATGGATAATGTTCTCCTCAAAATCAAAGGTCACTTCATAATTTGCACAGCTGAACATAAAATCCTGCCACACAACCAGCCCCAGTTCATCGCAAATATCATAAAATGCATCCGATGGGTACATTCCGCCTCCCCACACGCGAATCGTATTAAAATGTGCTGCTTTGCAGCTTTCCAGCAGCTTTCTGGTTCTTTCAGGAGTAATTCTGCTAACTATATTATCCTCTGGAATATAATCTGCCCCCATGGCAAAAAAAGGCTGTCCATTGATACATTCTTCAAAGCTTTCACCCCACTGGTCTTTCTCACGTCGTATTGTCACAGTCCGAAGCCCGATTCTTTTAACAGACCGGTCGATTGTCCTGTCTTCCCGCCTCAGCTCGACGCAGAGGGTATATAGGGGCTGTTCTCCCAAACCATTGGGCCACCACAATCTTGGCTCTTCTACACGGATCTCCTGATTCTTTCCTTCATACACTGTATTGCCTTCCGGATCCGCAAAAGAAATATGAATATCTGCATCGTGCGTCTGAATTACATCGATGGATAACAGAACCTCTCCCCAATGGTGCGTCTGGTGAATCCGAATATCTTCAATCAACGAATCGCAGACCCCGATCAATTCTATATGGCTCCATATCCCGGCATCCGGAAGACGCGGCCCCCAATCCCATCCAAACATACAGTGCGGTTTTCTTAAATGCGGAAACCCCCGCATGGCGTAATCTGTGCCTCCTGCATGATACCTTTTGTCTTGTTCCTTTATGTAGTTGATTGGCGAAGAAATCTTGATTCGTATTTCATTATTTTCATCAGATAAAATATCTGGCAGCTCGTATTTCCATGTCCGGTGAAAATTATTAGCACATCCAATCCATGTTCCGTTAATATAAATCTGGCACAACGTGTCCAAGCCTTCACAGCAAAGGATTATCGTATCGGCCTTCCTGAGTTCCAAAGGCACCGCAAAGCTTCTGCTGTATTCAAAATCCTGTTTCATAAGTTCCAATGCCTTCTGCTCATTATCCCTATAATAAGGATCCTCCATAAGTCGGTTTTCAAGCAGTGCCGAATAAACAGAACCAGGAACCTTTGCTTCTACCTGTTGCCCCTGAACCTGCAGCTGCCATATTCCATCTAAACTGTATGTTAACATCTGATCCCCCTATTCTATGTCTCTGCAGCAGATGCCGCTCCCTGATTGGCTGATTCCGTTCTATTCTGCCAGCCTCTCCCCTCCGCTTTTTGTACTCCTGTCTGGAAGCAATTGCAATGTCAGCCGATACTTTTACCACAGCCGTTTTTATTCCCTCCATTTCCAGAATCTCCGACGCCATGTCAAAATTCATATTGTCCCCAAAATAGTTTCCAAAAAGAAACAAGATCCCCTGTTCATGCTATAATACCTACCTTTCCTGGAATCCCGCTTCTGTGAATCAGCGCTCCTGGTATTTCTATTTTCCTTCTCATAAAATCCCGGATAAGCCTTATAGATCCCGTCCAGGCTGTTATCTCCAAAATGATGGCTGTGATTCATACACTTTTTCATATGCTTTCTCTTTCCTTTCCAGAATGCAGACATGCCTTGATGATATCTGTCACAAATTGTTAGAAAAACCCCGCCTCCGCCTTTCGGATATGATGTTCCTGCTGCTCCGGGCTGAGCATGGTAAAATAGGCAGACCAGCCTCCCATCCTCACCCTCAGATCCTTATATTGTTCCGGATTCTTCTGGGCGTCTCTTAAAATATGGGCATCCGCCACACTGATTGTCAAAAGATTGCCTCCCATTTCCACAAAGGTGTCCATAATTCCCACAAGCCGCCGGGTTCCCTCCTGACCTTTCACATACTGCTCCGACATTCCCAGATCCAGGGGGGAGCCTAAGGGGATTACGTCCAGATTCATCTTCGTAAAAGATAAAAGGGCCCCGGTAATTCCCCTTGTCATAGCCCCTGCAGACGGGGAAAAATTACTTGCCACCTGCTCTGCGGCAAGTCTTCCATCCGGACTGGCTCCCGTTCCGTTTCCGACGGCAATGTACCAGGAAAAGGTTCCGATTCCCGGCATAAACTTCATCTCAGAATGTTTTCTGTCAATCGCCTCCATGATTCTTGAATAGTCTTTCGTCAGCCGCATCCCCATAACATCCGCTTCCTCTTCATTGGCTCCGTATTTGGGGCAGGATGCCAGCCTGCTCCTCAGCTTTTCATAGCCCTTAAAATTGTGGTCAATGGCCTCTTCCACCGTCTCAAGGCTGCAATATTTTTCCTCAAACACCACTTTTTTAATGGCTGTCAGCGAATCAATGGTATGACTGATCCCTTCTGCAATGGTTCCTCCTAAGATAAAACGGGCTCCCATCTCGGTCATATCCAGCCCCTTTTCCACCGGTCCGTCTAGAAAAGCCGACAACAGAGGAACCGGTGCCACGATAGACCGAAGATGCTGTGTTTCCACCATATGCTCTGCAGATGTCTCCATCACCAGCCGAAGATTATCCAGAACCCGTTGATACAGTTCATCAAAGGTCTTGATCTCACGTACATCCCCCTGGTCCGGCACTTCCTCTTTTCCGTCAATGTGGCATCTTCCATGGTTCAGAGCCCACTCAAGACATTTTAATGTATTCAGCTTGGTAAAATAAAAATCCGTTTTCCCGGGAAGCAGGCACTCCCAGCACCCGTTATTGGCATAATCCCTGGCTGACACAAGATCCACGCCAAAATGGGTATACGCCTTGATAACCGTCTCGTCATTATACAGACAGGGCAGGCCGCCGCCAGTCTTCAGGGTAACGGCGATCTGTTTTTTCAAAAATTCCGGGGTCTTTTTATGAAGCCTTACCGACAGTACCGGATTCGTCATCCTCATCCTTCGGAATGATTCTATTATCATCACGGTCAGCAGATTGGTTCCGTCTTCCCCGGTCTCAGGAATCAGTCCGCCTACCATAACATTTTGGTTCCAATGGTTGATCGCATCTACCGTGTCTCTCACATTATATCTCTGATGCCCGATGTCATATAGCTTCCGTTCTTCCCACTGTTTGTCAAACCGTTTCTGGCGCATTTCCAGATCCATCATCTGGGCGGCCGTCTCATTATCCTGGGATCGCTCATTGAATTTCAGCATGTAGCAGTCCGTAATCTCCTGCGCCTCTTCTACAGATAATCTCCCCTCCTCCAGATCCTTCTCCAAAAACGGATACAAGTATTGGTCCGGGCGACCGACAGCCAGGTAGTTATCTGTCAGCTGAAGGGCCAGATGAAGAAGCCATGCCGATTGGCAGGCTTCAAAAAATGTTCTGGGCGGATTCACCGGAACCCAGCCAAGCGCCTCCGCCGCCTGCAGCAGCTCTCTTCTTCTCCCTTCATTCTGGCAGTGATCCGCCTTCTTAAGAAGCATGGCCGCATGATTGGCTGCAAACTGTTCAAGTCCTTCCAGAGAGATCCTGGCGGCCGTCATAAAATCCCTGCTTTTCCTGTTTTCATTCTGTTTTAGCTGTCTGTCAATCCGTGACTTTATTCTGGATGTTCCCAGCTTCAAAAGCCGGTTATAGTCTGGAGAAATGTGTCCGAACATGGAATAAATGCCGAAACCATACTTTTCCCCCTCCTCCTTCTCCTGGGGAAATGCAAATTCCGGCAGATCATAGGTATTTACCAGTTTTTCCTCTCTCAATGTAAAACATCCGGCGAAAATCTGTCCCTCCCAGATCCCACAGGGAGCGCATTCCAGCTTCCTCTTCTCTGCCATCGCCTTTCTGATTATTACAGGCAGCTTTCCTGTTTCCTCGTTCAAGACCGGCTCCATGCTTCCTGTTTTCTCATTGACAGACAACATATTGTCCCGTGTCTCACGAATCAGGAACGCCACCCGCTCCGACGGAACGCTGGCTATAATTTGTTCTGCATATGTCTCAATATCAATCATTGTCTCTCTCCTGCCTTTGCCCCTTTTTTACCCCATAATAAACACTTTGATTCCCTTTGGAGCCTTTTTCTTATACCCCTCCAGCTTCTCTATATCCATGGTTTTCTCACCCAGCGTATAAGCCCTTCCACACCACTCATACTTTGCGCCGGCTGACGTGTTGTACGGGAGAAAATGAACCTCGCGGATCCTGTTTTCACAGGCCGTCTCATATAAAGCCTCTATGTTCTCCTGCGTATCCGTAATTCCTGGTATGATCGGAATCCGAAGCACAATTTGATCTGTCACCCTCCTTAACTGCTTCAAATTCTGCAGCACCACATCCACGTCTCCTCCTATCCAGTGCCGGAACGTCTCTGGGTCCCCCAGTTTATAATCATAAAAAAACACGTCCGTATGCTCCGCCATTTCCAGAAGCTTTTTTGTGTCTCCGTATCCGGAGGTTTCAATAATTGTATGGATCTTCTCCTCCTTCAGAAGCTTTAAAATCTCCGTGACAAAATCAGCCTGAGTTAATACTTCTCCGCCGCTTATGGTGACTCCACCGCCACTGTTTTTAAAGAAAGGCTTGTCTGCCGCCACTTCACTGACAACCTGATCTGCTGTATAGCTCTTTCCCGATATCGTAAGCGCCCCTTGGTTACACACCTGAGTGCAAGCTCCGCATACGCTGCACATCTCCCTCTGGAATACCCGTTTTTCGCCTTCTATCCTTTGCGCGCCGGTTTTACATTCCGATACGCACAGCCCGCACTGGCTGCAGCGGCTGGCTGCAAACAAAATCTGCGGTCCGTTTTTCTGTGATTCCGGAGAATGGCACCATTCACAGTGAAGAGGGCAGCCTTTCACATAGACACAGGTCCGTATTCCTTTTCCGTCATGAACCACAAAATGGTCGATATCAAAAATGATTCCCTGTATGTTTTTCTTTTCCATGTTAAACTGTTATGATTTTCCTTTCCAGCATGCTGAACACGCATTCTTCCACCGCCTGCATAATCGTATACCTTGGCTTATATCCGAGCAGGTGAACTGCTTTTTCAATGCTATAGTTGTCACTATGGGTTAGATGCGACAATGTACTGTTGATATAGCTTTCCACAGCGGTGTATTCACACCACTCTTTCCATGGAAGATACCGAATACAGGGTTCTTTGCCGAACCATTGGTACGTCGCCTCCGCAAACCCCCGCAGTGTCATTGCATACGGTGCCGCGGCGTGGAAACTTTCCCCCAGGGCCTGGTTTCGGTGTATGATGGCGCGCATAAATACCTGAGCTGCATCATCTGCATGAACATGGTGAACTGTCTCCATTCCCAGATGAGGAAGGGCAATCTCTTCCCCTCTTCCAATCCTCTGAAAGACAAGAGGATCCAGATTTCCGGCAGGATTAATGCAGGTCCAGCCCGGTCCTGTGAGATGCCCCGGCATAATAACCGTCTCCGGAACCCCACCCCTCCTGTACTGTTCATGGAGAAACGCCTCGCTTCCCGCTTTATTTACTCCATAATTCTCCAGAGGATGCCTGGGAATATCCTCTGTAGCCGGAACCGTTGTCGCATGTCCATGGACCCAGATGGATGCGTTAAACAGATAGTGGCTGATATTGGTATATTTCAGGGCGTCAATTATCTGATAGGTGCTTTCTGTCTTGTCATTAATCAGATCAACTACAATATCCGGATTCAATGCAGCAATTTTCTTTCCAAAAGTCCCCCGTTCTTCTTCCTCATTCCTGTCCAGGATAATCTTCTCCACATCGTTCCAGGCATAACTTTTTTTAACAGGCTGCCTTAGTCCTCTCGATATACTGATAACCCGGTATTCTGCTTTCACAAGCCTTGGCACCAGATAACTTCCAATCCGTCCGGTTCCGCCGATAAGTACCACCTTCATGAATATCCCCTGCCCTTTCTGTCAATTCCCGTTTCATTCCTTTTTGCTGTTTGGTATCTGCTTACTGTTTCATTCCGCTTACAGCGATACTCTGTACAATATGTTTTTGAAGCAATAAAAACATAATGGTTAATGGAATTGCGCTGATTACGGCTACAGCCATCCTGGGTCCATAATATATCTCTCCCTGTTGTGCATTGAACAGAGAAACCCCCACGGAAATCACCTGCTTTTTCTGACTCTTTATCACTACCAGCGGCCACAGATAACTATTCCAATTGCTTAAAATCTGCAGAATCGACAACGTTGCGATCAGCGGTTTCGACAGCGGAATAACAATCTCAAAAAAGATCTTCCACTCGCTGGCCCCGTCAATATATGCCGACTCCCGCAGCGAATCCGGAATTGCGCCAATATTCTGCCTTGCAAAAAAGATCCCATACACATATGCACAGGCTCCCAGCAGCAAAGGCGCATATGTGTCCAGAAGCCCCCACTGTTTGTATTGCAGGTACAGAGGAATCATCCTGGACTCGAAAGGAATCATCATAACTGCCAGCATAAAAATAAACCAGAATTTCTTCCCTGCAAAATTCCCCTTTGCAAAGGCGTACCCACAGGCCAGTGCAAAAAATACTGCCAGAAATGTATGGACCGCCGTGACAAAGATGGTATTGGCATAGTACCTGAATAATGGTATGGTGTTAAACACTACCTTATAGTTAAACATTGACGGCTCATGAGGGACCAGTGAAAATTGAGGAAGGGCATTCAGGGCCTTTCTGTCAAAAGACAGGGAAACACACCAAAGCAACGGTATCAAGATAATGACAAGCAGTACTGCCAGAATGACCGCCAGCAGAACACGCTTTATTTTCCTTGACTTCATATTCCACCTCCATCATTTTTCTTTGAAAAACCCTGTTATCTTCAAATTCACCATGGTGACCCCGAATGTCAGTAAAAATAAGATCATAGCGCCGGCAGAGGCAATCCCATATCTGGGCGTCTCAAAGCTGAACTGATAAATATACATCAGAATTGTCTGCAGCGTTCCCCCGGGTCTTCCGATCGGCGTATTCCCCCCGATGATAAAAAGGTCTGTAAATCTGGCCAAGCCGTTGATAATCGACGTAATAAACAAAAATACAAAACACGATGTCATCTGAGGAATAGTAATATAAATCCAGCGTTTAAACGCATTGGCCCCGTCCACTTCTGCCGCCTCGTAGATTTCCCCGGGAATCGACTGAAGGCTTGCCAGATTAATCAGCATGTTGTATCCCAAGGTTGACCACACATTTAAGATGGTGGCGCCAAACCGCGAATAGTGAGAGTCTGTCAGCCATCCGATGCTGACCTTCTGCCCTGTCAAAAAGGAAAGCGCGTTATTCAAAAGGCCTCCGTTGGCTTTCAACACCACCTGAAAAATCAGCACCACGCTGACTCCTGTAATAATATTGGGGAAATAGAACCCTACCCGGAAAAAGCTCTGCAGCTTTCTCCAATGGACGTTATTGATCAATGTAGCCAGGATAAAGCCTATAGGGATGGAAATCAGACTCATGGCAGCCAGCAATAATGTATTGGCTGTCGATTTCAGGAAGGAGGCATTGCTCATAATGGTCTTATAATTCTGCATGCCTACAAACCGGCTGTCGCCGTATCCCAGAACTTCTACATCATGAAAGCTGTATTTGATCGTGGTAAGCATAGGAATGTAAGTCAGGATCAGCAGCGTCAGAATACTGACAATCAGAAACGAATACCAGATCATCTGCTTCTTCACCTTTAATTTCAATGTTTGATGTTTCATTCAATGCTTCCTCCCTGTCTCTCTATGTACTCTTGGGCAACTTACCGTCATTGGTTTACTGAAGGGTACTCAGGTAATCATCTACATTCTTCTGAACAAATTCCATTGCTGCCTGGGCATCCATATTTCCCTGATACATCTCGTTTAATACCGTAGCAAGATCGTTCATAAAAGTACCGAAATTTCCACTGTCATAACACTCATTTTCTGAACAGCTGAAACCACCCGGACATGTCTCGATCACGTATTTGATTGCGTCGGCAAAATCATCATTCATATAATCTCCAAGGGTACTGTTGGCTGCAATATTGGCGGGGATGCTGTACGTCTCCATAATCCACTGCTGAACCACCGGGTCTGTCGTCATAAATTTCAGAAACTCCCATGCCAGTTCCTTGTTGCTGCTGTTCTTACAGATGGACATGTGCCAATCTCCAAAGTGGCTTGACGTAATGCCTTTATACGGGCCGTCCTCAATCTGAGGAAGGGCCGCTAACATATACTGATCCTCCAGCCCGTTGGCCTTCAGTGTGTTATACACATTGTACGGGTTCTCAACTACTACCATCGCTATATTATGATCCTCCGTATACGCCGCAGCCAGGTCAAGGCCTTCGATATAATCCGGACTGGTATAATTTTTAAATTCCGTCAGATAATTTAATACCTCCGCCGTATCGTCACCTATAAAATTCATCTTTGAATTCTTAATAGAGTCCCCCCACTCAAATATCTCATTATTTTTTGCTCTGGAACTCCAGATATAGTTCTTAAATGCATCTGATGCTTTAATTGGACTGATCCCATAGGTTTCCTTTCCCGTCTTGGGATCGGTTCCCGTAGTAGCCTTTGCCGCTTCCATAAGATCATCTAAGGTCCATGTTTTATAATCCGGAAGAGGTATCCCGTAATCCTCAAAAATAGTCTTATTGACCACCACCATTACTGGATTCAACGTTATCGTCACCCCAAACGGAACCACCTCATTCAGTGGCGCCAATTCTGCATTTCTCCGCAGCGTCATCATGGTTACCTGATCCATATAATCCGAGTCTCTCTTTACATACGGCCCCAGCGGCTCTACTACCGGCCCTAGGGATGCACCATGAATCAGAATATCCACATCTCCGGAAATCGCTGCTGTCTGAAGCGCTGCCTTCCAGTTGTCCCACGGAATCGGTTCAATCACCAGTTCCACATTGGGATACAGTTCCTCCCACCGGTCAATAACCATCTGATATCCCGGTTTTTTAACACCTGTAATCATGTCGATGGTCCCATCCTGGCCTACATCTGCGAATAATCCTGGCCCATACATTTTTAATGTACCGCTGAATTCACTGCCGGCCCCCTGCGTCTCTTCTGCACCTGTTTCCTTTGTACTTTCCGTGTCAGCAGAGGTTTGCGATGTTGTTTGAGAACTCTGGTCTTTTACAGCGTCTGTGCCAGAACCATTGGAGCTGCTGCCGCTGCAGCCAGCAAGCCAAGAAGCTGCCAAAACTGCTGCCATCATAAAACAATATCCGCGCTTTTTCATGTTTTTCCTCCGTTTTTACGTTTATTTTTGTGGCTTTATTATAGTCTCTTTTTTTCGGCTCTCCCATGTTTTGACAACCAAATATCTGATTCTTTTTTTATTTCCAGAGTACAAGATTTATTTTTTGTGTTTATACTATAATAGATTACAGAATTGCTTTTTGCATATGGGATGATGATCAGATTAATATTCATTATTAGAGATACAGATTAAGGGATGAATCTATGGATACTTTATTAGCCAATAAACTATTTGAATCTATTGCCGGGCTGACGAAATATAATTTGAGTATTATTGACGAATATGGGAAAATTCTTGCCAGTAAGTCTGCAGAATTAATCGGGATTTTTCATGAGACGGCTTTTCATCTGATAAAAAGCCAGAAAGATATCATCATCATTGACAGAGATGATCCAGAAAGCGGCATCCGCGAAAGCATATATATGGTACTGTTTGTAAACCAGCACAGAGCAGGGGTGATTGGTGTCTACGGCAATGTGCAGGAAGTGCTTCCCGTTATCCGGGTTATGAAACATTCCCTTGAAGTTATGTTGGAATTCGAACTATATAAAAAAAATGTTTCCCGAAAATATACTGCCAAAGAACGGGTTTTGAAAATCCTGTTCAGTGATGATTTTGAATATTCCGACCTGGAACGAGCCATGAGTGATACTTCTCTGGACAAAAAGATACCCCGGATTCCTGTTCTTATTGAAATTGAAGATCCATTCCGCCACTCCTTACAGCTCTGCCGTCAGATCGATCAGGGCAACAAATCCTCAAGGCAGGATCTAACTGGTATCACCAACGAAGGAAATGTTTTCCTTCTCAAATCCATCCATAGTGAAAACAGCATTATTATGGAGGATTACAAATACATCCTGGGAGATTATTTGTCTTGCGCTTTGCAGTATATTCGTTCTAACGGGCTGAAACACAGCGTCTATGTAGGCCCCATCGAAAATGATATTGTATATTACCGCCAGGCCTTCCTCTACTGCCGATGGATGCAGAATCATATCAACCAGCCAGGAAACTACTATTTTTATAACTATGTCGTAAAATATCTTGAAGCAATCGCCTCTCAAAATGAGTTTCATGCTGTATTTTCTTATCTAAAAAAGGAATTAGGTGAAAAATTTATTGAAAACTATGTAGAAGTTATGGGTGCTCTGGTAAAAAAAGATTATAATCTGGCCAAAGCTAGCAGCTCGCTTCATGTGCATAAAAATACCCTGGTATACCGATTGGATAAGATACGCAGCATTTTAAGCATGAATCCTCTCAGCAGCAGCTCGGAACGAGAGTTTATGGAATGTTTTTATATTTATCTGGCACAGGATTTTCGCATGACTTAGTCTCATATAATTCTATTGTCATTCTTCGTTCTCTTACAGCAATGGGGCGGATAATCTCCATTTAATACCGTTAACATATCCGAGTACAGACGGCAGCCGGAGAAAGGCCGGCCTGTACTTATGAAGCAGCGTCCGAATACACTGCGCTGATAATAGGAATAAAAAAATGCTCCCCCTTAAACGTATCATGAAGGAGCATTTTCTTCTTCTCTTATACTTCAACTACTTTCCCGCTGCGTCCGGACTCCTGAATCGCATCGATCAGCCGAATGCTCATCAGAGAATCCTTCACATGGAGATAGTCCTGACTTCCGGTTTCGACGGCACGATAAAACCTGTCTATCATCTTCCCGTGGCTGGCTCCATAATAGAACTTGCTTCCCGGCATCTTGGCATCCTCTGCCAGACGCTCTTTCGTTCCGTCCGGCATGAGACGATACAGCACGTTGTCAATGATGGCAAACTCCGCCTCTTCCATCTGTACGGAGATCTGAACGCTGTCATTCTTATAGTTGGCGTTTGTGGCCTCAAACAGACCTTGGGCTCCATTGGCAAAATTCAGACGGGCGCTGACCGTATCCTCCACCTCAATACCATAGTCCAGAAGCTGGCTTACAGATGCCTTCACGCTGGTGATGGTTCCGCACAGGAAGTACAGCAGGTCCAGGGTATGAACGGACTGGTTAATCATGCATCCGCCGCCTGCGGTCGCCCATTTTCCTCTCCATGGCTTGATATCATAGTATTCTCTGGTTCTGGCCCACAGCACCGTGCCTTTGGCTCCCTTTACCTCTCCGTACTTTTTGCTGTCAATCAGTTCCTTCAGCATTTCCACAGACTCATTGGCCCGGTTCTGCAGACAGATTCCCATATGAATCTCCGGGTGAGCGGCTTCAAACTCCACAAATCTTCTTCCTTCTTCCGCGTTCAATGCCATCGGCTTCTCGCAGAACACATGAACCCCCATGGAGCCAATCTCTTCCGAAACCGGTACATGAAGATAATGGGGAAGGCAGATATGAGCCACATCCGGCTTCTCTTTCTGAATCATCTCTTTGTAATCTGTGTAAAACGGTACTCCCTCCGGAGCCTGGCTCCTCGTGTTCTCATCAATGTCACACACTGCCGCCAGCTGGATCCCGGGATTTTTCTGGATACCGGCAATATGAATCCCTGAAATGTCACCTAAACCGATAACTACTGCCTTTTTCATGGTCAATTCCTCCCCATCTTCTTTGGCGCTACCGGAATTTATTGCGTATATTTTCGAAGAACACAAAGAAATTCCGCTAATACGTCTTTTCGTCATCTTTTTATTTAATTTTAGGCGGCCTGTAACTGAATTTCTCAGCATTGGCCGCCTTTTATTTTATCACATTTTTTTACTTATGGGTAGACTATCTGGTGGGGAATTTGCCTTCTGCAGCAATTCTCTTGTTCAGTTCAGCCAGATACAGGTCCTCATCTACCGGATTCTCCACTTCCTTGCCTAACCATGCGGAAAGAAGAGTGGCATTAGCCAGGTTTACACCGTTGATGCCGTCAGAGCCGGGAGCCAGAAGGGGAGTTCCTTCCAGAATGTGCATAGCAAAGTCTTCCATAACCGTGGTATGCTGATAGCCCCAGCCGTCTGTATTCTCAAAGGTCTCTGTCGTGTACATACCGCCGCCTGCAGAATTGCCGCTGGTCAGCTTGGATACTTCCATCATGCTCATGGTGGCGTTCATCTCGTCCTCGCTCTTATTTAAGCGGTAAACGGTAGCGGTCTTGCTGTCATCCACTACGATCTTGCCGTTGTCCAGGTCGATCTCCAGACGGTCTGTTCCGTTGGGATCATGGGTGCAGGTAACGAAGCTTCCCGTAGCGCCGTTGGGATACTCGGTTACGATGGTAACGTCGTTCTCAACAATGATGTCTCTGTGGGATCCGTAGATACATTTTGCATATACTTTATTGGGAATACCGCAGATCCACTGCCACAAGTCTAACTGGTGAGGAGCCTGGTTTACCAGAACACCGCCGCCTTCGCCGCCCCAGGTTGCACGCCAGTCGCTCTGGCGGTAGTAGCTGTCCGGACGCCACCAGGAATTGATGATCCAGCTGGAACGACGGATCTGTCCCAGTTCACCAGATGCCACCAGCTCTTTTACCTTCTGATACAGCTTATTGGTTCTCTGGTTGAACATGATGCCGAAAGCCACATCCGGATGGGCTGCCGCACACTCGTTCATCTCACGTACTGCCTTGGCATAAACGCCGGCAGGCTTTTCTACCAGAACATTCATTCCATGCTCCAGGCAGTAGATGGCAATCTCTGTATGGAGATAATGAGGAACCGTGGTAATCACTGCATCTACATTGCCGGAATTAACCATATCCTTCCAGTCTGTATAGAACGGAATCTCAGGATATTTTTCCTTGCACATAGCCTCTTTGGCCGGATCCGTATCGCACAGCGCGCCTAATGCACAGTGGGGTGGACACGGCGGAACCGGCATTCCTGCAAAGCCGCCTTTTCCTGTCAGAAATCCTGCATAAGCACCGCCCTGCGCTCCGATGCCGATAAGTCCAAAACGAATTTTCTTGTCCATAATGTCATTTCCTCTTTTCTTAAATATGATAATGATAACTTTCTCCTAAATTGAATCTAAAATTCCCTGCAATGCACGGTACTGCATAGTATATCCCTCTGCTCCGTCCTTTGCCTTATTCTCTTTTATAATATTCTCCGCCGCCGTGGTCTCCAGAGATGCCAGCGCATCAAACAGTACCAGATGGGGCTCCAATGTCAGGAAGCCTTCGTATCCTTCCTCATTGATCGCCTGGCTTAAGATCTCTTTAATCTTTCCTTCCCCGGTGCCGCAGACCACGTTCTCCTTGTCTGTGGAGACCGCGTCTTTAATATGAATATATGCCACAGAGTTTTTCAGCAGTTCCCAGCAGTCTTTCGTATCCTGGCCGCACTGTACGAAGTTGGCAAAATCAAAGGCACTCTTAAAGCAAGCCTCTCCCAAAGTGTCCATCAGGTCCTTGCACCGCGATCCGATATCGCCGTAGATATCTTTTTCGTTCTCATGAATCAAAACCACCTGATATTTCCTGGCAATCTCAATAAACTTCTTCAGCTTCCCAATAACTTCTTCTCTGTAGTCTTCCGGCTTTTCTCCTTCAGGCATATAGAAACTGAACATACGGATATATTTGCAGTTCAGAACCTTGCAGATCTGACAAAGCGTGTCCAGCTGTATAAGCTGTTTTGCAAAGCCTTCCTCATCCCGGATACCCACTTTGCCGATGGGTGAACCCAGGGAAGACACCTTCACCCCAGCCTGCTCCAGCTTGGGAAGCAATGTCTCCTTCACTTCCTCCGCCGTATAATCAGCGATACCTTTCCCATCTGCCGACCTTAAGGAAATGTAATGCATTCCCAAACCGGTAACCGTCTCCAGCTGCTTACTAAAATCAGAGCTGATCTCATCTGCAAAACCGGAAATCATGATATTCTCTTTCATGGCCGCAACCTCCATAACCTTTTCAACAGTACTCTTCCAAATGTCAGGACATACACTGCTTTTACAGCTTAAACCAGTCCTCATAACCCAAAGCGAACAGGTTGTCCCTGCTGATCTTAAGGCTCTCGAACGGGTCTCGTCCATAGGTATCATCCTGCTCGATAAGGAAGTACTCGCTTCCGCCTGCCAGGCCGGCCTCAATGCACTCTTTAATAGGCAGGCTGCCCTCGCCCACTTCCGCAAACTGTACATTATTGGTGAAAGACTGCATAAATGTCTTGGGATCAAATTTGCCTTCCGGAAGCTTCACTTCGCTGATGCGGTAGTCCTTCAGATGCAGAAGACGGATGCGTCCCGCATATTTCTTCACAAATTCTACAGGGTTCTCGCCGCCTCTCTGGATCCAGTGGATATCCAGCTCGAATCCCATATGCTTTGTGTTGTCTTTTATAATATCCAGCAGATACTGTCCGTCGTATTTTACGAATTCCACATGATGGTTGTGATAATACAGATCGATTCCATGCTCTTTCAGTCTCTCAGCATACCCATCTGCTTTTTTCACAAACTCCAGAGCCTTTTCCCGGCTGCCCATGCAGGTCATGGGAAGCATGCCGATTCTTAAAAGGTCACAGTCCAGTTCCTTGCAGTCCGCTACAATCTTGTCAAAATCAGTAGACAGATACTCTCCCGGCATTCCCGGAATCATGGGCTCTACGGCAGCGCTGCAGGCAGCAATCTTGATTCCGAATTCCTGACATGCCTTTTTCATGCCGGCCACATTCTCAGGAGTCATGGGAATCTGACTGACCTCCACACAATGATATCCCAGTTCCGCACACGCCTTCAATGTTCCGTAAGCACCCAGTTCGTCAATTTTACTCTTAATGGTACTCATCTGGATACCGATCAATCCTTTTTTCATCGTTATCGTCTCCTTTTCTTTTTGGCTGGCTGACAAAAGATCCGGACAGACAGCTTTTTATAACATCATCATAGCACGAGCCGCCAAATATCATGAGTATAATTTTTTGTAAAACTGGTAAAAACATGGAAAAATATCTATTTTACATCGCTCCATGGGTACGAACCTGCTTTACATACTCCGTAGGGGTCTTACCTGTAATTTTCTTAAACAGTTTACGGAAATAGTTTACATCATAAATTCCGCTTTCCGACGCGATATCCTGAATCTGCATATCGCTGGAATTAATCAGGGTAATGGCCCTGCGGACCCTCTGCTGACTGATATAATCGGTCAGCGTAACTCCCATATCTTTTTTAAACAAAGCGGACAAATAGCTGGCATTTACCGAATACTCCACTGCCAGCCTTTTTAATGACAAATCCTCTGTCAGATTCAGGTTAATATGGTTCACAACTTTCTGAACCACCGGCGAACACCCTCTTAAGGAGTAGTTGCGCACCAACATACAGTACTTCCTGATCATCTCAGTCTTAAGACGCCCCGATTCCTGGCCAGAACTGACGGTCTCAATCCGCTTTGCCAGCTGGGTGGACAGCGCATCTACATGGGCCGGATGAACCCCTCCCATCTCCGCCGCCTTTCTCCATAAGGTATTCATGCTGATAAGTCCGTTGCGGATATTGCGGACAGGGTCCTTATAGCGAACCGGAAGCTTGAATTTTCCCAGCTTAGCCAGGCACCTTAGGGCCTCCTCCATATTGCCATTGGTAATCGCCTTCATAGTCTCTGCTTCCGCCGCATACCGCTCTTCAATCATTTTAAATGACAATTCATCTTTATAAGTTTCCTGGTGGAATTCTTTCTCCAGAGATTCGCTGGCTATATATTGAACCTGAATCGGCCTGTCATGACACAAGGTATGGTAAAGCGCATTGCAGGCTTCCCTCCACTGGTCTATGGCCTCCACCGCTGGCACCGCATGATAATATTCTTTCAGTTCATTGGCATAATCTACAGGTATCTTTCTCTGATCCATCAATTCTCTGATCTGCAGCTCCGTATAAAGCATATCCCTGTATGGTCCTAAAATAATAAAATCTCCATAAGCACGTTCTTCTTGGGGGATTCTCATGATGCAATATTCCGTATCAAAGTAGTCTGTCAAAAAATACAGAATCCCTTCCTCCCCATATTCATAAAGCATTTTAAGGAAATGTTCATTCTCTCCTGGTTCCAGGAGCATTCTGCGGATTCCCAAATCAAACTCTTCCGGCTCCTCCCCCTTGTTCCTTATAATTGTCATATCAACATTACTGCACCGAACAATCCTCCGCATCATTTCCATCAAATCTACAACCATAAATTCTACCCCTTTAAATCTAAATCCCCTGTACCTCCTTCAATATTACCACACTTTTCCGATTTTCACAATAACTCCCATGCCGCTTTCCCGACACCACCGTAAATGAAAGAGGGGTTCCTGTGAATCCCTGGGGGCTTCACACAAAATGGCCAAAAACGGCAATCAAAAAGTTACTGTTCACTCCACAAAAAGGATGGAACACCACTATTTTCCACCCTTGACATAAACACGTTGATATCATAGACTGTTTAATAGCATCTTAATACTATAGCCCGGAGGTTCATTCTATGGATTTCAACCCTGTAAAGTTTCTTCGGTTAAAAAATTCCTGGGGACAGTTTAAGCAGAATCATCCGAAATTCTCGTCCTTCTGGAAGGCCGTGTACAAAAATTCTTTAGATGAAGGCACAGTTATCGAGTTCAAAGTCACCGCTCCTGACGGAAAGGTTTTGGCATCCAACATTAAACTGCGGGAATCCGACCTGGAATTGTTTCATGAGATTATGAACATGAAAAGTTAAACCGCTACTGACGCTTCCTTATCTTTGCCACAAAAAAGCCTTCATACAGACTGTCAGGGCAGACACATACGGTTCCCGGAAGCGAAACCGGAAGAAGAGGCACATCCGGCAGACTATCCGGTGATATGGGCACAAGCTCCGCCGTCCTGCCCAGTACCCTTTTCACCCTGTCTTCATTTTCTTCTCTCAATATAGAGCAGGTGGAGTAAATCATCTCATGCCCTGGTTTCAGCAGCTTCAGGGCTTTTTTCAACAACTCCTCCTGAGTCTTTGATGATCTGGATACCAGCTCCTGTGTAATCTTCTGATTGAGTCCCTGTGCCCCAAGCTTCAGGGTACCGCTTCCGCTACAGGGCGCATCCAGAAGAATCTTGTCAAAAGAAAAGAAATCATCCAGCTTCCTGGCATCCTCCAGCATCAGGTAGACGCAGGAGGCTCCTTGCTTTTCTATATTATATTTTAGCCGTTCCCCCCGCACCTTATTTTTCTCGCATGCAGTAATCTGGGCGTGATTGTTTGAAAGTGCAGCCATCTGTGTGGTCTTCCCGCCCGGTGCTGCCGCCATGTCCAGGATACATTCGCCCTTTTGGGGGTTTAGCAGGACAGGCGGGATCATGGAAGACAGGCTTTGCAGATAGATCATCCCCTGGTCATAAACCGGAAGAGCCCGGATGGCATCTTCCCTGACATGTTCTGCAATCAAAGCTTCTCTGCTCCACCTGACGTTCCTCCACGAAATCTGTGCTGCCTCAAGGCAGGACGTTACATATGCCCCATCGGCCTTTAAAGTATTTACCCTTAAGGTCACCGCCCTCTGTTCTTCATACCCCGTCAAAATCTTCCGATACCACTCTTCTCCGTACTGACTAAACAGTTTTTCCTGCAGAAAATCCGGAAGCAGTTCTTTCATCCATATCCCTCTTTTCCGGACAGTCCTTAAAAGACTTTCCTTTTATTTAAGATACTATATTCCGCTCCCTTTCGCAATCACAAATCTTATTTTCTGATACTCAGGCTGCTCTTTTATGTCCCTTTCTTTCATCCAATCAAATAGTACGCACCAGAAAACGGCGGCAGTGAAAATTCCGCCTGTCCCTTCACCACCGGTATTTCCTGAATCTGCAGAGCCTCTGTTCCTCCGTAAATATCCGTATTGCTGGACAGGAGAGTTTTTAACTTTCTGGCATCCGGTACGGTTAAAAGGTAATGTTCCTGAACCCTGTCAGAAAAATTAAAGATTGCCAGGATTCTCTGGCTGCCGCCGCGCCGCTCAAATGCGTAGATGCATCTGGCCTCCTGATGACAATCCAGCCACTGAAATCCCTCTCTGACATAATCCTTTTCCCAAAAGGCAGGATTTTCTTTATAAATCTGGTTCAGGTCTTTCATAAACCGCCAGAAAGCATCATGAACAGGATATCGGATGATATCCCAGTCCTGCTCCCTCTTCTCGTCCCATTCCCTCAGCTGTCCAAATTCATTTCCCATAAAGTTCAGCTTCTTGCCGGGATGGGCATACATATATAGATAGAAGGCCCTGGCCTGGGGGAATTTTGTTTCGTAATCTCCATTCATTTTTTGGAGAATCGTGGCCTTTCCGTGAACATTTTCATCATGAGAAAGGGGAAGCAGATAATTTTCCTGATAGTAATACTGCATGGAAAATGTCAGCCTGTGATAGCGCTCCACCCTCTGCTGCGGAGAAGACTGAAAATAGGATAAGGTATCATTCATCCACCCCATATCCCATTTGTAATCAAAACCAAGGCCGCCCACTACTACAGGCGCGGTGATGTCGGGACGGGCAGTAGAATCCTCCGCCGCCAAAATAATTGACGGGAATTTCTTTTTCAATCCCTGGTTCATATTCTGAAGGAATTGAACCGCTGATTTATTCTCCCCTCTGGCCGGATTGCCCTGCCAGTAAATAAGATTGCTGATTGCATCCATCCGAAGCCCATCAAAATGAAATTCTTCCAGCCAGTAATGGGCAGATGACTGCAGAAAACTTCTCACTTCTCCTCTGGAATGCATGAAATTGCAGCTCCCCCACTCACTTCTTCCTACATCATTGCTGGGGTATTCGTATAGTGCAGTCCCGTCATACCGCCAAAGTGCATAGTCATCTAACGCAAAGTGAACCGGCACAAAATCCATGAGAACGCCGATATTCTCCTGGTGGCATTGATTTATAAACCATTTTAAATCGTCAGGATTTCCATAGCGGGAGGTGGGGCTGAAAAAACTGCTGATCTGATATCCCCAGGACTGATCGCTGGGATGCTCTGCCAGAGGCATCAACTCCACATAATTATAATAGTTCTCTTTCAGATAGGGAACCAGAAGCTTTGCCAGCTCTTTGTAGGTGTACCATTGTCCTGATATATCCGCCGTCACAGCATCCCTGTCTTCCTGATTCTGAGCCTTCTTTGTTTTTTGCGGTCTGCATCTCCAGGAGCCGGCATGAATCTCATAGATATTCAGGGGCTTATCCTTTTGATCTGTACGTTTTTTCATCCACTTGGAATCTGTAAAACGAAAACTTTCCGGATCCCAGAGTATGGACGCATTATGAGGGCGCAGTTCCATATATCTTCCATAAGGGTCACACCGATCCAGACAACCGCCGTTCTGGTCATAAATCCGGTACTTATACTTCATTCCCGGTTTGACACCAGGAATCCGGCACTCCCAGAAGTTTCCGTCATACACCCGGTTCATGGGCACATCATTCCATTGGTTAAAGTCTCCGATAACTGCAATATGTTTGGCGCCGGGGGCAAATGTGCGGAAAATCCCCTCTCCTGCTTCTATATGTGCTCCCAGATAATTGTAGGCCTGAAATTCGGTTCCCGTGTAAAATCCGTAATAATCCATATGTACCTCCTCTGTGTTCTGTTCTGACCCAGATTATTATTTTCTGGACATTTGTCGTTTTTCCTACTATAATTGGATTATAGTAAAATTATGGAAAATCTGCTATCGGCAAACTTAAAAAAGAGTAGGATAACCAACGATTTCTTTAAATTGTGGAGGAACGAAAAAACTATGGATTTAAGAGTGGAAAAAACAAGAAAAAGTATCATCAACGCCTTTATCGCTTTAAGAGCAAAGAAGCCTATAGAAAAAATCACTGTTAAGGAGCTTTGTGAAAAAGCCCTGGTTAACAAATCGACTTTCTATTCCCATTATTCTGACATTTACAGTTTGTCAGACTCCCTGGAAACCGAGGTTGTCATGTCTGTAATCCAGGCCCTGGACCGCCCGGGATTGATCTTTGAGAATGCGGAAGAATTTTCCCGCACTCTCTTTTTATCCTATCTCTCCCAAGACGCCTTGATTCACACCCTTTTCTCCGGCAACCGCAGCAGCCAGCTGATCTCCAAGGTGGAAAAGGGTATAAAAGAACTGGTATTCAGGGAACACCCGGAATACCGTGAGAATCTTTCAAAAAATATCGGGCTGACCTATGCTATCTATGGCAGTTATTATGCTTTTCAGGAAAACCGCAATCAGGATTCGGAACAGGTCATTGCCATTCTGGGAAAGTGCGCCGGGTACGCGGCTTCCCTTTTGCTGCTGGAAGAGCAAGCCGCTGTTTCTGACTGTAAAAGTATCGAATCCTTGCTGTAGGTCTGCGCACCTGCTGCGCTGACCGTACGACGCGCCAAAATGCCCGTTTTTGGCATTTTGTGTGCATCCTCCGGAGGGTTCACAGGAACCCCATTCATTCATGGTAGTGCCTGATGCAGGCATGGGGGGTTGCTGTGAAGTATCGAATCCTTGCTGTAGGTCTGCGCACCTGCTGCGCTGACTCTGTTCCCTCAGGCTGTTCTGGTGCAAAGTTTTACTGTTTAACTCTTGGCTTTTACTGCCTTTATCTCACCGGCGACTGCCGCTGCCTCCCTGGCAATCTCCAGCTCTTCATTGGTGCGGATTACCAATACATTGACCTTTGAACCTCTGGTAGATATCCTTGCGGCCTCTGCCTGAGACCGATTCTCAATCTCATCAATGGCGATTCCTAAAAATTCCAGGTAACTGCAGATTTCCTCCCGGATATCGGAATCATTCTCCCCTACCCCTGCAGTAAACACGATATTATCCACACCATTCATGGCCGCCGCATAGCTTCCAACATATTTTGCCACTTTATATGCGAATATCTCCCTGGCCAGGGAGGCTTTGTCGTTATATTTAATTTCCGCATCTTTCAGCTCTCTGAAATCGCTGGAAAGGTTTTTGGAGATGCCTAAAACTCCTGATTCCTGATTCAGAATTTTCATAATCTGTGGGAAATCCAGATTCTCCTTCTTGGCCAGAAATTCCAGGGCTCCAGGGTCCACATCGCCGCAGCGGGTGCCCATAACCAATCCTTCCAGAGGCGTAAAGCCCATAGAATTGTCAATGACCTTTCCAAATTTCACAGCACAAATACTAGCACCGTTTCCGAGATGGCAGACGATTGTCTTCACATGGCGCGGATCCTGCTTCATAAATTCAGCGGCACGCTGAGATACATATTTATGGCTGATGCCGTGGAATCCGTAACGGCGGATTTTATATTTCTCATAATACTGATAAGGCAGTCCATATAAAAATGCCTTGGGCTCCATAGTCTGGTTAAATGCCGTGTCAAATACTCCTACCATCAGTGTATCCGGCATCAATTTCCGGCATGCATCCACACCAATCAGGTTGGCCGGATTATGAAGCGGCGCCAGGTCATTGCACTCGGTCATAGCCTGAATCACCTCATCCGTAATCACCACAGAGCCGGTAAATTTCTCTCCTCCATGCACCAGACGGTGGCCGATAACATCAATCTGGGAAAAATCTTTGATGATTCCCTTCTCCTCATCAACCAAAGTATCCAAAAGTGTGTGAACCGCCTGGGTATGATTCTCCATCCCAATATCTTCCTTGATAGATATTCCCTTGTTGGTTTTATAGGTAAACCTTCCGTCAATACCGATGCGCTCGCAGAGCCCCTTTGCCAGAACCTGCTCCGATTCAGAATCAATGACCTGGAACTTTAACGAGGAGCTTCCGCTATTGATTACTAATATTTTCATGCCTGGTTTTCTTCCTTTCTGCAAGTCTTAACTTTTATTGCAAATCTCTTGAAATCCATACATGCGCCTGTCGATTTTCTGCCAATGCACAGATTCCCATTACAGTTCCCATAAAACATCTTCTGGAAACTTCACAGGGCAAAAATCTGATAGATGCTGAAACGCCAAAACAAACAGATTCTGTCCCATGCCTGCCTATTCCAGAGATGTACGGTATACTGCCACTCCGTAGGGTTCTATAACGACTGTACCTGTCAGGTTCTCCTTTGTTTCCATATCATACAAGGTTTTTTTCAGTTCTATCTCCTGGCTTACTCTTCCATAATTTAATACAAAGAAATAGAGACAACTATCTTTTTTACGTACACAAAGCTCGCATCCATCCGGCAGAATCATGTAATTCTTATATGGCTCCCGTATACCTGTAAACTGAAGGATTTCCCTCACAGTCTCTTCTGTAAAAGTCCCGCCAAAATGAAGAACCGTCCCCTTTCCGTAAGTATTTTTTATAAACGCAGGGCTTCCCGCATAATAATTTCCCGTATAGCTTCCCAGGACCACGGACTCTGAGGAGACCTGTTCTAAAATATCATTGAAGATTCCTGCCGAAAGCTTTTTTCCATCCCATTCAAATTGTACCTCTTCATCCGCAGGCCCTACATAGGTATACTCTTTTACGCTTGTTCCTGTCAGTGCTGACAGAAGCCCTGGCATCGGCTCCATCACACACTGTCCATCCTTCTGTTTTTGCCCTGCTCTGCAGCCAAGAATCAGACAGCCTCCATCCTTCACATATTCTTTTAACACTTCTGCCGCTTCCGGTGTCACGATTTCCGGATGAGGATAAAATAAAACCTGATATTGTCTCAACTCCTGTGTCTCCGTATCATTCAGCAGATATACAATGTCCATCGGAGTATGGGTCAGCTGGGATGCTTTGAAAATCTCCAGTTCGCTTTTATGTAAAATCTCACCATGCCATAGGTCTATCTGAGAATCCCAGCTGTTATCATAATCCCGCAGAAGTGCCACCTGCGCTTCAAAGTCACTTCCAACGGCTTCGCTGATATTCTTCATTCTTCTGCCGGTTTCTGCTACCTCCGTTAACCGCCTGTTGTCACGGTTATCGTAGTCCAGAATTCCATGCCAGTATATCTCTGTCCCTGCCGTTGCTGTTCTCCAACGGAAAAAGCTGATGTAATCCGCTCCGTGGGCAATACTCTGCATTGCCCACAATAACATCTGTCCTGGTTTTGGAGCAGGCCCCGCAAAGGTATTCCATCCCCCCGCTCCGGACTGTTGTTCCATAATTCCGAAATGAGGACAGATAGACCTCACCTGACTCAAATTAAAACTCCATTTTCTGTCGTTCAGATCTTCACTATGGAGGGCGTCCCTCCCTATTCCGTAGGCAAAATTAGGATAAGAATCATAAGTATATACATCATAGCAGGTATCCATCATCTTATGGTTATCCAGATTCCCGAACATCCCGTTGGTCGTAATAAAATCCTCTGGTTTTTTATATTTTCTGATGATGTCGCTCTGCATTTTACAAAAACCAATGGCGCTTTCGGATACAAACCGGATATAATCAAGCAGTTGATGCGGATTTGATGTGTTCTGTATTGTGATGCCTGGTAAATTTATTTCATCCCATTGATTATAAGTCTGATTCCAGAAGACCGTTCCCCATGCCTGGTTCAGACAGTCAATATCTTCATACTTTTCCTTTAAAAATTCTCGGAATGCCAGATTGTCACTTTCTGAATAGAATTCATCAATTTCACAGTTAATCTCATTATCTATCTGCCATCCGATGATACAGGCCCTTTTTCCGTAATGGGAAGCCGCTCTTTCTACAATTCTGGCTGACAACTCTTGATATTTGGGAGAGTTGTAATTATAGTGCCGCCTCATACCATGACAGAATTTCACTCCATCTTTGCGGCAGTTCAAAGCCTCCGGATACGCCTTTGTCAGCCAGGCAGGGGGTGTAGCCGTAGGCGTTCCGAAAATAACCTTAATTTGTTCTTCCTCTGCGATATCAAGGAAACAATCAAAAAAATCAAAATTGAATTCATTCTCCCTTGGCTCTATTTTATTCCATGCAAATTCCGCAATCCGCACTGTGGTAATCCCGCAGGCTTTCATGCGTTTTAAATCCTGTCTCCAAAGCTTAAAATCCCACTGTTCCGGATAATAACAGGTGCCCATTGATAGTGTTTCCCATTGGTAGATTTGCTTTTTTCTCATAAGCTTTCCCCTTTGTCCTTTACTCCTGTACTGCTTTATTAAAGATCTTCTTACATACCTATGATTGCTAAACAACGTTCCCCTAATCAGCAATCAGATACTTCACCATAATTGTATTCGTTTTTCCTGGTTAAGTCAATAATAGCAAAATGCCAAATAACAGGGGGGCTGTACAGGTGTTACCATTCAGTGGTCAAAGACGGATTTGAATGAAGAATGTGGTTTGATAATTGATTTATGTGTTGTTTGCGCAAAAATAATGTCGTTTGTGCAGGAAGTATTTTATTTCCTTTTTCACTGTAATATAAATGAAGTGTTAAGATTGAGGCAGGAGGTGTGATAACACATGAGGAAGATGAAAATAGCAATGGCGGCGGGCGCGATTCTGTTTGTGCTCTCTTCGTGTGGGCGGATAGAGAAGCCGGAGGATGAGACGAAGGTGGGAAGTGGCATAGAAAAAATCGTGGAAAGCGATGAAGAGCCGCAGGCAGCACAGAATACCGGAGCTGCAGGAGACAGCGAAGATCATACCGGCTCGGACAATGGCGATTCGGCGGCACGTGTGGTGGGAGGGGAGAAGGCAAAAACCGTAAAAGAGAATGTGCCGGAAATTCCGGCAGGGGAATATGAGTATGTATCGGATGGGGGAATCGGAAAGCTGGTGATAGAGAAAACATCCGGCGGATATGATATTTCCGATTACGAATCGGAATACTCTTATCGGTTTTTGGCGGATTCTTCTAACATAGAAGCCGTGGAGGACAACAAAATATATATCAAATATCCAGAACAGGTATATGCTGACGATACGGCCGATTTCAGTTATTATACGTTAGAATATGGCACCGATGAAATCAATGTGTATTACAGAAAGTCACTACAGGAAGAAGCGGAATTTTTGTATTGTGCTAAAAAGAAGCAGGCAGAGAAAAAGGATGTTTCTGGCATCTATACCGATAAGCAGGGCACATCTGACGTCTATAGCGAGTTGGTTCTTGCCTTGCAGACAGATGGAATCTATACGGTAGAAATCGGCATCTACCGAGTCACTGAATTGAAGGGTACGGCGGTCTGGGAAGGGGATACACTCTGTTTTACCAGCGAAGTTCCCTATCTGCTGGCAGACATTTACCACAGGTGGTGTCCTTGGTATTCAGGCTGGTGATGTCTATTCCTTTCCCGACGGTGCACCGGACGAATCGGCGTCAGGACAAGCCGGGGGTTCCGCATTCCAGCCGAATCTTTCCGATGAAATTGCCGCAGAGATGCACCAAATGCGGGACGATACCTTGAATATTGTGTTGGGACTGTTGGAAGCGAACCTGAACGAAACGGACATGGACGTTTTGCAGGTAGTGTCAAGTAAATTATGAAAATTTCTGCTTTTGGAATTGTGCTAACTATGGTATAATTATGTGTAATTGAATTTTATGGAGGTTCTGGAATGAAAAATGTTGTACTGATCATCATAGGATTGATTTTACTTTTACTCGTTGCGATATGTCCGTTTCCGGCAATATTAGCAGTACCTGGAACAGCCTGGAGGGTTATAATTGGTTTCTTGGGCTGTTTTCTGTTTATTTTAGGTATTTATAAAATGGTATGGAAATGATAAATTCAGTTTGTAGAACTAAGAAATCGGTATTTTCAGGTGACGAAATAATGAAAAAACTTTGACCGAAAGGATTATAAAGGATGTTGACCGCGGGAGCCATGGCGCCGATGTACTTAAGAGAAGTATAGCAAGGATTCCTTTTTGTCAGTCCGTCAGCAGTATAAAGGTACAAACTGACAGCAAAACAGTTTACGAAATAGCAAAAGATTTTCCTCCGGCAGTGCCAGCATGGGGATATAGTAATCTCCACCGAGAACATAGTCGATGCCGTTCTCATGTGCGTATTTCGGCAGCTTCTCCATAAGCGACCTCCTGTATTCAATTTTTCAGAATCCAGCTGATCGTGTCCTTGTCCATGTGAAATTTAAGGCAGCTGAACACTTCACGAGCAAGTTCCGGCACCGGTTTGAAGAAAAGAATGGGGAATTAAAAGAAGCCTGCGGATTGCACAGCGCGGATAAAGGTCAAAAAGATCAAAGGAGCTCGAAGCTGTCTATATATAGAAGAAAGAAAACTCCCGCTAGAAAAGTGGGAGTTTTTCAGTGCCCTCTAAAATTCAAAGATTTCTACGAATCCTTCCTTTGTAGATAACATATGACTTCGACTGTTTTTTCGTTGAGCAACCGAATATCCATAGTTTCCTGCCCTTCATAATAAACACCGAACTTGAATTTTATCTGCTTCACGATGCTTCCATTATCCATCTTTTCCGGATAAAGTTCAATAC
>CAJUPP010000051.1 GCA_910588325.1 uncultured Hungatella sp.
CAACATGGCAGATGGAAATTCAGGCAAGTCATTTGACGAAATGTAAATGTGTCAGTACACTAGTATCTGGCATTGACATGCAAAGTATTGTCTATTTTGAACTTTTGCGCAGAGGCTATGATGTGGCTGTTGGAAAGATGGGGGATAAAGATTGTCAGGCTGTTGGATTTTCTTCTTGCGTAACATTCTATGGATGTCGATAACAGCAGCCAAACATAGACATGCCCTCCGTGCGCGCTCTCGCCCACGGGAGGGCATGTTTCAAGAAACTTTCATTTCTCCAAGATCTGTCTCATCTTCTCATCTGCCCAGACCACCTGGTTCCGGCCGTAGCGTTTGGCGTCATACAGCATGGTATCCGCAATCTTTAAGTAGGAGGAGTAAGAATTTCCTTTGTGAGGGATTACAGTAACGCCTCCGATGCTGACCGTGACCCACTGGGATACGGATGGGCTGTGGGGAATGGAAAGATTCTCCACCTCCTGCCGGATCTTTTTCAGATGTTCAAATGCCTTTTGGGAGTTGACGCCCATAAAGAATCCTACAAATTCCTCCCCTCCGTAGCGGGCGAAAAAGTCTGTGCTGCGCTGGAGATAGGAGGATACGGTCTTGGCCACGGCGATGATGACCTTGTCTCCGGCAGGGTGGCCGAAGGTGTCGTTGAAGGTCTTAAAGTGGTCAATATCCAGCATGCAGATAGAGAATGGAATCTGCATGCGGGCGGCTTCTCCCCATTTGACAATACTGTAATCATCATGATGTCGCCGGTTGGCAACTCCGGTTAACTGGTCAGTCTTGGACTGATGCTCTACCTGTTTCCGGTAGTTATATAATTTGATATGGGTGTTGACTCTTGCCTTTACGATCAATGGATGGAAGGGTTTGGTTATGTAATCAACTGCGCCTAAGGTAAGACCATGATACTCATTCTGCGTGTCGGATAGGCTGGTAATCAGAATAACAGGAACGCTCTGGGTGATAACTTCCTCCTGCAGCTTTTTAAGCAGGGTAAAACCGTCCATACCGGGCATGACTACATCCAGAAGGATCAGAGAAAAGCCGCCTGCATGGGCATGACGGAGTCCTTCTTCCGCGGTTTGCGCGATGGTGATGGCATAATCTTCTTGAAGGATGGATTTTAGTTTGGCAGCCTGTACCGAGCTGTCATCAACAATAAGAATTCTTTCCACTGTTTTACACTCTCCTGATTATTGGGGAGTTTGTTCTCCCACGAAAATGAATGTATTGCCTATTTATTATACACGGTCGAATTCCCGTTGACAATAGATTTATGCATGGTCTTTGTAAGTTTCGGAACAGTAACGAACAGTTACCTCTGACGGCCGGATATACATTTCCAGTCTGATTCCTTGCCGCCCTGACGGCTGTATCTTGCTTTTTCGTAAACCTGATGAAGGGTCTGGTCTTCAATCCCGGATACTTTTTCCAGTTCCGCAGGGGTTGCCCAGGCCGGGGGCACTGACTTTTTCTGCTTTTTCTGTTGTATAAGAATCTTTTTTCGGTAATATCTCCGTATTTTTCCGTTGTAGGAGAGAAAATAGAAAAATTCCTTTTCTCTGGGGGCGGAAGCTTTTTCACCGCTCATGGATAAAGTTGGTTTCAGATAGATCTTTTCATCATCATCAAACTGTCTGGGGCTGGTAATCCAGTTCCATATGGAAAGGCACATGGTGCGCAGAAGAAACAGCGCTATGGCAATAATGAGGACATACCCGATGAAGGAAAAAAGCCGATCCACAATCTTCATCCAGGCAGGCGGAGGAGCCGGTTCGCCAAAAAGAGCGGAAAAATCAACCGCTTTGGAAAAAGCCGGACAGATTTCTTCAGGCACAGGCGGCTGTGGCTGTACAGGGTGTTTCAGGGAAACGAACCACTGCCGGATCACAGGCCATAAAGGTTCCAGAAGAAGGGAAAACCCTGCCATGAAAAAAAGCGTGATTCCCAAAAAAACGGTCATACAGAAGGAGTTTACATGCTCAATTTGTTTTTGAGGAAAATGATCCTGATTGTGGAACAGTTTTAAAAATTCATGGATAGCATGAAGATTCGAATGGATCAGTATGATGACAGCCAGAAAAAGAAAACCAATAAAAGAGGCAGACTTTAATATGGCGGCCCAGGAATCATATCCGTAGTTTTCTGTCAATATACCTGCGACGTAGGCAGCCGCCAAAAGGAGGGTTAAAAAGAGATAAAAACCGTCTCTTTTTTTCATAAACCAATAGTTTAATAGTTTACGAATAGTCATAGGGCACCTCCCAGGAGATAAGTTTTGCATAGTGTAAGTGTTCGGAGATTCTTAAGGTGTCACCGGGACGCATGGGAAGAATCCATTGGGAACCGGGGCTGCCTAGGCAGAGAGAATCATAAGCGAAAGCCAAGGATTCCCATTGTTTTGGAGAAATTAAAACGTAGAGGGTGTCTTCCGATACGGCCTCTCTTCCAGGTAGAAACCAGTCTGCATGTTCGCAGGTGCCATCTGTGAGAATCCGGGCCAGAAGTTCCATGACGGAGCGCAGGTGTTCAGGGCCGGCACCGTTTTTTAAAAATCCTGGTTTATGACTCAGGCAGTCAATACCGTTGGTGCGGATGGACACAGGAATCCCTTTTTCTAAAAGCTGACTGGCCATGGAGCCGCACAGACGGATGGCTTCCTCGGTCAGACCGTGATCCTTCCAGATTAAATCGGAGCTGATATCCAGAAGAAAGGTAACCTGCCAGGAGGAAGTGGGGGCATAGACATTTACCTTCAGATTTCCGGTTCGGGCAGTAGCTTTCCAGTTAATGTCCCGATAAGTGTCAAAGGATTGATAGGGACGGATGGACTGCATCTCAAATGGATCCCGAAGCAAAGCGCGTCTGGTGAGAACCTGCCCCAGAAGTTCTCTTAAAGGAAGGTCCAGACGCAGAGGGTCTATGGGTGCAGGATACACGTACATGGCAGTATCCGCCGGATGGTGAGCCACGAAACGGCCAAACAGAAACAAATCGTAACTGATTAAATCTGCCTGATGAATGGAATAATATCCTCTTTTTGTGCAAGTGAAAGTCAGAGTGCGGCGGATCTCCTGCCATGGCATACAGGAAAAGATATCGCTGCGGTAGTTTTGGTCAGTAATCTTAAAATTATTGGAGTCTGTAAAGACCAGTTCCCGCCCCATCTGAAATTTGACATGAAGAACAGGAAGGGGGAGAAACTTGTTGTTGGTGATAATCTCTTTTAAAGCTGTCTGCTGTCCTTCTACGACTCCATTCTCAGTAAAGGATAAGGAAACGTTAAGGCCCTTCTCCCAGAATTTTTTAAAAAAGATTCCGGATAAAAACCAGAGAAGCCATGCGGTAACGGCGGTAACAATCAGCTTCATAGATGTTTTCCCCAATCTTCCGTAGGAAGAGCCACTGTGGAGAGAAGCCGTTCAATAATCTGGCGGCCTTGGGAGGAGAGACCAAAGGTTCGGACACAGGTCAGGCGGTGAGCCAGGACCGGACCAGCTAAAGTTTTGATGTCCTCCGGAACCACAAAGTCCCGGCCTTTTATGAAGGCATAGGCTTTCACGGCGCGGAACAGAGCCAGGCTTCCTCTGGGGCTTACTCCGTTTATAATCTGGCTGTCATGGCGGGTGGCGTCAACCAGGTCAACGAGGTAATCTTTTAATACAGGATGAACGTAGATTTCCTGCGCGGCCTGTTTTAATTCTGCCAGATCATCAGAGGTACATACAGGGGTCAGAGCATCCAGGGGATTTTCACTGTCAAACCGGTCAAGGATTGCCAGTTCTTCCTGCTTATCCGGATATCCCATGGAAAGCTGCATGAGGAACCGGTCAAGCTGCGCTTCCGGCAAAGGATAGGTGCCGGCGGTCTCCACCGGGTTTTGTGTGGCAATTACAAAAAACGGATGTTTCAGCATATAGGTGTCTCCGTCAATAGTTACCTGGCGTTCTTCCATGGCCTCCAGGAGACTTGACTGGGTTCTGGGAGTGGCCCGGTTGATCTCGTCCGCCAGGAGGATGTGGGTGAAAACAGGACCTTTTCGCAGGATGAAACAGCTTTCCTTCTGATCGAAATAGTTAAGGCCTGTGATGTCTGAGGGCAGAAGATCAGGAGTGAACTGGACTCTGGAAAATGCCAGATCCATGCTTTTAGACATGGCCTTGGCAAGCATGGTTTTTCCTGTCCCGGGTACATCCTCCAAAAGGACATGGCCATGGGACAGGAGGGCTGTCAAAAGCAGATCGATGGTATCTTCACGGCCTACAATGACTTTGGATATATTCTGTTTTATGTTTTGGATTCGTTGGTCGTTCATGGTCGGCTCCTTTTACAAATAATTGGCATTCCTGATAAATATTTTATCACAGCCGGCGGAGGATGTGTTAAAAATTTTTGCCGTAGGAAACGTTTATGTCGCGAATCCCGCATACTGAGTCATATATAAATCATAGTATTTGCCCTCTTGAGCAAGCAGTGTCTCATGATTGCCATTCTCCACAATTTCACCGTGATCTATAACAACAATGTCATTGTTCATCCGGCTCATGACGTCTCCGTGGGAATGGGTATCAAGGTAGTGTACGACTCATTGAGAATGATAAGACTACGTTCCGGGCTTGTTTTTCTTTCATACTGCTTATGCATCATGTGACTGATATCCCGCCGATTGATAATCAGCCTGTCATTCATACTTGCGTCATGATAGTGCTGCATACGCTTTCCAAAATGATGATGTTCGCTGTGTTTGTGCTCCGGTAATTTGCCGGTGCGGAGATATTCTTCTCCTCTTTCACAGTGAGGTTCGTTTAAATTGCAGTGCCGCCCACACAAAAAGGATTTATGCCCCAGTGGTGAGGTATGAGATAAGAAAATGGGATAAGTAGAATCTGCTGGGAATAGGTTGCCAGATTCGAAGGATGATGATATGATAATAGCCATAGAGTCAGGAGATTTAGGAGGAACCCAATGTATAAAATAGTAAAGGCAGAAAAACTGGCAGATAAGATTTTTCTGATGGATGTGGAAGCCCCCAGGGTGGCCAGAGCCTGCGAGCCGGGAGAGTTTGTGATTGTAAAGATAGACCAGGTGGGGGAGAGGATTCCCTTAACCATTTGTGACTATGACCGGGACGCCGGTCTTGTCACCATTGTATTCCAGATTGTAGGCGCTTCCACACAGAGAATGGCTTCCTTAAAGGCTGGAGATTCTTTCCAGGATTTTGTAGGCCCATTAGGAAGACCGTCGGAATTTACACAGCAGGAGCTGGAAACCCTTAAGAGGAAGAAGATGCTTTTTGTGGCCGGAGGCGTAGGGGCTGCTCCCGTCTATCCGCAAGTGAAATGGCTGAAAAACCACGGCATTGACGCAGACGTGGTTGTAGGTTCCAAGACAAAGGACATGCTGATTCTGGAAGACCGGATGAGGGAAGCTGCCGGGAATCTGTACATAACCACGGATGACGGTTCTTATGTGAGAAAAGGCATGGTTACCGATGTGGTAAGAGACCTGGTGGAGAACCAGGGAAAGCACTATGACATCTGTGTAGCCATCGGACCCATGATTATGATGAAGTTTACCTGCCTTCTGACAAAGGAACTGAAGATTCCTACCATTGTCAGCATGAACCCGATTATGGTAGACGGAACCGGTATGTGCGGTGCCTGCCGTCTGACCGTAGGGGAGGAAGTGAAGTTTGCCTGTGTGGACGGTCCGGAGTTTGACGGCCATCTGGTGAATTTCGACGAGGCGATGAAGAGACAGCAGATGTACAGGACAGAAGAGGGCCGTGCCATGCTGAAGCTGAAAGAGGGAGACACCCACCACGGTGGATGCGGACATTGCGGAGGTGATGAATAATGGACGTATTGAAGAAAGTTCCTGTCCGTGAACAGGATCCCAGAGTAAGAGCCGCCAATTTTGAGGAGGTCTGTCTGGGATACAATCAGGAGGAAGCCATGGAGGAGGCTTCCAGATGCCTTGGCTGCAAAAATGCGAAATGTGTGAAAGGATGTCCGGTAGCCATCAACATCCCGGGATTCATTCAGGAAGTAAAAGAAGGAAACTTTAAGGAGGCGGCAAAGGAGATAGCCAAATCCTCAGCCCTGCCGGCAGTCTGCGGCCGTGTGTGCCCTCAGGAGAGCCAGTGCGAGGGCCAGTGTATCCGGGGAATCAAGGGGGAGCCGGTTTCCATCGGAAAGCTGGAGCGTTTCGTAGCGGACTGGTCCAGGGAGAACGGGTTTGTGCCAAAGGCCCCGGAGCATACCAACGGAAAGAAGGTGGCTGTCATCGGTTCCGGCCCTGCCGGCCTGACCTGTGCCGGGGACCTGGCGAAGATGGGATATGAGGTAACGATATTTGAGGCTCTTCATGAGGCCGGAGGAGTGCTTTTATATGGGATTCCGGAGTTCCGTCTTCCCAAAGAGGGAGTGGTAAAACCGGAGATAGAGAATGTAAAGAAACTGGGAGTGAAGATAGAGACCAATGTGATTATCGGAAAATCCGTAACCATCGACCGGCTTTTGGAGGAAGAAGGGTTTGACGCAGTGTTCATCGGTTCGGGAGCCGGCCTGCCTATGTTCATGGGAATTCCGGGGGAGAACGCCAACGGAGTATTTTCAGCCAATGAATACCTGACCAGAAGCAACCTGATGAAGGCATTCCGGGACGACTATGATACCCCCATTGCGGCGGGAAAGAAAGTGGCGGTAGTAGGAGGAGGAAACGTAGCCATGGATGCAGCCCGGACGGCCCTGCGTCTGGGAGCGGATGTGCATATTGTGTACAGAAGAAGCGAGGCGGAGCTTCCGGCCAGAGCGGAGGAGGTACACCATGCCAAAGAAGAGGGAATCATATTCAATCTTCTGACGAACCCGGTGGAGATTCTGACAGATGAAAACGGCTGGGTAAAGGGAATGAAATGCATCCGAATGGAGCTGGGAGAGCCGGATACATCCGGAAGGAGAAGACCAGTGCCAGTGGAAGGATCGGAGTTTGTGATTGATGTGGATACGGTTATTATGTCCCTTGGGACCTCACCTAACCCGCTGATTTCCAGCACCACGAAAGGACTGGAAACCAACAGAAGGAAATGTATCGTGGCGGAGGAGACAAACGGAAAGACCAGCAAGGAAGGAGTATATGCCGGAGGAGACGCGGTGACAGGAGCGGCTACGGTTATTCTTGCCATGGAGGCAGGACGGGCAGGAGCCAGAGGAATTCATGAGTATCTGGGCGGAGAAGCTGAGTAAAATTGTGATGTGAAAACAGAGCCGCTGTGGACTGACAGAAATGTTGGGATGCAGCGGCTTTACCTGGCAAACCTTCATGCACCGCCGGGCGGGTTGCACCACCACCCATGAAAGTCAGGCGGGCACACTTGGCATACCTGAATTCATGCCGCCTATTCGGCGGCGGGACTTTCATAGTAGATAGAGAATACTTATAGAACATGCAGGAGGAGGGCGATATTATATGAAGAAATACAAACGGGTTTTTACTATTGTTATCGATTCTCTGGGAATCGGGGCTATGCCCAATGCAGCGGATTACGGGGATGCGAAAACGGATACGCTGGGGCATATTGATGAGAGGATGAAAGCGTTTTGTATCCCCAATCTTGCAAGGCTGGGATTGGCAAATCTTCATCCGATGATTCATGTGTCGCCAGTATCCTGTCCTATGGGATACTATGGACGGCTTTTGGAGGCCAGTGTGGGAAAGGATACCATGACTGGTCATTGGGAGATGATGGGGCTTCATATCACCAAGCCGTTTCAGACTTTTACGGATACCGGTTTTCCCAAAGAATTGTTGGAGGAACTGTCAAGGAGAACCGGACATAAGATTGTGGGAAATAAAGCGGCCAGTGGTACAGTGATTCTGGATGAACTGGGGGAGCATGAGATTGCCACGGGAGATATGATTGTGTACACTTCTGCGGATTCCGTGCTGCAGATCTGTGGTAATGAGGAGACCTTCGGGCTGGAGGAACTGTATCGATGCTGCGAGATTGCCAGGGAACTGACGATGAGGGATGAGTGGAAGGTGGGTCGGGTCATTGCCAGGCCTTATGTAGGAAAGAAAAAGGGACAGTTTAAACGTACTGTCAACCGTCATGACTATGCACTGAAGCCCTATGGAAAAACGGCTCTGGATGCCTTAAAAGAGGCAGGTTATGATGTGATCAGCGTAGGTAAAATCCGGGATATTTTTGACGGTGAAGGAATCACGGAAAGCAATAAATCCAAAAGCAGCGTTCACGGAATGGAGCAGACCATTAAGATTGCGGATAAGGATTTTACCGGCCTTTGTTTCGTAAATCTGGTAGATTTTGATGCGTTGTGGGGGCACCGGAGAGATCCCGTCGGATATGGGCAGGAACTGGAGCGGTTTGATGAGAAATTAGGTATACTTCTTCCAAAGCTTAAAGAAGATGATTTATTGCTTATCACGGCGGATCACGGAAATGATCCGACTCACACAGGAACCGATCACACGAAAGAAATCGTGCCATTTTTAGCATATTCGCCTTCCATGGCAGGGTGTGGACAGCTTCCGGATCGGCAGACATTTGCGGTTATCGGTGCAACTATAGCAGATAATTTTCAGGTGGATATGCCAAAGGGAACCATAGGAAACTCGATTTTAGAGGAATTAAGATAATGGATACAGGATCATGACACTGTGCTCCCGGAATTTTGGACTATCCGGGAGCACAGTGTTTATCAGAGATGTATTTGACGGAAAACTAGCATGCGCCCGGCGGGCGGGTTGCACTATCCCCCACGAAAGTCAGCCGGGCACATTTGGCATACCTGAATTCATGCCGCCTAATCGGCGGCGGAACTTTCACAGTCCCCCCATGCCAGCCATCAGGCGCCGCCATGAATGAAAGGGGGGTCCTAACCCTCCGGGGGATGCACACAAAATGCCAAAAACGGGCATTTTGGCGCGTCGTACGGTCAGCGCAGCAGGTGTGCAGACTTACAGCAAGGATTCGATACTTTCGCAGTAACAGAGGAGAATTGGGGATACACAGTCAACAGGAGAGAATATAGGATGAAATATAAGAGATTGGGAGAGGTTCTTCTTGCACTTGGTTTGCTTAAGGAGGATATGTTGAAACGTGCCCTTGAACTACAAAAGATTTCAGGGGAGCGGCTTGGAACCGTGCTGGTGAAATACGGTATGCTTACAGAACAACAGCTGATTGAGGCGCTTCAGGAACAGTTGAATGTGCCCTTTATTGATCTTTCCAGGGAAAGGATTGATCCGAAGATGGTTGCGGTCCTGCCAAAGAATATAGCTATAAGAAATGAAGTGGTTCCGGTTAGGATAGAAGATGACAGTCTGTATCTGGCTATGAAGGATCCTATGGATTTTATGGCAGTGGAAGAGGTGCGGGTTGCTTCCGGATACGAAGTGATTCCAATGATTGCCAATCCCAATGGCGTAAACAGGGCGATTGAAGAACTGTATGGCAGAGAAGGTGTAGCAAAAGCTATTGAAGGGATGAAGAAAAGAAGTTCTTTTGGTGAGGCCAAGGGAAAGGGAAATAAAGTCTTGGATGTGAAAGAGGAACAGGAAGACAGTGCACCTACCATTCGCCTGGTAAATTCATTTCTCAATCGTGCTGTGGTGGAACGAGCCAGCGATATTCATCTGGAACCAAGAGAGAAGGAGCTGGTGGTGCGCATCCGGATTGACGGTGTTCTCCATCAGATTTTAAAAGTTCCTGCGGATTTGCAGCTTTCTGTTATTTCAAGAATCAAGGTGATGGGCGGTATGGATACCACGGAACACAGGATTCCTCAGGATGGCCGTGCTACGGTAAAGATTCAGGGACAGACCATTGACTTAAGAATTTCCGCACTTCCGGTGATTCATGGAGAGAAGGTAGTCATTCGTCTTTTAAACCAGTCGGCGGCATTGCTGACCAGCCAAGGGATCGGATTGTTTGGAAATGATATGGAGAAGTATAAAAAGCTGTTGAACAGGCACAGCGGGGTCATTCTTTTGGCAGGGCCTACAGGAAGCGGAAAGACTTCGACAATGTACACCATGATTCAGGAACTGAACCGTGAAGGAGTGAATCTGGTAACTTTGGAAGATCCTGTGGAATACCGTATAGAGGGCGTAAATCAGGTTCCCATCTATGAGAAGGTAGGAATGACCTTTGCCGAAGGGCTTCGTGCTGTTTTGAGACAGGATCCGGATATTATTGCGGTAGGCGAAATTCGTGACGGGGAAACTGCCAGGATTGCCATGCAGGCAGCACTTACCGGTCATTTGGTATTGTCTACCATTCATACCAACGATGCGGTGACTGCCATCAACCGATTGAAAAATATTGGAGTGGAGCCTTATCTAATTGCGGAAGCCACAGAAGGCATTATCTCTCAGAGACTGGTGCGAAAAATCTGTCCAAGCTGTAAGGAAGCTTATGTGCCGGGACAGGAAGAAAGAAGATTTATGAAAATCAAACCGGAAAGCAATGTGTCTTTTTACAGAGGAAGAGGATGCCCGCACTGCTTTAATACCGGATATCGAGGCAGGATCGGAGTGTTTGAGATTCTGTTTATGGGGCCGGAGATAAGGCAGGGGATTATGGAAGGGAAAAGCAGAGAGGAACTGCTTGCTGCGGCCAGGAAACCGGGAGATACGCTTATGTGGGATAATTGTTGTAAGCTGGTGCTGGAGGGGATTACTACGGTGGAGGAGGCCGGCATCCTGATTCAATGACCCTGTGCAAAATATGCAGCACATACCACAAATCAGATTTTAAAATATATGATTTAAACTTCCGCCTTGCAGGCAGGGAAATGAAGCAGGATGTGCTTTTTTAATGCATCAAAGCTTTCAGCACTGATATCGTGTTCCATTTTGCAGGCATCGGCTACGGCGGTAACCGAATCCACACCCAGTTCCATCAGCCAGTTGGATAAAAGGGAGTGGCGCTCGTAGACGGTTTTGGCAATGGATAATCCTTGTTCTGTCAGGCGGATGAATCCTTCTTCCGTAACCGTGATGTAATCACGGTTTCTTAAATTTTTCATAGCCACACTGACACTTGGCTTGGAAAAATGCATTTCATTGGCAATGTCAATGGAGCGCACCTGGGGAAGGCGGGACTTTAGAATCAGAATGGTCTCCAGATAATCTTCGACAGATTCTTCGGATTTGTGTTGGATGTAGCTCATGAAGGTGCCTCCTTTTGATATAAATGATTTGTTAATACAGATATTTATTATTTTAACATTTGACCGCTGGGAATGCAAGCTTGCTGTTGATAAAAAGAGTGGAGTATTTTTGAAAAGAAATTAAAAAAGGAAGGTGAAAAAGCATGAAATATACACTTGCAATTTTTGATCTGGACGGAACGATTTTAAATACATTGGAGGATTTGGCAGACAGCCTGAATGCTGCGCTGGAACAATCGGGATATCCAGGGCGGACGTTAGAGGAAGTGCGCTGTTTTGTGGGAAACGGAATCCGCAAGCTGATAGAAAGAGGTGTGCCGGAGGGAACCGATGAAACGGCTGTGTCTCAGGTACACAAAGACTTTACGGAATACTATAAGGTACATTGCGCGGATAAAACCAGGCCTTATGAGGGGATTTTGGATCTTCTGACAGGGCTTAAAAAAGCAGGATGCAAACTGGCAGTGGTTTCGAATAAAGCGGATTACGGGGTACAAGAACTGTGCCGCCGGTATTTTGACGGAATGTTTGACATAGCTGTAGGGGAGAGAGAGGGGGTTCTGAAAAAACCGGCGCCGGACTCTGTAAATGAAGTATTGAGAAGGCTTCGGGTAAGGCGGGAAGATGCGGTCTATATCGGAGATTCCGAGGTAGATATAGAGACTGCGGCGAATGCGGGAATGGATCATATTATTGTGGACTGGGGATTTCGAAAAGCAGAATTTCTGAAAAAGCGGGGAGCAAAAGTGATGGTTTCCAGACCAGAGGAGATAGAAAACATCTGTGTCCGAGGGGGCGTTCCCAGGAATATAAAAATAAGAAAAACCAGTTGACAAATTATAAAAAAGTGATAACATAAACATATGAATAGTTGTTCATATAATGTCAACAGAATAGGTAATCATAAAATTTGCAGGAGGAAGGAGCAGATGACAGATAGAGAAATAGTAGAGAGGGAAGTGGAGGAGGGAGCTTGTGAGTTCATGCATGTCCATGATGATATTATCCGGAAAGTGGAGGGAGTCATGCCGCAGGAACAGGAGCTGGTGGAACTGTCAGAGTTTTTTAAAGTCTTCGGAGATTCTACCAGGATTAAGATTCTGTACGTGTTAAGCCAGTCGGAGATGTGTGTCTGCGACATTGCCACACTGCTTCAGATGGGACAGTCGGCCATTTCCCATCAGCTTCGGATTCTGAAGCAGATGCGTTTGGTAAAGTTTAGAAGGGACGGAAAAACCGTATTCTATTCCCTGTCCGATGACCATATCCAGACGATTTTGGCTCAGGGAATGGAACACATCAACGAGTGAATGGGGGTAAGAGGATGACGAAGAAACAGAAAAAAATGACAATCCGCCTGATAATCAGCGCTGTATTTTTAATTGGCGGGGTGATAACAGAAGGGCTTCACCCTATTGACTGGCTTCTGTTTGCTGTTTCTTATCTGGCAGCAGGCTACGATATTCCCATGAAAGCATGGAAGAATATCCGCAACGGTCAGGTATTTGATGAGAATTTCCTTATGACCATTGCAACCTTTGGAGCCATCGGAATCGGAGAACTGGAAGAGGCCGTGGCGGTTATGCTGTTCTATCAGGTGGGAGAACTGTTCAGCGACTATGCGGTAAACCGTTCCAGAAAGTCCATTTCCGATTTAATGGATATTAATCCGGAGTATGCCAATGTGGTGAGAGAAGGAAAAGAACAGCAGGTAGAACCGGATGAGGTGGAGATTGGGGAGACTATTATTGTGAAGCCGGGGGAGAAGGTTCCTCTGGATGGAGTCATAGTTAAAGGGACTTCCAGCCTGGACACCAGCGCCCTGACGGGAGAATCCATGCCGGTGGAGGCGGCAAAAGGCCAGAATATTGTCAGCGGTTCCATCAATTTAAGCGGACTTTTAGAGATACAGGTTACCAGGTTATATGATGACTCTACTGTGGCAAAGATTCTGGAACTGGTGGAAAACGCAAGTTCCAGAAAGGCAAAAGCGGAAAACTTTATTACCCGCTTTGCCAGAGTGTATACACCTATTGTTGTGGCTCTGGCCCTGATTCTGGCTTTGGTGCCACCGATTATCCAGCTTCTTGTGCCGTCCTTTGCACCGGGACAGGGGTGGTCTGCATGGATTTACCGGGCCTGCAGCTTCCTGGTCGTTTCCTGCCCGTGTGCGCTGGTGATTTCCGTACCCTTAAGCTTTTTCGGCGGACTTGGCGCCGCGTCGAAAAATGGAATCCTGATAAAAGGCAGCAACTATCTGGAGGCCATGGGCACTTTGGACACAGTGGTGTTTGACAAGACAGGAACTCTTACTACCGGAAAATTCCGGGTGGCGGATGCAAAGCCGGTTTCCGTAAGCCGGCTGGAACTTCTCACCCTGGCTGCCTACGGAGAATGCCACTCCAATCACCCCATCGCCCTGTCTGTCCTGGAGGCTTATGAGAAGGAGAGCGGGAAGAATCGGGAGGCCATAGAGCAGAGCCGGATCCTTTCAGTAGAAGAACTGGCAGGACAGGGAATCCATGGGGTGATTGCAGAAGATAATGGGACCTTTGCAGACCTGTATATCGGAAATGAACGGCTGATGGAGGAGCGGAAGGTAGAGGGAGTCCTTCGGGAAAAGGCTATTGGAACTACACTGTATCTGGCGAGAAATCAGGAGTTTTTGGGAACGATTGTAATCTCAGATACTGTGAGGAAGGATGTACCGAAGGCCATAAACGGGCTGCGCAGAGAGAATGTACAAAATCTGGTGATGTTGACCGGTGATAAGGAGGAAGTGGGAAAGGCAGTAGCACAGGAGTTAAAGCTGGATCGTGTCTACGGCAATCTTCTTCCGGGAGATAAGGTCCGCAAAGTGGAAGAATTGATAAAAGAGAAGCCACAAGACAAAACATTGGCCTTTGTAGGCGACGGAATCAACGACGCGCCTGTACTGGCCAGGGCGGATGTGGGCATTGCCATGGGAGGTATCGGTTCTGACGCGGCGGTGGAAGCGGCAGATGTGGTCATTATGAATGATGAGCCGTCTAAGATTGTGGACTGTATCCGGATTGCCAGAAAAACCGTGGGCATAGTAAAGCAGAATATTGTGTTTGCTATCGGTGTGAAGATCCTGGTTCTGGTTCTGGTGGCTTTTGGAAAGGCTTCTATGTGGGCGGCTGTGTTCGGCGATGTGGGAGTATCGGTGCTGGCCATTCTCAATGCAATCAGGGCCACCTTCCAAACATCAAAAAAAGATTGACAAATTTTCGGCGGGCTGTTATGATTCAACACATGGGACGAGGGCGTTGCATAAAAGTGTGTCTGGAATGAATTTTCAGACACACTTGCAATGTCCTCTTTACGTTTCAGGCAATTGTGTGTTAGACTATAGAAATCAGGAGGACAACAAATCATGGGCAAATACAGGAAAGAAGACATTTTCCGGATTGTGGAAGAGGAAGATGTGGAGTTTATCAGGCTTCAGTTTGCAGACATGTTCGGAATGATAAAGAATGTGGCAATCACGTCAGGCCAGCTTGCCAAGGCTTTGGATAACCGCTGTATGTTTGACGGTTCTGCCATCGAAGGGTTTGTGAGGGTGGAAGAATCCGATATGTATCTGTATCCGGATCTGGATACCTTTGAGATATACCCCTGGAGGCCTCAGCAGGGCAAAGTAGCCCGTTTAATCTGCGATGTGTACTGTCCCGACGGCAGCCCTTTTGAAGGGGATCCCCGCTATGTTTTAAAGAGAGTGCTAAAGGTAGCAGAAGATATGGGCTATTATTTTAATGTAGGGCCGGAGTGCGAGTTTTTCCTGTTCCATACGGATGAGGAGGGAAGACCTACGACCAACACTCATGAAACAGCCGGATATTTTGATGTGGGACCCATTGATTTGGCGGAAAATGTACGGCGGGATATTGTGCTGAATCTGGAAGGGATGGGCTTTGAGATTGAGTCCTCCCACCATGAGATTGCACCGGCACAGCATGAGGTGGATTTTCAGTATGAGAAGGGATTAAAGGCGGCAGATAATATCCTTACCTTTAAGATGGCGGTGAAGACCATTGCCAAGCGTCACGGCCTTCATGCTACTTTTATGCCCAAACCCAAGGCGGGAGTCAATGGTTCCGGCATGCATATCAACATGTCTTTGGAGGATGCAAAAGGCAGAAACCTGTTTGAGGATCCTTCGGACCAACTGGGATTAAGTAAGCTGGCCTACCAGTTTATGGCAGGAATTCTTGCTCATATAAAGTCTATGACTATATTGACCAATCCCTTAGTAAACTCTTATAAGAGGCTGATTCCGGGATACGACGCCCCGGTCTACATTGCCTGGTCCCTGGCTGCCAACAGAGGGCAGCTGCTTCGGATTCCTTCTACCAGAGGTTCCAGTACCAGAATCGAGCTTCGCAGTCCGGATTCGGCCATGAATCCGTATCTGGCTCTGGCCGCCTGTCTGGCCGCCGGCCTGGACGGAATCAAAAAACAGATGGAACCTCCCAAAGCCATCCGTCAGAATGTATTTACCATGTCGGAGGAGGAACTGAAAAAGGAGGGAATCTGCCATTTGCCGGAAACTCTGGGAGAGGCTATTGAAGAATTTGAGAAAGATGATTTCCTGAAAGCGGTACTGGGAAGACATGTTTATACGAAATACCTTGAGGCAAAGAAAGAAGAGTGGAATGAATTTCGCTACCAGGTAACTGACTGGGAGCTGGGGGAATATCTGTATAAGTTCTAATGTATAAGAGAGATTCCCGGAAATCTTGCAGACAGTAGACCTGGAGGTGAGATATGTGACGAATATTGTTGTGGCATTTTCCAAATGGGAAGATGCGAAAAGTATCAAAAATATACTTGTGAAAAACGGATTTCAGGTAATTGCTGTCTGCACTTCGGGCGCACAGGCTCTCAACAGCCTGGAAGGTTTAAACGGAGGAATCGTGGTCAGTGGATATCGATTTGAGGATATGCTGTTCCAGGAATTGTATGAATATATGCCGGATGATTTTCAGATGCTTCTGGTGGCATCGGCCAGCCGGATGGGGGATGGACCGGTGCAGGATGTGGTATATCTTCCCATGCCTTTAAAGGTTCATGATTTAATTACGACTCTGGAGATGATGTGTGAGAGCCAGAGAAAGAGAAGGAAGGAGAAGAAGAAGGCGCCTGCAGAACGAAGCGGGGAAGAAAGGCAGCTGATTTCTCAGGCCAAGGCGCTTCTGATGGAGCGAAACCACATGACAGAGAGCGAGGCCCACCGCTACATACAAAAGTGCAGTATGGACAGCGGAACCAATATGGTAGAGACTGCACAGATGGTAATCAGCCTGAATCAGATATAACCTGAAAGAAAGGCAGAGGCGAAGCATTTTTACTTTAAAAGTCCGCTGCCGGGCGCATGAAGGCTTAGGAGGGAAAAGCATGAAGTTCACGAAAATGCAGGGGGTAGGAAATGACTATATATATGTCAATTGTTTTATGGAAAAGGTAGAAAATCCGTCGGAGACAGCCATAAAATTAAGCAGGCGGCATTTTAGCGTTGGTGCAGACGGTCTGATTCTCATAGGCCCTTCTGATAAGGCAGACTATCGGATGCGCATTTTCAATGCAGATGGTTCCGAGGGGGAGATGTGCGGCAATGCTGTCCGCTGCGTAGGCAAATATGTATATGAACATGGAATCTTTCACGGCGAGACACTGACCGTAGAGACCTTAGGCGGCGTGAAGAATCTGGAACTTACAATCGAAAACGGGAAAGTATCTTCCGTAACCGTAGATATGGGAGAACCCCAGTTGACTTCTGAGCTTCCGGAGCATATTGTGGTAGATAAACAGGATTATGAGTTTGTAGGGATTTCTGTGGGGAATCCTCATGCAGTGTATTTTTTTGAGGATATTGACTCTCTGGATTTGGAGAAAATAGGGCCGTCTTTTGAGAATCACAGCCGGTTTCCAAACAGGGTCAATACGGAGTTTGTTCAGGTGGTGGATGAAAATCATATCCGCATGAGAGTGTGGGAGAGGGGAAGCGGAGAAACCTTAGGCTGCGGAACCGGAGCTACGGCCAGTGTTATGGCGTGTATTTTGATGGGATATACAGGAAGTACGGTGGAAGTGGCACTGACAGGAGGAAATCTTACTATCCGCTGGGACAGCACGACGAGGAAGGCCTATATGACAGGAGAGGCTGTAGAAGTTTTTCAGGGAGAGATTGAGCTTTAGCCGTGGAAGGTCCGCTTTCTGGGCTGCGTTATCTCTGGTGAGAAATAAAAAAACATATAAAAACAGGAGAAAAGAGAGATGTTCCAAGTGAATGAAAATTATTTAAAGTTACCAGGAAGTTATTTGTTTTCGACCATAGGAAAAAAGGTGAAGGCCTATTCGGAAGCGAATCCGGATAAGATCATTATCCGTCTGGGGATCGGCGATGTGACTCAGCCGTTGGCACCGGCCATCATTCAGGCTATGCATGATGCGGTGGATGAGATGGCAAGTAAGGAGACGTTTCATGGATATGCTCCGGATTTGGGATACGAATTTTTGAGAACAACCATTGCAAAACAGGATTATCAGGACAGGGGATGCAAGATTGAAGCGGATGAGATTTTCATTTCGGACGGAGCAAAGAGCGACTGCGGCAATATGCAGGAAGTGTTTGCCGCCGACAGCCGTATCGCGGTCTGCGACCCGGTTTATCCGGTTTACGTGGATTCTAATGTGATGGCAGGAAGAACCGGAGAGTATGATGAGGCAACCGGAACATGGAGTAATGTGATCTACATGCCCTGTACTGCAGAGAATGGTTTTGTACCGGAACTTCCAAAGGAGACTCCGGATTTGATATATCTGTGCGTTCCCAACAATCCTACGGGAACCACGCTTACCAGAGATCAGTTAAAGGTATGGGTGGACTATGCCAACAAGGTGGGAGCCGTGATTCTATATGATGCCGCTTATGAGGCCTATATTGCGCAAGACGATGTTCCTCACAGTATTTTCGAGATTGAAGGTGCCAGAACCTGTGCCATTGAGTTCCGCTCGTTCTCCAAGAATGCTGGTTTTACAGGTGTCCGTCTGGGATTTGCAGTTGTTCCCAAGGATTTAAAATGCGGGGACGTGATGGTGCATAGTCTGTGGGCCAGAAGACATGGAACCAAGTTTAACGGCGCTCCTTATATCATCCAGAAGGCAGCTATGGCCGTTTACTCCGAAGAGGGAAAGGCCCAGATTAAAGGTCAGGTGGCTTACTATATGAGAAATGCCAAAGCTATTTACGATGGTCTGAAAGAAGCAGGATACGAGGTTTATGGAGGGGTCAACGCGCCCTATATCTGGCTGAAGGTGCCGGAAGGCAAGACTTCCTGGGATTTCTTTGATTATCTTCTGGAGAAGGCAGGCGTGGTGGGAACGCCGGGAAGCGGCTTCGGGCCAAGCGGAGAAGGGTATTTCCGTCTGACAGCATTTGGAACTTATGAAAATACGGTGGCAGCTCTTGAGAGAATCAAGAAGCTGGTATAAAATAAAATTTTCAGGGATGAAGGAAAAGGACAAAGGTGTCAATTATGGAGAGCCAGAAGCGTGCAGCAAACAAATATGAAATTGACATGTGCAATGGGCCGATTTTGTCGAAGCTTGTTATTTTCGCATTTCCACTTATGCTGTCGGGGATTTTGCAGCTTTTGTTTAATGCGGCGGATATTATTGTGGTGGGCCGGTTTGCCGGCAGCGAATCTTTGGCAGCAGTAGGTTCCACATCATCACTGATTAATCTGTTAACCAATGTGTTTATCGGACTTTCCGTAGGCGCCAATGTGCTGGTGGCCCGTTATTATGGTTCCCAGAGCAGAAAGGATTTGGAGGAGACGGTACATACATCTATCCTGTTGGCAGTGATCGGCGGGGTTATTCTGATTGCGGTGGGACTGTCTCTGGCGGCGCCTCTTCTGGAGATGATGGGGACGCCGGAGGATGTACTGCCTTTGTCAGTACTGTATATTAAAATTTTCTTTCTGGGAATGCCGGCAAACTTGCTTTATAATTTCGGCAGTGCGGTGCTGAGGGCAGTGGGCGACACCAGAAGGCCTCTGTATTTTCTGCTTACCGCCGGTGTTATCAATGTGATTTTAAACCTGATATTTGTCATTAAGTTTTCTATGGGAGTGGCAGGGGTAGCCCTTGCTACTGTGATTTCTCAGTGTATTTCGGCATGTTTGATTATTCGCTGCCTGGTGATATCAGAGGCAGATTACAGGCTCTGTATCCGAAAGCTGCGTCTGGTGCCAAATAAGGTCAGGTCCATTGTAAGGATTGGCCTTCCGGCAGGTCTTCAGGGTGCTATTTTTTCTATTTCCAATGTACTGATTCAGTCTTCCGTGAATTCGTTCGGTTCCGTGGCTATGGCGGGAAATACAGCTGCGTCTAACATCGAAGGTTTTGTCTATACGGCAATGAATGCAATCTATCAGACGGCATTGAGTTTTGGAAGCCAGAATTTTGGGGCAAAGAAATATAAACGAATGGCAAAGATTCAGCTGTACTGTCTGGGGTTAGTGACAATCATAGGACTTGTTCTGGGAAATGGAGCCGTATTTTTTGGAAGGCAGCTTCTGGGAATTTATTCTTCTGAACAGACAGTCATTCAGTATGGACTGAACCGAATGCGGATCATTGCCACCACATACTGCGTCTGTGGTATGATGGATGTGATGGTAGGCGGCCTGCGGGGGATGGGATGCTCGGTGATTCCCATGATAGTGTCTCTGACCGGGGCGTGTGCTTTACGAGTTGTCTGGATTTATACGGTATTTGCCATGTATCGGACGCTTCCGGTGCTGTATATCTCATATCCGGTATCCTGGGCTATCACATTTCTGGCCCATGTAGTTACGTATATTATTGTGAGAAGGAAGATGGGTTACTGTTCACTCTATGACGAATCACTCCGCTGATTCGTCATGAGTCAATGCAGTTATGGGGCCAAAGCATATGCCCCATCGCCGCAGGCGATTTCAAATGGATATATGCTGTTACGTTCGCAGGACCTGTGAACGGTAACGAAGATGGGATATCGGTGAATCCGGACTTTACACGATTTTTGCTGTTTGGTATAATCAGGGTATCATAAAGACGGTCTTTTACAGGAAAGAAGGTGGATATATGCCGAACAATGAAAAAGAACTTAATTGTAATCTGTTTGACCAGCTGACGATTTTGGAAGACATTGAGAGAGTGGCAAAAAGGACGAATGCTACAGAGGTTTTGGCAGAAATAGAGATTAAAAAGAAACAGATTGAACGAAAACTTTATCAAAAGCCACCTTTAACAGAAAGTTAAGTGATGACACGAAAGAGCGGTAAGAAAACTATAATCACAGGCAACTGAAGGAGTAAGGGAGATATGGCAGTACAAAGTTATGTGGAGGAAGAGGGATTACAGTATCATCTTCAGATTAAAAAGGGCCAGGTAGGACGCTATGTGATTCTTCCCGGGGATCCGAAGCGGTGTGCCAAGATTGCAGAACATTTTGAAGATGCGAAACTGGTGGCGGACAGCAGAGAATTTGTAACCTACACAGGTTATCTGGAGGGAGAGAAGGTCAGCGTGACTTCTACGGGAATCGGAGGTCCGTCTGCGTCTATCGCCATGGAGGAACTGGTACGGTGCGGGGCAGATACCTTTATCCGTGTGGGAACCTGCGGCGGTATTGATGTAGAGGTAAAAGGCGGAGATATCGTGATTGCCACCGGAGCGATTCGGATGGAGGGTACCAGCAGAGAGTATGCTCCCATTGAGTTTCCGGCAGTGGCGGATCTGGATGTAACCAACGCACTGGTGGCCGCCGGCAGGGAGTTAGGTTACACCTGCCATCCGGGGATTGTCCAGTGTAAGGATGCCTTTTACGGTCAGCATGAGCCGGAGAGGATGCCGGTTGGATATGAACTTCTGAATAAGTGGGAGGCCTGGAAACGGCTGGGATGCAAAGCTTCGGAGATGGAGTCTGCGGCACTGTTTATTGTTGCCAGTCATTTAAGAGTCAGATGCGGATCTGATTTTCTGGTAGTGGGGAATCAGGAGAGAGACGCGGCCGGAATGGAAAATGTGATTGTTCATGATACGGAGGCTGCTATTAAGGTGGCTGTGGAGGCTATCAGGAAATTGATCCGGGCAGATAAGATATAAAATGAATCAATGAAAGTTTTAAAGAGGGCATCGCTTAAATCTGATTGGATGATTTTGCGATACCCTCTTTGATTCTATATACTACCGTCTTAGGCGTATTCCATGGAACCGTTTCTTTTTTCCCAGCCTGCTGTAAATATGCAGGTAAATCAGGAAGAATATGGAGGTCACCACCCAGGTTAAAGGATAGCTGAACACAATCATTCGGATGGTTTTGTGGAAAGGAACCACTGTCAGAAGCCACACAACTCTCAAAGCACAGACTCCGATCATAGTCAAAAACATGGGAATCCAGGAATCTCCGATTCCTCTCAATGCACCGGAATAGATTTCCACTACCACATAGGTAAAGAATGTGGGAACCAGGAAATGAAGAATTTCCAGTCCGATGTCAAGCACTGCCGCGTCGGTGGTAAAAATTTCGAAAATGTAGAGTCCGAACCGATAGAGAAAAGCGCTCATGCATATCGTGGCCCCCATGGCCATAGCCAGGCAGATACGGATTCCCTTCTTTACGCGGTCCAGTTTTTCTGCTCCAAAGTTCTGTCCTACGAAGGTAGTGATGGAGATGCCGAAGGCATTGACAATCATCCAGAACATGGCGTCGATTTTGCCGTAGGCTGTCCATGCGGCAACCGTATCTGTTCCCAGGCTGTTGACACTGGACTGGATAATCACATTGGAAGAAGAGTACATAACCGACTGAAGCCCGGCAGGGAGTCCGATTCGGATAATTCTCTTAAGCATCCTCTGATCCAGCTTTATCTGGGAGAAGGACACACGGTGCATGTCCTTAGTATGGGTTAAAACCAGAAGAACCAGAACGGTGCTGACAGCCTGGGAGAGAATGGTAGCCAGGGCCACACCGGCCACTCCCATTTTAAGGCCTACCACAAAGCATAAATCCAGGACGATATTGGTCATACAGCTGGCAATGAGGAAATACAAAGGACGCTTGGAATCTCCTACGGCCCTCAGGATTCCGGAACCAATGTTGTAAATCAGATTGAAGATGGTGCCTATAAAATAAATTCGCATATAGAGAATGGCATGTTCTACCACGTCGGCAGGAGTTCCCATGCCACGCAGGGCGATGGGAGCACCGAAGAAGCCGATAACAGTGATGGCACCACCGCACAGGATGGAAAAGGCGATGGCGGTATGAACCGCATATCCTACCATTTCCGGCTTTTTTGCCCCGTAGTATTGGGAAATAATTACCGTCGCACCGGAAGCGAGGCCGACGAAAAAGCCCACCAGCAGATTGATGATAACGCCGGTAGGCCCTCCTACAGCAGCCAGTGCCTCTTTCCCTACAAATCTTCCTACAACAATGGCATCTACTGTATTGTACAGCTGCTGGAAGAAGGTTCCAAACAGGATAGGGAAGAAGAATAAAAGAAGCTGCTGCCAGATGACACCCTCGGTAATCTGGTTTTGATTTACATTTTTTTCAGAAACTTTAAGAGCTGCGCCCATACATTTGACCTCTCATTGGTAAATTTCACATTGAAACGTAATTAGACCACTATAGCATAGTCGAAGAGAGAATACAACTACCAAAAATTATTTTATTTTTGCTTTATTTAAGGCGGTTTCAATGGCGTTTATCAAAGCCTGGGACGTGTACTGTGTTTCCATAGAATAGGAAAGGTTTTCCAGGGACTGGCTGTTTACAATCTGGCTCTCCAGGTCTTCAAGTACTGGCTGCATAAGAGGGTACATGGTAGTGACCGCTTCGTCCAGAGACACAAAGGAAACCGAATTGATGCGGTCTGCATCTACGGCTACTTCTACATTGATGTTCTGGCTGCCTACGGTCAAAGAAGCGGTGTAGGTGCCGGGGACATAGGCAGCAGCCGGAGAGGAAGGGGCAGCATCTTTTCTCGGGCGGAACATGATTAAAAATAAGCTGACCAGCAAGATGGCAAGGCCGATAAAAATAGCCGTATAGATGATCTCTTTCATCCGCAGGACCACAATTTTTGTTTTTGAGCTCATCACAGGGCCTCCGTAAGTTTATTTACTCTAGTCTATTAGACAATGTTGGAATTTATGCGGGGAATCACAAGGCGGCTGTGTTTTTCATTTCTTTTTAAGGGGAGTTATGGTATAATCTTGATAAAGATTATACCGGCGCCGGTTCGCGTCCGAACGAAGAGAGGACAAAATCCGAAGCGAACCGTGTGCATCCCCCGGAGGGAGCATGTCCGGAGGACATGGTATAATCTTGATAAAGATTATACCGGCGCCGGTTCGCGTCCGAACGAAGAGAGGACAAAATCCGAAGCGAACCGTGTGCATCCCCCGGAGGGAGCATGTCCGGAGGACATGGTATAATCTCGATAGAGTTTTCTAAAGGGAGAGAATGAAAACCATGTCATTACAGTTTATAATCGGAAGTTCCGGATCGGGTAAGACCCGGCTTTTATACGAAAATTTAATCAGGCAGTCCATAGAGGAGCCAAAGGGGCAGTTTATCGCCATTGTGCCGGAGCAGTTTACCATGCAGACACAGAAGGAAGTGGTGGCTCTTCATCCAAGCCACGGTACCTTGAATATCGATATCGTCAGCTTCCAGCGTCTTGCCTACCGGATTTTCGAGGAACTGGGCGTGGAGCATCCGGAGGTGCTGGATGATATCGGAAAATCCATGGTTTTGAGAAAAGTGGTTTCGGGACAGAAGAAAAATCTGGGAGTTTATGCCGGACATCTGAATCAAACCGGATTTATCAATCATTTAAAGTCCATGTTCTCGGAACTTTATCAGTACGGAATCCGGCCGGAGGACTTGAGTCAGGCCAGAGAGCAGGCGGCAAGCCCCCTTCTGAGGGAAAAGCTTAAGGATCTGTCTGTTATTTATGAGGAATTTAGGAAGGCGATTTCAGAGCGGTTTATAACGGCAGAGGAGATTCTGGATGTGCTTTGCCGGGTACTGCCCAAATCGGAGTTTATTAAAAGAAGTGTGGTTACACTGGACGGATATACGGGGTTTACACCAGTTCAGTATCGGATTCTGGAACTTTTGATGATTCATGCAAAGAAGGTTGTGGTTACAGTCACTATGGATCCCAGGGCACAGCCTTTTAAGAAGGAGAGTATTCATCACCTGTTTTACATGGGCAAGGAGATGGCTGTCAGGCTTCATCAGACGGCAGGCAGGCATGGAGTAGAGAGAGAGAACGATATTTTGCTGAAGGGAAAGGTTCGCCGTTTTGAAGAGAGCCCTTCCATTGCCTTTATCGAAAGCCATCTGTACCGTTACACCCAGACTGCTGACTGGGAACCAGAGGAGGTGCGGATATACAGGGCGGCTTCACCAGGGCAGGAGGTAGCGGCGGCGGCATCCATGATTCACCGTCTTGTGCAGGAAGAGCATATCCGCTATCGGGATATCGCGGTGATTACGGGAGATCTGCCGGGGTATCGGTATGAGCTGGTCAATCGCTTTCAGGCAGAGGATATTCCTTACTTTATGGACAGTAAGAAGAGTATTCTGGAAAATGTGATGGTAGAGTTTATCCGTTCGGTCCTGGAAGCTGTAGCCAGAGATTTTGATTATGAGAGTATGTTTCGTTTTTTAAAGACCGGTCTTGTGACGGAGAATCAGAGGGAGCTGGACCGGTTGGAAAATTATGCGATGGCTCTGGGAATCCGGGGTTTTAAGAGGTGGAACAGTACCTGGGAGTATGTGTATCGGGGAGGAAAGGATTTAAATCTGGAGGAGCTGAATGAATTCAGGAGGCAGATTCTGGCTCCTGTAGAGGCTCTGCGGGAGGTGTTAAAAAAGGAAGACAGGACCGTATCTTCCATGACAGACGGAGTTGCCGCCTGTCTGGAGGCCTGCAAAGTAAAGGAAAAGCTTGAACAGTATCGGGAACATTTTCAGAGTACCGGACAGTACGGTCTGGCGAAAGAGTACGAGCAGGTCTATAACAGGGTTCTGGAGCTGTTTGAACGGCTGAAGGATGTTCTGGGAGATGAGACGGTTAGTGTAAGAGAATACGGACAGATTCTGGATGCGGGATTTGGGGAGATTCAGGTGGGAGTAATTCCGGCTACGGTAGATAAGGTGGTGGTGGGAGATATCACAAGAACCCGTCTGGACCAGGTAAAGGTACTTATTTTTATAGGAGTCAATGAAGGGGTGGTGCCTTCGAAAAAGGATTCGGGAAGTCTTCTTACGGATGCGGACAGGGAGATGCTGAAAAACTGCCGGATTGAGCTGGCGCCCACTTCCAGAGAGGATGGGCTGATGCAGAGGTACTATCTGTATCTGATGCTGACGAAGCCGTCAAGGCGTCTGATTCTGTCTTATGTGTCATTTGACCAGGCAGGAAAAAGCAAACGGCCCTCCAGCCTGGTGGGGGAGCTTTGCCGTCTGTTTCCTGAACTTAAAATCCGGGAAGTGGAGCCTCATGGCATGATTCATTCCAGGCAGGAGGGGAAGGAAAGGCTGATTGCGGGTCTGAGAGACTATGGAGCAAAAGACGGGAGATTTCTGGAACTGTATCGCTGGTTTGCCAAGGAGCCGGAATACGCGCCGCTTGTAAAGGCTCTGACAGAGGCGGCTTTCTATTCTTATGAGGAAAAAGGAATCAGCAGGGCTGCGGCCAGGGCGCTCTATGGAAAGATTCTTCAGGGAAGCGTCACCAGACTGGAGCAGTATGCTTCCTGTGCCTATGCTCATTTTCTGCAGTACGGGCTGGAACTGATGGAGCGGCAGGAGTACCAGATTGCCGCCGTGGATATGGGAAATATGTTTCACAGCTCCATTGATCTGTGCTTTAAGGAGCTGGGCAGGCAGAAAAGAAATCTGACGGATCTGACAGAGAGACAGAGAAAGGAACTGACAGAGGCTTGTGTTCGGCAGGTGACAGAAGAGTATGGATTTACGATTTTTACGGATTCGGCCAGAAATAAGTACCTGGCAGGAAGAATCGAGAGAATGACAGACAGGACTTTGTGGGCATTGGCAGAGCAGCTAAAGAAAGGGGATTTCGTGCCGTCCGGCTTTGAGGTATCGTTTTCGGCCATCGACAATCTGCAGGCCATGAAAATACGGCTTTCGGGCGATGAGGAGATGCATCTTCGGGGGCGGATTGACCGGTTGGATGTGTGTGAGGACGACAGCCATGTGTATGTGAAAATCATTGATTACAAGTCCGGCGCCACCAGGTTTGACCTGGCGGCTGTGTATTATGGGCTGCAATTGCAGCTGGTGGTGTATATGGATGCGGTGACAGAACTGGAACAGAGGAAAAATCCCGGGAAACAGGTGGTTCCGGCAGGTATCTTTTATTATCAGATAAAGGATCCTCTTGTGGATAAGGAAGAGGTTCAGACACCAGAAGAGATTGAGCAGGAGATTTTAAAACAGCTTCGTATGAATGGCCTGGTGAACAGTGATTTGGAGGTAATCGGGCATCTGGACCATGAGATAGAACAGAAATCGGATGTAATTCCTGTTGCTATGAAAAACGGAATGATTCAAGAGCATTCTTCTTCCGTAGCCAGCACCAGAAGATTTGAGATTCTCCGCGAATATGTCCGCAGCCAGCTAAAGAGAAGCGGACAGGAGATTCTTAATGGCAGGGTGGCCGCACAACCGTATACGGGGGGAACGATTTCCGCATGCGGGTATTGTCCCTATCATGGTGTCTGCGGCTTCGATGTCAGAATTGAAGGATGCCGGTTTCGAAGGTTCCCGCCTTTGAAACCAGAGCAGGTGTGGGAGCTGATGGGGGATGAATCAAAAGACGGTAATTCTGCTGATGCAGATTAGACGCAGCGTATCAGCGGGATAGAGGAAGAAGGTGGCAAAAAGGCAGATGAATTGGACCGAAAAACAGAAACAAGTGATTGATGCCAGGAACCGGAGTCTTCTGGTGTCTGCGGCAGCAGGAAGCGGAAAAACAGCAGTTCTGGTAGAAAGGATTGTTCAGTTAATCAGTGAAGGGGAGAATCCTCTTGATATTGACCAGCTTTTG
>CAJUPP010000052.1 GCA_910588325.1 uncultured Hungatella sp.
ATAGAAAAAGCCTAATTCTTTTAACAAAGAATCAGACTTTTTCAGTGCCCTCGAAGAATTGAAGGTTTCGGCCTTTTTGTGTTATAGAGATGATTTATTTTACAACATTCCCTCATATTATGGATACAGCAGAAAATAAATCATTGCTGCCGCGATAAAAATCACAGTTGCAACAAGCAGAAACTTCTCGATATCCACCCGTTTTCCGGCTTTATGTTTTGCTGGTTCCATGAGACTTCCCCATGGACTAATGCTCTGCAGCTTCAGCATAGAGGATGAGTCCATAGCTTTTCCGATAGAACGCAAAAATTCCTTCCAGTTCTCCTCCAAAATCCTGAGGCCAAATGTAAAATCCTTTTCCGAATTCTGGTCATTTACCGTAGAAAGAAAAAAACCTGCCTGCCCGGAATATTTGGCCTGCGTCTGACAGGAAGGATCTGCCTGTTTTTCCTTAAACTGGCGGTAAGCATATTCCAGACCATTTTCAATCGCTTTTTGAGGACTCTTCGTTTTTTCATATATGTGAGTTGTATAATAGTATACCTTGGAAGCTGCTTTCTGCCGGATATACTGATCGATCATTTTGGTGATCGCATTCTGCAGGGGAAGGTTGATAGAGCTTTTTTGGCCTGCCTCTGCGGCATAAATCTGACCTTTCATAGAAGTGACTGCTGCAAGAAGCCCTAAAACCTCATCATTTTGCGCAGTAATGCCGGAATTTCGAAACAGATCTCCAGACCCATTGATATGAGAAGCAAATCGGTTGGCCCTGGTCAACTCTCTTCCGGTGTAGGAATCCTTGTCTCCCCATGTGGAAATCCCCTGTCTGTTTCCCTGCCTTGCATTGTTAATGGCAGCTTTTCTCTGACTGATCTGTCCCTCCCACAGGTTCCTTTGAGCCGCAAACCCTTTACTTGGCTGAACCTTTCCTCCTCCGGATGCCCGGTAAATCATACCCTCGTTCAAAGAGGCGGATCTGGTGGAGGCGGCCCCAGAAGAAGCAGAAGTCCGTAGGGAACCGGACGAAGAACCTCCCTGACCTCTGCCGGAACCGATTCTTCCGCTTTCTCTCCCTATATTAGAAAAAGATCCGGATGAAGGAGTCATGGAAAAACGGGAACTGCGGAGAATCTTCGCGGCCTCACTGTGAGAGATGGACTGCCCTGTAGTCTGCTTATACACACTGGCCAGAACACCGAAAAGCGTATCGTTTTGTCCGGTATCTTCTAAAAGAGCAGTCAAGTCTCCTAAGTCAGAATCCATCAGCAGATTCAAATTTTCCGATAATGCCGAGTCCAGCCGTGCCATCTGCTCCGTCAAAGCTTCTCCCATGGTATATTTTAAAACAGCTTCAAGAAGAGCAAGGTATTTATCAGATAAATCCTGAATCTGAAGCGCAAGAGAAGTCCCTGGCACAGGTTTCCATGTAAGAAAGGCATTCCACTTTTCCGCCTCCATCTCCAGCCGCCACGATGAATCCGGATTTTCCGGATCTGTCTGTCCGGTCCCTGACCATTTTCGTGTCTCGGAGATATTTGCAGTATCCCGTCCGCTGCGTTCCAATTCTCTGGAAGAAGTAGCATGCTTCTTTTCCAGATTTTCCTTTATTTTGGCAATCTGTTTGGCAGACGCTTCCATATAAAGCTGACTGGCCTCCATCTCCACCCTGGCTTTTAAGATTTCGGCCTCTTTCTGAGCATCCGGAACGGTTTCCGTTCTGGCGGCAGTTCCGTTTATCATTGAATCTACTTTTACTTTTTCCATACACTTCCCCCGGTCTTTAACATGGCCAAAGCAACATATATAACTATAAAGAATATCGGCCAAAACCAGAATATTATAAATCCAGGGAACGGTTTGGTGTCTTATCTCATCAATCTCTCCAAATCTCCATAAAAATTCGGATAAGAGATATTTACACATTCAGCCCCTAAAACTTCCGTCTCACCTTCGGCACACAGCCCTGCAACTGCAAAGGTCATGGCAATCCGATGGTCCAGCCGGCTGTCAATCACAGCCCCGTGAAGCATGTTTCCGCCGCGGATAATCATCCCATCCTCTGTCTCAGTCACATCCGCGCCCATAGCCGTCAAACTGTTTACCATAACCTCCAGGCGGTTGGATTCCTTCACCTTCAATTCCGCTGCATCCCGAATCACGGTTTCCCCCTGGGCAAAACAGGCCATAGCGGCAATCACGGGGATCTCATCGATCAAAGCAGGAATCATTTCCCCGCTGATCGTCGTACCATGAAGCGAAGAACTTTTCACCAAAACATCCGCCGCAGGCTCCCCATCTCCATCATATTCATTAAGAAACCTGATATCTGCCCCCATGTCCCTGCACACTTTAAGGATTCCGCTTCTGGTGGGATTAATTCCCACATTCCGAATCAAAATCTCCGAGTTTGGAATCATCAGCCCTGCACAGATAAAAAATGCCGCAGAGGAAATATCTCCCGGCACCCGCACTACATTTCCGAGAAGTTCCCTTGCCGGCTGTACGATAGCAGTAGTCCCTTCTGCCCTCACATCCGCCCCAAAATGCTTTAACATAATTTCACTGTGGTTCCTGGAAACATAAGGCTCTGTCACCCTGGTCTCCCCCTCTCCATAAAGCCCGGCCAGCAAAATCGCCGACTTCACCTGTGCTGATGCCACCTTAGAGGTATAATGAATCCCATGAAGCCTTTTCCCTGCAATCCGAAGGGGTGCACACCCATTCACACTGGTAATATCCGCCCCCATTAGAGAAAGCGGCTCCGTAATCCGTCCCATAGGCCTTTTCTGAATCGAAGCATCCCCTGTTAATGTAACATCAAAATCCTGGGCTGCCAAAATTCCTGAAATCAACCGGATAGTAGTCCCGCTGTTGCCGCAATCCAGAACACAATCCGGTCGGTTTAACCCTCGCATCCCCTTCCCATGAACCGTCACGTTATCCCCATTATTCTCAATCTCAATCCCCATTTTCCGAAAGCAGGAAATCGTAGACAGACAGTCTGCTCCCTGCAGATAATTATAAATCTCCGTATTCCCCTCAGAAATGGCCCCGAACATAACGCTTCGGTGAGAAATCGACTTATCTCCCGGAACCAAAACCTCCCCCCGAAGTCCCCTTACCTTTGAAAATTTCATCCCAACCCATTCCTTTCCCTATAATCCATAAAAATTCTCACAACATCCGTGATGACTCTCGTTCATTTCTATCTCCGGAACGATAACAATAACCGTTCAGATGACCCTTGAACGGTTACCGATGACTTACCAACCTGCAATTTTCTCACCTTTAGTGGCAGCGTATCTTCCTCTATTTCATCAAACCATAATGATACTTCTCCAAATACCCCCAGGAAGCCTCCATAGCCGCCTTATCATAAAACGAGATCCGAAGCGCTCCTTCTCCATGCTCCCTGTTATGATTAATCCCAATATTTTTAATACTAATCCCTTTAGATGCCAGAATCACAGACAAGGTAGAGATAGCACCCACTTCATCCGCAATATCTACTGTAAACGAATATTCCGGCACTATAGCCCCCTTGGACTTATCAGAAATAGAATTCCGGTAATCCCTGGAACTCTCAAACAGTTCATACAAAGCCTTATGATTTCCCTGTTCCAATTCCTCCAGCGTTTTCTCCAAAGAACCAATATATTCCCTCAAAATAACTGCCAGTTTCTTCCGGTTCGTCATACAAATCTGTTCCCACATCTCGGGAGAAGAAGAGGCGATCCGTGTAATGTCCTTAAATCCTCCCGCAGCCAATCTCTTCATCAAACCTTCCTCTGAATCCGAATCCTTTACCAGATTCACCAGGCTGGAGGCGATCACATGAGGCAGATGACTGATAGCCGCCGTGATCTGATCATGGCGATGATAATCCAGAACAATGGGAATGGCTCCAATCATCTCCGCCACCTTTACCAGTTGCCGGATATCCTCTTTACGCGAAAGGGCAGTAGGAGTAATGATATAATACGCATTCTCCAGCAGATGATCCGTAGAATTCTCATACCCGGTTTTTTCCGAACCTGCCATAGGATGCCCTCCTATGAAAACCGCCTCCATTCCAAGCATTTGCACATGCTCATGGATATCCGTCTTTGTGCTCCCCACATCCGTAACAATAGCCCCTTCCTTCAAAAAGGGACGCACCGCAGAAAGAAACTGCGCATTATACTCCACGGGAGTACACAGAAAAATGAAATCGCAGGCCTTAAGTTCTTCCCCGATTCCATCCAGGATCACATCAACAATCCCATCCTTTTTCGCCTGCTCCAGTTTAGAACGGGTTCTCATATAGGCCATAATCGTAATATCCGGCTGTACACGCTTGATCCCTCTGGCAATCGAACCGCCGATGAGACCAAGCCCGATAAAGGCAACAGCAGAAACTGTCATACTTATTTCCTCCCAGCTAATTCCACATATGGTTTCAAATCTTCCATCAACACATCAAACTGTTCAAAAGTCAGAGACTGAGGTCCGTCAGACATGGCACAGGCCGGACACGGATGCACCTCAATCATCAACCCGTCAGCCCCTACGGCTACAGCCGCTTTGGAAAGAGGCTCCACATAAACCCGCACCCCGGTGGCGTGGCTGGGGTCCACAATAATCGGCAGATGGCTTTTGGCCCGAACCACAGGAATAGCGCTGATATCCAGTGTATTCCTGGTAGCCGTCTCATAAGTGCGGATGCCCCTCTCACACAGAACAATATTGGGATTCCCTTCGGAAATAATATACTCTGCCGCGTTCAGCCATTCATCAATGGTAGCCGCCAGCCCTCTCTTCAGTAAAACAGGAATTCCGGATTTTCCTACTTCTTTTAAAAGCTCAAAGTTCTGCATATTCCGCGCGCCGATCTGCAGCATGTCCACATATTTCACAGCCGTCTCCATAGCCCGAAGACTGGTAACCTCACAGATAATATTCAGTCCGGTAACCTCTCTGGCCTCTTTCATATATTTAAGACCTTCCTCTTCAAGCCCCTGGAACGAGTAAGGAGAAGTCCTGGGCTTATACGCCCCGCCCCGAAGAAATGTAGCCCCCGCTTTCTTTACCGCATAGGCAGACTGAATCAGCTGGTCATGATTCTCAATAGCACATGGCCCGGCCATAACCGTAAAGGTATTGGGCCCAATCTCCGTATTGCCAACAGGAATCACCGAGCTTTCCGGATGGAACTTTTTATTCACCAGCTTGTAAGATTCCGTTACATTGACAATCTTATCCACTCCGTCAGAAATCTCAATATTAGACCCTTGCAGCTTGGTCTTATCACCCACAACACCTACAATCGTAACTTCGTCACCTTTAGACAGGTGAGCCTGAAGTCCCTTAGACTGAATCAATGATGTGACTTTTTCAACCGCTTCCAAAGAAGCATTTGGTTTCATAATAATAATCATAACAGCTATCCCTCATCTCATAAAATTTATGTCCACCCCATTGTAAATCAAGGAAAGAAGATTGTCAATGCTTCGACGCTTTAAACTTTGACACTTTAAAGCAAATTCAGAAAAGCAAAATTACTGAATTTGTATTTGCCGCAGCCGATAATGCGGCTTGGGAGGAAGTATGGAACCTCTGCAGACCATTTTCCATGTCAGCACTTAGACCGTGTTTTTTGCGGTCTTAGTAAAAAGAATATGTAAATCTCACAAATTGCTTGTAAAATTCAGAATTTTTTAGTAGAATATCCTCATAGGCTAATTTAAGTACAGGAGGAATGTTTATGAACGTTTATGGAACCAAGCAAATCCGTAACGTCGTATTGCTAGGCCACGGCGGCGCAGGCAAGACGACCCTGGTGGAAGCAATGGCCCTGATGACCGGAGTCACTAAGAGAATGGGCACTGTTGTGGACGGATCCACCATCAGCGATTATGATAAGGAAGAGACCAAGAGGCAGTTCTCTATTTCCACTTCTCTGGTACCTCTTGAGTACAAGGGAGAGGATGGACCAATCAAAATCAACTTCTTAGATACTCCTGGCTATTTCGATTTCGTAGGTGAGGTAGAGGAAGCTGTCAGCGTGGCGGACGCTGCTGTTATAGTAGTAAACTGCAAGGCAGGCATAGAGGTAGGTACGGAAAAAGCATGGGAGATTTGTGAACAGTACAATCTTCCCAGAATTATCTTTGTAACCAACATGGATGATGATCATGCCAGCTACAGGGAGCTGGTGCTTAAGTTGGAGACCAGATTCGGACGGAAGATTGCTCCATTCCATCTTCCAATCCGTGAGAACGAAAAATTTGTAGGCTTTGTAAATGTGGTAAAGATGAAAGGCAGGAAGTTTACCACATTAAGCGATTATGAAGAATGTGAGATTCCTGAGTACTCCCAGAAGAATCTGGGTATCTGCCGTGAGGCCCTTATGGAGGCTGTTGCAGAGACCAGCGAGGAGTATATGGAGCGCTATTTCTCCGGTGAGGAGTTCACCTACGAGGAGATTTCCTCCGCGCTTCGGGAACATGTAATAGACGGAAATATTGTACCGGTTATGTTAGGCTCCGGCATCAACGGCCAGGGTGCCAAGATGCTTCTTCAGGCAGTGGATAAGTACTTCCCGTCACCGGATCACTATGAGTGCATTGGTGTGGACGTATCCACAGGAGAGCGTTTTGTTGCCAAGTACAATGATGATGTGTCCATGTCCATGAAGGTGTTTAAGACCATCGTTGATCCATTTATCGGTAAATATTCTTTGGTTAAAGTCTGCACCGGTATTTTGAAGGCGGATTCTTCCTCTTACAATGTAAACAAAGATACGGAGGAGAGAATCGGAAAGGTATACACCTTAAGAGGAAAAGAGCAGATCGAGCTGAAAGAACTGCACTCCGGCGATATCGGTGCTGTGGCCAAGCTTACGGTGACTCAGACCGGCGATACTCTGGCTCTTCGCACAGCGCCTATTGTATACCACAAGCCGAAGACTTCCGTTCCTTATACCTATATGCGCTACGCCACCAAGACCAAGGGCGATGACGACAAGGTTGCCAGCGCATTGGCAAAACTGATGGAAGAGGATCTGACCTTAAAGGCTGTCAGCGACAAGGAGAACCGTCAGACTCTGCTCTACGGTATTGGCGACCAGCAGCTGGAGGTTGTTGTCAGCAAGCTTCTGAACCGTTACAAAGTAGAAGTGGAATTGAGCAAACCGAAATTTGCATTCCGCGAGACCATCCGCAAGAAAGTGGAGGCTCAGGGCAAATATAAGAAACAGAGCGGCGGCCACGGGCAGTACGGTGATGTAAAGATGTCTTTTGAGCCTCTGGGAGATCTGGAGACGGCTTATACCTTTGAGGAGAAGGTGTTTGGCGGCGCTGTTCCCAAGAATTACTTCCCAGCAGTGGAAAAAGGAATTCAGGAATGTGTTCTGAAGGGACCGCTGGCGGCATATCCGGTAGTGGGTGTGAAGGCGACCCTGTTAGACGGTTCTTACCATCCAGTTGATTCCTCTGAGCTGGCATTTAAGATGGCTGCAACGCTGGCATTTAAAAAGGCATTTATGGAAGCCAATCCGGTTCTTTTGGAGCCCATTGCATCTTTAAAAGTTACAGTTCCGGATAAATTTACCGGTGATATCATGGGTGATTTGAACCGCAGAAGAGGACGTGTTCTGGGTATGAATTCCGATCATCACGGCAAACAGATTATCGAGGCAGATATCCCTATGTCTGAGTTGTTTGGATACAATACGGATCTTCGTTCTATGACCGGCGGTATTGGTATTTATGAATACGAGTTCAGCCGTTATGAGCAGGCACCAGGTGATGTACAGAAAAAGGAAGTGGAAGCAAGAACTTCTAAGTTAGAGGGCGCTGACGTGTAGATAAACTGTGCAAATCTTAAAGTAAACCCTGCATCAAGGGAGCAATCTTATGATGCAGGGTTTTTTGGCATATGAGGTGTGAGAGATGGAGTATACGGAGAAGAGACAGCAGGAAGAACTGGAGAGAAAAAGGTTAAAGCGATGTTTTCGGACTGTAGGGATTGCTTATGTGATATATCTGGTAGTTTCCACAGCCAGCCAGATAGCGGTATCCTTAACGCTTGAGACGCCGGATACCCCACTGGAATGGAATCTGTGGATGATGGTCAGCATGCTGGCTATGTACCCCTTGTCCACATTGTTTTTTTATCTGATCATGCGCAGACTCCCAAGAGCCCGTCAGACCTGGAAGGAACCCATAAAGCCAGGCCATTATGTGGGGATTTTTGTGATCTGCATGGGATGCATGTATCTGGGGAATATCATAGGGCAGATGGTTTCTGCTATCATTAGAATGGCTACGGGAATGCCTTTAGACAATACTCTGGACCAGTTGATCAACGATATGCAGCCATGGCTGATTCTTCTTATGGTGGTAATCGTAGGACCTGTAATGGAGGAGCTGGTGTTTAGAAAAATCCTTCTTGATCGGATCGCCGGATACGGACAACTGATTTCCATGTTGCTGTCAGGGCTGATTTTTGGAGTGGCTCATGGCAATTTTTATCAGTTCTTTTATGCATTTGCTCTGGGAGTCATCTTTGCCTGGGTGTATTTGAGGACCGGGAATCTCTTTTATACCATTGGGCTCCATATGATGATCAATTTCTGGGGAAGCTTCCTCTCTATGTATCTGCTGGATCTGATTGATGCGTGGGGCACAGCCGGACTGATGCTTATTTTCGGACAGTTTATGGTGATGATAGGCTTTATAATTGCGGCAGTCATTCTGGTGATTTATTACCGGAAGGAGATTTTTCTTCGTGAGGAAAAGAAAATCTTATCCGCAGGAAAACAGTTTTTGGCAGTAATGATGAATGTGGGGATGATTTTGTATCTTATCATGGGCATAATCCTGTTTATTTTGAATTTCTAAGGAAACAGTTGACAGAAAAATTTTTATCCGCTGTACTGATAAAAATTTAGATTCTGATAAAAATAATGCATACAAAGGGGTGTAGAATACCGTTTTTGTATGCATTTTTTATTTCAATATTTTTTGTTATAGACGGCTACGTTTACCAACACCCATAAGGCAGGCTATGGATTTGTAATTCTGGTATTTAACATCGGAAACGTGGTTGTCGGTGCGCTGGGAGCTATACATTAAAGAAAAACTGGCAAACTGGGAACTTTTATAAAGAATAGAACTGATTTATCATCCGCATACTATTTGCGGAGGTGGATAACATGGACAGTGGTTTTATAGGTTTGCCTTTGGGTCTTGGGATTGCAATGATGATGAATTCCAATACGAGAGCGGATTATGACCAGTTAAGTGAAACGGAGAAAGAGCATCTTATTTTAAAATGCAAAGACGCAAGGTCCAAAGATGAGGTAAACAGGATTGTGAATTCTTTCGCAGGCAATGATGCGGGGGATTTGCTTCGGGATGCAAAGCTTCGGTAACAATAGAAAAACAGATTTAAAAAACGGCATGGCCTGTCCGGGCGGTGCCGTTTTTAACCTGTTTCTGAAAAATCCTTGACTGTTCCCTGGGGGGCTGGTTTATCATAGATACAGTTTCCGAGTGTTTGAACATAGGCGGAGGTGTGCAGGATGTTTATGAATGAAGTGTGTAAAAACTGTTCCTTAACGAAGAAGGCGGTTGAGTATTACATGGAACAGGGACTTATTTCCCCAAAGGTAAAGGAAAACGGGTATCGGGATTTCTCAGAGGAGGATGTGGAAACATTAAAGAAGATTTCTGTTTTGAGAAATCTGGGACTGTCTGTTGCAGACATTCAGTCTGTGTTGTCAGGAAAAGAGGAAGAGGAGCTGAACGCTCTTTCTCACAGGAACGCTTTGAAAATTGCGGCTTTGCAGGAGAAGGAGAGACTTCTGAAGGAACTGGCAGTTACGCATGATTGGGAGAGAATTCAGAAAGCGGTGAGGCAGCTTCAAAAGAAGCAATCCGTTTTGGAAAGGATTTTAAATGTTTTTCCAGGTTATTATGGAAACTTTCTCTGTCTGCATTTTTCAGGTTATCTGAATGAGCCTATTGAGACTAGGCAGCAGCAGGAGGCGTTCGATACGATTATTGACTATTGGGATCATACGGAGTTTGAGATTTCCGGGGAATTACAGGAATATTTTCAATATCTTGATAAGAATATGACAGAACAGGGTGAGGATTTTTGCAGGAGATGTTCTGCCGACGTGAGATATGCTGTAGAACATATTGAAGAATATTTAAAGAATAACCAGGAAGTTATAGAGCGTTATATAGCATATAAAAAGTCCAAAGAGTACAAAGCCACGCCGGTATATCAATGGGAGAAGCTTCTACGGCAGTTACATGGCGCCAATGGTTATTATGACGTGTTTATTCCTGCCATGTGCCGGCTTAGCAGATCCTATAAAGAGTATCATGAGGCACTGCTGAAGGCAGATGAAGTATTTGCCAGGAAGTATCCGCTGTACACATGATAGAACTTGTGGCATATTCGGGAAAAACGGCGCTGCCTCCGCCACTTTCCTTGTTGACAGAAAAAAATAAATGTGCTAAATTTATAAGCAGTCAAAATACGAGGAAGAGGAAGAGTAGCAGAGGAGACGCATACAGAGAGCTGCCGGGCGGTGGAAGGCGGCTGCAGAAACCTTTGTGAACTGGCCTTGGAGTAGCGTGCTTAACAGGAACTCAGAGCGGCAGCACAGAATTCGCCGTTACGCTGTTTTCCCAAGTAGGCATCAGCCGGCGTCCGTCCGTTATCAGGAAGTGGGTAACAGTTACCCTGTCGAGTGCATGTGAAAGCATGAATTAGAGTGGTACCGCGCGATGATTTTTGCGTCTCTATCGTTGGGATAGAGGCGTATTTTTATTCTGCATTTGCAAAAATACCCAGTAAAGTAAAAGGAGGAAAACCATGGCAGCATACAATCACAGCGCCATAGAAAAGAAGTGGAGAGAGAATTGGGAGAAGAACCCAATCAATGTAAACGACGGCAAGAAGCCCAAATATTACTGTCTGGATATGTTTCCGTATCCGTCAGGCAGCGGTCTGCATGTAGGGCACTGGAGAGGATATGTAATCTCTGATGTGTGGAGCCGTTATCAGATTTTGAAGGGGCATTATGTGATCCACCCCATGGGGTGGGATGCATTCGGCCTTCCGGCGGAAAATTACGCCATCAAGATGGGGATTCATCCGGCGATTTCCACTGCGGAGAATGTAAAGAACATTAAAAAACAGATTAACCAGATTGCTTCCATTTATGATTGGGACATGGAGGTCAACACTACAGATCCCCAATTTTACAAATGGACTCAGTGGATTTTTGTGCAGATGTTCAAGAAGGGGTTGGCTTATGAGAAGGAGTTCCCCATCAACTGGTGCCCTTCCTGTAAAACCGGCCTGGCAAACGAAGAAGTGGTAAACGGCTGCTGTGAGAGGTGCGGTGCCGCGGTAACCAAGAAGAACCTTCGTCAGTGGATGTTAAAAATCACTGCCTACGCAGAGCGTCTGTTAAAAGACTTAGATAAACTGGACTGGCCGGAGAAGGTTAAGAAGATGCAGACTGAGTGGATCGGCAAATCCTACGGCGCAGAGGTGGATTTTAAGGTAGACGGGAAAGACGAGAAGATTACGATTTACACCACCAGACCGGATACTCTTTACGGCGCTACCTTCATGGTTCTGGCTCCGGAGCATAAGTTGGCGAAAGAACTGGCTACGGACGAGACCAGAGAGACAGTGGAGAAATACATTTTTGATTCTTCCATGCGCTCCAATGTAGACAGAATGCAGGATAAAGAAAAAACCGGCGTCTTTACGGGAAGCTATGCCATCAACCCGTTAAACGGCGCCAAGATACCTATCTGGCTGTCTGATTATGTGCTGGTAGACTACGGTACCGGAGCTATCATGTGTGTGCCGGCTCATGATGAAAGAGACTTTGAGTTTGCGAAGAAATTTAACATTCCGATTATCCAGGTGATTGCCAAGGATGGCAAGGAGATCGAGAATATGACCGAGGCCTACACGGAGGCCAGCGGAATCATGATTCATTCCGGCGAATGGAACGGCAGGGAGTCGGCAGAGTTAAAGAGGGAAGCTCCCGCCATCATTGAGGCCAGAGGATTAGGCAAAAAGACTATAAATTATAAGCTGAGAGACTGGGTATTCTCCAGACAGCGCTACTGGGGCGAACCCATTCCCATTATCCACTGTCCGAAGTGCGGCAATGTGGCAGTGCCGGAGGAAGAACTTCCCCTTAAGCTGCCCAAGGTAGAGAGCTATCAGCCTACTGGAACCGGCGAATCTCCATTGGCTGCCATTGACCAGTGGGTGAACTGTACCTGCCCTCAGTGCGGCGGTCCGGCCAAGAGAGAGACCAATACCATGCCTCAGTGGGCAGGTTCCTCCTGGTATTTCCTGCGGTATGTGGACAGCCACAATGACAAGGAGCTTGTGTCCAAGGAAAAAGCGGACAAGTACCTGCCGGTAGATATGTATATCGGCGGCGTGGAGCATGCGGTGCTTCACCTGTTGTATTCCAGATTTTACACCAAGTTTTTGTATGACATCGGAGCCATTGATTTTGACGAGCCCTTTACGAAGCTGTTTAACCAGGGTATGATTACCGGAAAGAACGGAATCAAGATGAGCAAATCTAAGGGAAATGTGGTCTCTCCGGACGATCTGGTGCGGGATTACGGCTGTGACTCCTTAAGGATGTATGAGCTGTTCGTAGGGCCGCCGGAACTGGATGCGGAGTGGGATGACAGAGGAATTGAGGGTGTCAGCCGATTTTTAAACCGTTTCTGGAACCTGGTGATGGACAGCAAAGATAAGGATTTGAAACCATCCAGAGAGATGCTGCGTCTGCGCCATAAACTGATTTTTGATATCGAACAGCGTTTCAGCCAATTCAATTTAAACACGGTAATTTCCGGTTTCATGGAATACAACAACAAGTTTATTGACCTGGCGAAGAAGGAAGGCGGAATTGACAAGGAGACACTGAAGACTTTTGTGGTGCTTTTAGCTCCTTTTGCACCTCATATCGGAGAGGAATTGTGGCAGCAGTTAGGCGGGACAGACAGCGTATTCCATGCCCAGTGGCCAGAGTGCGATGAAGAGGCCATGAAGGAAGATGAGATTGAGATCGCTGTCCAGATAAACGGGAAGACAAGAGCTGTGGTGAAGATTTCGGCGGAGGCGTCGAAAGAGGAGGCTATTGCGGCAGGAAAAGAGGCGGTGGCTGACAAGCTTACCGGAACCATTGTGAAGGAAATCTATGTTCCAAAGAAGATTATTAATATTGTGCAGAAATAAATGGACTGCCGGGCGTGCAGTATGAGGCAAAGGGGTTTGCAGCAAAAAGGAGAGAAGTTTTATGAATCTGGACTCTGACATTCGAAAAGAAATTTGAACAGTCCTGGAAAGTCATGAAGGAAATTTTGGATAAATGCAATGAGAATGCCCATTCTTATAATGAAAAAATTCATCAGTTCCATTACCGCAAAATATGCCCTGGTACAGGCAGCTTACTGGATGAGCAGCTGTATTATTTCCTCCTATGCCAGCGTTTATCTTCTGGGGGAGGGATTTTCCAACACGCAGATTGGAGTGCTGATTGGTCTGGCAGGGGCCATATCTACAGTGATGCAGCCCTGGGTAGGCGGGATGGTAGATAAAAGCGAAAGGATTTCTCTGCGAAGCATGTGCCTGCTTCTTGGATTGGCTATTGCAGGCCTGGCATCCATTTTGGTGGTGATACACAATAAAGGGGTGATAGCCATTGTGTACAGCACGCTGAGGGTGCTGTTTCAGGTGGCCCTTCCTCTGGTCTGCGCCATGGGAATGGAGAGCATAAACCGGGGCAGTTCTTTAAACTTCGGGCCGTGCATTTTTTAGCCGGTACCCCAAATTCTTTCTCCATATTGTGGGATGGACCCTTGTCTTTACCGGCTATGGGCTTATCAGCAATTTTCTGTTCCAGATACTTAAGAGCAAAGGCGGGGACAGCACTTCCATGGGGATTGCACTGGCGGTAGCGGCTATCAGTGAGGTTCCTACCATGTTTCTATTTGTGGAGATGGTAAGAAAACTAAAGAGCGGCACCTGGTTAAAGATTTCCGGCGGATTTTTTGTGATGAAGATCCTTGGGGTTTTCGTATTTACCAGCATGGCCGGGATCTATGTAGCCCATGCATTTCAGATGCTGGGATATGCGCTGTTTTCCGTGGCATCGGTGTATTACATCAACTGCCTGATGGAAGAGCACGACAAAGTGAGAGGTCAGGTTTACATGACCATGACCAGTACCATGGGAGCGGTTATCGGTTCCACCATAGGAGGAGCGATTATTGATATCTTCGGAATCCAGGCAATGCTTATGGTCGCTGTCGCCTCGGCTGTGGCAGGAGCGGTTCTGGTTTTTCGGACAGCAAAGAGCAATATTTAAAACAGGCATCCAGGCGGCTGAATTTCAGCTTTGCCTGGATGCTAATTTTTGAGATAGTGTACGCAGCAGATTTAATTTTCCTTTGTCGGCAGGATTCATGTAATTCATCAATATACCCGTCATAAGATCAGTCTCCTGGTTGGAGAAGGAGATGCCGTTCTGGCTGGCCTCCAGAGACAGAGATAAAAATTTGTTTAATAACTGATTTTTGGGCGTATTCTGGATTTCGGCAGTCAGCCTTGACAGAAATTCCACTTTCTCCGGATTCATGGACTGAATCCGGGGATCTTTCTTCCAATCTTCATTCATAAATAATTCCCCCTAATTATGTTTGGAATCGGCACGGGCCGCTGACGCGTCGCCTGCCAAGTCATCGGAACACATTCTTCCTTAAGCAAACTGCTGGAACGCTTGCATTAGCAGGGTAATGTTGTCCAGCCGGGATTGCTGCTCCGGAGACAGGAAAGCTTTCAGCTGTTCCAGGGGCAGCCGGCCAAGAGAGGAGGATGTGTCTGCTCCCGGGGCTGCATTTTGTGCCCGCATTTCCTGGAACTGATTGTTCAGCCGAAATCCCTGGATGAAATTGCAGATCATGTCGATAAAATCCTGCTCGTTGGTATTTCCGTAGGGTTTGATAGCCGTCAGCATGTCAAGTGGAGAGCGGGGGGCGGATTCGTCCAGGGAACAGATCCCCAGGGTGGCGGCCTCCTCGTCATCAAACAGGGAGATGGTGCGGCTAAGCTCCTGACATTTTACAAGGATGGACAGAAGCTTCTGTTCTGATACGCTTACATATGGAAGGGCGGCTTTCAGCATCTGAAGATGATGGTCACCAGTAAGATAATCAAAATCGGTAAGTTTCATGGTTGGCTCGTCATTCATAAATGGCCTGCTTTTCGGTTCTTTGACACAGTGTATGTGGGGAACCTGGAAAATATGACGCATATCATAATAATAAAATGAAATCTTTTGGAGGACTTATGCGATGTCGTCCCATTTGATTATAGATGGCAATGCGGTATATGAGGTTGACGAGGACTGTATGAAAGGAAATTACAAAAGAGACTGGCGCAGAGGGAGTCAGGGAAAGAACGGTTTTGGAAGGTCAGGAAACAGGGACGGAAATGATTGTCAAAACTGGGGATGCTGTTCTAAGGAAAAGTAAACAGTTTGAAATTTACAGACAGGAAAATGGGCTGCCAGGAGAAGGGCAGCCCATAAAGGAGAAGAAACGTATTAGCAGCAGAAGCATCCGCTGCCTCCGCAGCAGCACAGAAGAATAAGAATCCAGATGATATCGCATCCGTTTCCAGTATTGCATCCGCAGTTGCCGCCTCCAAAGCATCCGAAGTTGTTTCCGCCACAGCAGCAAAGCAGAAGAATCAAAAAGATAATGTTGCACCCGCTGTTGCCTCCTGATGTACACTCACAACCACAATTTGTTGCCGCTAAATCACTCATATTATGTTCCTCCAAAGATTTTGTTTACACTCCATCATATGAGTTTCTGCTTGCCACAGTTTCCAAAAATTTCAAAATTTTTTCGATTGTAGATTTTTTTCAAAATGGGCGGTTTTAATGTCTTTTAACAGAGCGTAGGAGATCCGCAGGCCTCCCCGTCCGGTTCCCATATCAAAGTCCGGTTTGTTGGCGCCGTGAAAATCAGAGCCGCCAGATGGAAGGAGGCTGAATTTCTTCGCGATCTCCTTTAGCCTGGAACTTTGATATGGATTCTGGGAGGAGTGATATATTTCCAGACCTTTTAATCCCATATCTTTTAACTGGGAAACCAGGGTTTCAATCTGTGAATATCCCAGGTGGTACTGCATGGGGTGGGCCAGACAGGGAAAAGCCCCGGCCTGGCGTAAAAGCTCCATGGACTGAGCAGGAGTCACAACCTCTTTGCGATTGCAGTAGCGGCCGCCATATTGAAGATATTTGGTGAAGGCCTTGTCCATAGATGGGATATAGCCTTTTTCTGTCAGAACTCTGGCAAAATGAGCCCGGGTAATGACCGTATCCGGATTACCATGTCTTAAATCTTCCAGGGTGATATCGAATCCATCCTCCTGAAACCGGCTTAACATGGTCTCATTTCTCATCTTGCGGATTTGTACCAGATGGTTTAGCCCTTCCTTTAAGGCAGGGCAGGCATCATCAATGTACAAGCCTAAGATATGAATTTCCGTGTCAGCATAAAAACAGGACAGTTCGATGCCGGGAATCAGTTCCAGGGGGGAATCGGCAGCAGCCCTCCTGGCTTCCGGGATGCCGCGGGTGGTATCGTGATCAGTAAGGGCTATGGCTTTTAATTGTTTGGAAACAGCATAGGACACCACCTCTGAGGGAGACAAAGTGCCGTCAGATGCGTTGGAATGGACGTGTAAATCTACATAGTTCATGCTTTTTTCTCCATTTTGAAATAGTTTAGTAATAGTATAGTAACACATTCTGGAAAATTAGTAAAATGGGAAAAAACTGATTCCATTTTGCGGAGATTATGGTATACTGATATAGTCGGTATGATCCTTTCTCCTGCATGAAACAGGAAGGCAAGTTTAGTTGGATCACACCGGATACAGTACGAAGTGAGACAGGTGAGTGAGAATATGAGTACAACAAATCGTTCCGGCAATGGCAGGAATTCTTCTGGCCGCAGCGGCTATCAGTATGATCGGGGAAGGTCAAGACAGTCAACAACAAGATATACTTCTAATTATCAGGGTCAGAGAGCATATAGGAGCAGCACGACCTCGCATCATCGGAGAAAGAGACGGCGTACCCCCAATTATGGTATTATCGCAGCAGTGGGAGTGGTTTTGATGATCGTCATCGCAGCCACAGTGTACGGCCTGAAATCAGGAAAGCAGAGGGAGGCAGTGGTTACCACGGAGAATGAGACGACCACGGAGCCGGAGACTGAACTGGTGAAGGAGGTCACGGTAGATGGGATTACCATCACCGGAATGTCCAGGGAGGAAGCCAGACAGGAGATTTTGAAGAAATATACCTGGGGGATGAAGGTGCATTACCAGGATCAGGTTTATGAGGTGGCGAACCTTTTAGAGGGAAAATTAAATGATCTTTTAGAGGAGATCTACAAAGGAGAGCCTGATGAGAGGTATTTGCTGGATACTTCCGGTATGGAAGAGGCGGTTTATGCCCAGGTAGAGGAGATGAAGAAGCTTTGGAATAAATCGGCGAAGAACGGATCCATCTCCAGCTATGATGCAGCCAGTGATTCCTTTGTTTTCGAGGGAGAAGCAGTTGGCGTTGCCATTGATGAGGAAAAATTGGCGTCAGAGATTCAGAATGCGTTGAGTTCCAAGAACTTTACAGCGGAGATTACGGCAACAGCCAGCCAGGTGCAGCCGGAGATCCCAATATCCGTTGCCAAAGAAAAGTATAAGACCATAGGAAAATATACGACGAATACCACGGCTAACAGTAAAAGAAACACCAATGTCCGCCTGGCAGCAGAGGCATTGAACGGAACCATCATTTATCCGGGACAGGAGATGTCTTTCAATGAGGTAGTGGGGCAGCGTACCGCAGAAAAAGGATATCAGGGTGCGGCAGCCTACAGCGGCGGCGAAGTGGTGGAAGAGATCGGCGGAGGTGTGTGCCAGGTATCCACGACGCTTTACAATGCCGTGGTGCGGGCAGGCCTTAAGGTTTCGGTCCGCCGCTCCCACACCTTTGCTCCCTCCTATGTCACTCCCGGAATGGACGCCACTGTAAGCTGGGGCGGTCCTGAATTTAAGTTTATCAATACCTCCAGCGCAGCTATCGGAATCCGTGCGGCGTACAGTAATCAGACGGTGACCGTGTCTATTTACGGAATTCCGGTTTTGGAGGACGGGGTGACTCATGAACTGGAATCGAAAAAGATAGAGGATCTGGATCTTCCCGCTCCTACTTATGAGGAGGATCAGACCATTGCACCAGGTACGGAGGTAGTGAAGTCTAATGGAAGCCAGGGAAGCCGCTGGGAGACCAGGCTGATCGTCAAGAAAAACGGAGAGATTGTCAGCAATGAGGTGGATCATACGGTTACTTATAAGGGACATAATCCTGTCATAAGGCGTAATTCCTCCGATGTTATGGTAAATGAAAACGGAGAGACGATTGTTCCTACGGAATCTTCCGAATCCTCTGAAGCTTCTGTGGCAGAGACAACTGTGGCAACGGAGAATCCGACTCAGGCAAGCAGTCCCATTCCCCAGCAGACAGAGCCTTCGCCGGTTGGTCCTGGAGAAGGGCCGGGGAATGTACAGCCATCGGACGAGGTTATGCCCATATGGCCGGGAAATCCGGGAGGGGATCAGTCCCAGTTAGCAGCTCCAAAGCCGGAAGATTAATCGTTTGATTGTGGGATAAAGTATGAACTGACAAAATGGCACAGGAAAAATTCATATAGGGATTGTTGTGAAGCAGGAGGGAAACAGGGTGAGCGAGAAATATCTGTGTATTGATGTGGGCGGAAGTTCCATTAAACATGCGGTTTTGGATGAAGCATTAAATATTTCATCCAGAGGAACCGTCAAAACGCCTTATGAAGGGCTGGAGTGTTATCTGAAGACTCTGGAGGAGATCTTTAAGCCTTTTGAGGGACAGGTTTCCGGCATTGCCATGTCGGTGCCGGGGGTAATTGACAGTCAGAACGGTATCTGTATCACCGGAGGAGCCCTGGAGGACTTTGTTAAGGAACTTCCGCTGGCCCGGGAGATGGAAAAGAGATGCCATGTACCGGTTACCTTGATGAACGATGCCAAGAGTGCGGCCCTTGCAGAAGCAGGATGGGGGGCGCTGACAGACTGTAAGGATGCGGTGGTGCTGGTGTTTGGCACCGGAGTGGGAGGCGCTCTCATAAAAGACGGAAAGGTACATATGGGAAAGCATTTTTCCGCAGGAGAGTTCAGCTGGATTATGATGAACCGGGAGTTTGATCAGATGGAGAATTCTTGGGCATGCCGCAGCGGAAACCGCAGACTGGTAAGCCTGGCGGCATCTGTGAAAGGCGTGGACAAAGAGAGTATTACCAGCTTTGACGTGTTTCGATGGGCAGAAGAAGGAGATGAAGCTGCACTGTGGGCGCTGGATTTATTTACACGGGACATTGCCTACATGATTATCAATCTTCAGTCTGTCTATGACCCGGAATGTTTTGCCATTGGCGGAGGAATCAGCAGACAGCCATTGTTTTTAGACACTATCAGGAAAAATTTAAACTACTATCATTCCCTCTGCCCCTTCCCGGTTCCAAAGCCTCAGGTAGTTGAATGCAAATATCACAACGATTCCAATATGATTGGAGCGCTGAAATATTTTCTTGACAGAAGCCTTGTGCAATGTTCCTGAAAAGGGATTGCCTGTAACGGATCAGAGGTTATCAAAACTGTTACGATTGTTTTAAAAATAGTACGTGAATTTATTGAATTTTTCTTTGCAAAAACAGGAATTGTTGTTATAATAATAAATAGGTCAGTGCGTGTCATATCTGACACGCACTTCACTATGCAATATTCACATTTGTAGGAGGAAAATCAAATGGCAAGAAAAATGAAAACCATGGATGGTAATCAGGCTGCTGCTCATGCTTCGTATGCATTTACCGAAGTAGCTGCCATGTACCCCATCACCCCATCCTCCGTTATGCCTGAGCATACGGACGAGTGGGCAACGGAAGGAAGAAAGAACATCTTCGGACGCACTGTTCAGATTACGGAGATGCAGTCCGAGGCAGGCGCAGCAGGTGCTGTACACGGCTCCCTGGCAGCAGGTGCTCTTACCACTACCTACACCGCTTCACAGGGTCTGTTACTTATGATTCCCAACCTGTACAAGATTGCCGGCGAGCAGCTTCCAGGTGTTATCAATGTATCTGCCCGTGCTTTGGCAAGCCATGCATTATCCATTTTCGGCGATCACTCTGACGTATACGCATGCCGTCAGACCGGCTGCGCTATGCTGTGTGAATCCAGCGTTCAGGAAGTTATGGACCTGACAGCAGTTGCACATCTGTCTGCAATCAAGGGCAAGGTTCCGTTTATCAATTTCTTTGACGGTTTCCGTACCTCCCACGAGATTCAGAAGATTGAGGCCTGGGATTATGATGATTTGGCTGAGATGGCAGACTGGGATGCTATCGCTGCTTTCCGTCAGCATGCCCTGAATCCAAACCATCCGTGTCAGAGAGGTTCCGCTCAGAACCCGGATATCTTCTTCCAGGCAAGAGAGGCCTGCAATCCCTATTATGATGCTCTGCCGGCAGTTGTGCAGGAGTATATGGACAAGGTTAACGCTAAGATCGGTACAGATTATAAGCTGTTCAACTATTATGGTGCAGAAGATGCAGAGCATGTGATTGTGGCTATGGGTTCTGTAAATGATACTATCGAAGAGACCATTGATTATATGGTAAAGACAAGCGGCGCAAAAGTGGGCGTTGTTAAGGTTCGTCTGTACCGTCCATTCTGTGCACAGGCTCTCATCGATGCACTTCCGGATACTGTAAAGACGATTTCTGTTCTTGACAGAACCAAAGAGCCAGGTTCCCTTGGAGAACCTTTGTATCTGGATGTTGTTGCAGCTCTTAAGGGCAGCAAGTTTGACAGCGTTGAGATCCTTTCCGGCCGTTATGGTTTAGGTTCTAAAGATACCACGCCGGCTCAGATCGTTGCAGTATATGGAAACAGCGAGAAGAAGAGATTCACCATTGGCATCGAAGATGATGTAACGAATCTGTCTCTGACACTGGGTGCTCCTTTGGTAACCACCCCCGAGGGAACCACCAACTGTAAGTTCTGGGGTCTGGGCGCAGACGGTACTGTAGGCGCCAACAAGAACTCCATCAAGATTATCGGCGACAACACAGATATGTATGCGCAGGCATATTTTGATTACGACTCCAAGAAATCCGGCGGCGTAACCATGTCCCACTTACGTTTCGGCCATAAGAAGATTAAATCCACCTACCTGATCCACAAGGCTAACTTCGTGGCATGCCATAATCCGGCATACGTGAGAAAGTACAACATGGTTCAGGAGCTGGTTGACGGCGGTACCTTCCTCTTGAACTGCTCCTGGAATGCAGAAGAGTTAGAGACACATCTTCCGGGACAGATGAAGAAATTCATTGCTGATCACAATATCAATCTGTATACCATTGACGGTGTGAAGATCGGTATCGAGACTGGCATGGGTCCGACCCGAATCAACACGATTTTACAGTCCGCATTCTTCAAGCTGACCGGCATTATCCCGGAGGAGAAGGCTATTGAGCTGATGAAGGATGCCGCACAGAAGACCTATGGCCGCAAGGGCGAGGATGTGGTTAAGAAGAACTGGGCAGCTATCGACGCAGGCGCACAGGGCGCGGTAAAAGTAGAGATTCCAGACAGCTGGAAGAACTGCGAGGACGAAGGCCTTGACTACAAGGTAGTGACCGAGGGAAGAAAAGACGTTATCGACTTTGTCAACAACGTACAGACCAAGGTAAGTGCTCAGGAGGGCAACACCCTGCCTGTATCCGCATTCAAAGATTATGTGGACGGCTCCACACCATCTGGCTCCTCCGCATTTGAGAAACGCGGTATTGCGGTAAATGTACCGGTTTGGAATCCTGACAACTGTATCCAGTGTAATTTCTGTTCCTACGTATGTCCTCACGCTGTTATCCGTCCGGTTGCCATGACCGAGGAAGAGGCAGCCAAGGCTCCGGAAGGAATGAAGATGCTGGCAATGACCGGCATGCCGCAGTACAAGTTTGCAATCTCCATCTCTGCACTTGACTGTACCGGCTGCGGTTCCTGTGCCAACGTATGTCCTGGCAAGAAGGGCGAGAAAGCTCTTACTATGGACAAGCTGGCGGATCACCTGGATGAGCAGCCGATCTTTGACTTTGGCCAGACTGTACCTGTAAAAGAGGATGTGGTTGCCAAGTTTAAGGAGGCTACCGTAAAGGGAAGCCAGTTTAAGAAACCCCTTCTTGAGTTCTCTGGCGCATGCGCAGGCTGCGGCGAGACTCCTTATGCAAAACTGATCACTCAGCTGTTTGGCGACAGAATGTATATCGCCAACGCAACAGGATGTTCCTCTATCTGGGGCAACTCCTCACCGTCCACACCTTACACTGTGAACGCCAAGGGTCAGGGTCCTGCATGGGATAACTCCCTGTTCGAGGACAACGCAGAGTTTGGTTTCGGTATGCTGTTGGCTCAGAACGCAATCCGCGATGAGCTGAAGGAGAAGGTTGAGACCGTAGCTGCTGACGACAGGGCAAGCGAAGAGGTGAAGGCTGCATGTAAAGAGTGGCTGGACAGCTTCGGTGTCGGTGCTGTCAACGGTGCTGCTACTGACAAGCTGGTTCAGGTTCTGGAAGGTATTGACTGCCCGACCTGCAAATATATTGTTGCCAACAAAGCATTCCTGGCCAAGAAGTCTCAGTGGATTTTCGGTGGCGACGGATGGGCTTATGATATCGGTTTCGGCGGCGTAGACCATGTACTGGCAAGCGGCAAGGATATCAATATCATGGTATTTGATACCGAGGTTTACTCCAATACCGGCGGACAGTCCTCCAAGGCTACCAAGACAGGTGCTGTGGCTCAGTTCGCTGCAGGCGGCAAAGAGACCAAGAAGAAAGACCTTGCAAGCATTGCAATGTCTTATGGATATGTATATGTAGCTCAGATTTCCATGGGCGCTGATATGGCTCAGACGGTTAAGGCTATCGCCGAGGCAGAGGCTTATCCGGGACCATCCCTGATTCTGGCTTATGCTCCTTGTATCAACCACGGTATCAAGAAGGGCATGAGCAAGGCTCAGACTGAGGAGAAGCTGGCTGTTGAGACCGGTTACTGGAACAACTTCCGCTTCAATCCTGCTGCTGAGAACAAGTTCACTCTGGACAGCAAGGCTCCGAAGATGGAAGGATATCAGGATTTCTTAAAGGGCGAGGTTCGTTATGCGTCTCTGGCTATGAAGAATCCGGAGAGAGCAGCGAAATTGTTTGCTAAGAATGAGCAAGAGGCTAAGGAGAGATATGAGTATCTGTCCAAGCTGGTGGCTCTGTATGGGAATGAATAAGATAGAACTGCAGTATTAAGATAAAGTAAGAAAAAGCGGCTGCTTCACCGAAAGGTTACTTACGGTGAGGCAGCCGTTTTTTACAAGTACGCTCTACAGCGAGAATCCTGTGTAGCGAAAAGCCTTAGTTCATCTGATATCTTATGACTCCGCTTTTGAAAATTGATCCTTTCCTACGAAGCATAAGGGACATTGGAAATCTTCCGGAACATCTTCCCATTTGGTGCCTGGGGCAATTCCGCCTTCCGGGTATCCCTGTTCTTCATCATATTCCCAACCGCATACATCGCATACATATTTCATGATTTGTTCCTCCTTGAAGTTGATTAAGATATTAGAAAAATTATACCATTAAGAAGTAGTTTCATCAAGTCCCTTGTAAATTATGTATTTCATTTTTTTAAATCATCTCTAAAAATGTACTGACGGTTTTAGGCATATAGCGTTTGCGCTTGTAATAGAAATTCACCTCTCTGGATGCCTCCTGATGATTTAGTTTGTAATAAACCAGACGCCCGTCTTCCGGTGCATGGCGGATCAGGGTGTCGGAACTGAAAGAAATACCCATACCGTAGCGGGACAGGCTGTATGCCGTGATCTGCTGTTCCAGTTCCAGCTTAATCTGAGGCTGAAAATGGGAATTGTGACAGATACGGTCAGCCCGCTTCCTGGTATCATTTCCGGCCTTCAGAAGGAGAAAGGGCTCGCTTCGAAAATCTTCCAGGGGAACCGGAGGAATGCAGGAGTCCAGATGGCGGTTCTGGCGGATATCAGCCGCGGTGAGGGCATAGCCGGTCAGGCTGTGGTTGGAGGCAAACAGGGCAGGGACTGTCAGAAGAAGATGTTCTTCACAGAAGAAGCTTTTTCCATAGATAGACGGTTCCATGCTCTGATTGTCAATCAGCAGATCCAGAGATCCGGAAAAAAGACGTTTGGTCAGTTCAGAGGTGGTAGCCTCTGTCAGATGCACATGGATCTGCGGATAGCGTTCCGTAAAGCGGGAAAGAAGGGGCGGAAGCACGTAGGAGGCAAACAGGTTGGTTCCGCCGATGGAGACAGAGCCGCTTTTTAATTCCCGCATATCATTGACATAATTCTGAAAGCTGTTTTCTATCTCCATAATAGTTTCAATGGAGCGGATGTACTCTTTTCCCAATTCGGTAAGCTGAATAGGGTTGGAGCTGCGGTCGAAAATCGGAAAGCCAATTTGATTTTCCGCCTTTTTAACTGCGGCGCTCAAAGAGGGCTGGCTGATAAACAGGTTGCTTGCAGCCTTGGAAAAATTCATTTCTTTGTAAACTTCATAGACATAGTGCATTCCCTGAAACATCGATATGTGCCTCCATGATATAGATAAATATCTATAGTAAGTATGATATTATAAGTATTTGAAAATATTGTAGCGGAGAATTATACTGAAGTCAATAGAAGGTTCTGACTGGGTTACTGTTCACTTCATGTCGAATCACTCCGCTGATTCGTTATGAGCCAATACAGTTATGGGGCCAAAGCATATGTCCCATTGCCGCAGGCGATTTCAAATGGGCATATGCTGTTACGTTCACAGGGTACCTGTGAACAGTAATGTGACTGGAAGTGTAGAAGGCGGGCGGCTGCCTGAATGGCTGCCTGTGTAAGGAGGATAAGATGGGGGAAGAGAAAAAGAGTTATCGTCTGGAACATGATTCTATCGGAGAAAAAGAGGTTCCGGCAGATGCGTATTACGGAGTGCAGACACTTCGAGCCTATGAGAATTTCTATATTACCGGACTGAAAATGCATCCGGAGTTAATCAACAGTGTGGCCCAGATTAAGAAGGCGGCGGCCATCACCAATTTTGAGGTAGGGGAGTTGGACAAAAGGAGGGCATCGGCCATCACCAAGGCCTGCGATGAGATCATTGCAGGAAAGCTTCACGACCAGTTTATTGTGGACCCGATTCAGGGCGGGGCAGGAACTTCTCTGAATATGAATGCGAATGAAGTGATTGCCAACCGTGCAATTGAAATTCTGGGCGGGGAAAAAGGGGATTATAATCTGATTAATCCCAATGACCATGTGAATTTCGGCCAGTCTACCAATGATGTATTTCCCTCCTGCGGCAAAATGGCTGCCTTAAAGCTTTTATCAAATGCCCAGGAACAGTTAAAGCGGCTGGAGGACGCATTGTTAGAGAAGGCAAAGGAGTTTGATTCCGTTATCAAAATGGGAAGGACACAGCTGCAGGATGCGGTACCCATTCGGCTGGGACAGGAGTTCCATGCTTACGCTTCTGCAATCCGCCGTGACATCAGGCGTTTTGACAATGCCAAAGAAGAAATCCGCTGTCTGAATCTGGGGGGTACGGCCATCGGAACGGGGCTGAATGCGGATGTACAGTATTTCCACCGGGTGGTAAAGAATATGTCCACCCTGACGGGAGAAGAGCTGGTGCAGTCCTATGATATGATCGATGCCACACAGAATCTTGACAACTATGCGTCAGTGTCCGGGATTGTGAAGAATTGCGCGGTAAATCTGTCAAAGATGTCCAATGATCTGCGTCTCATGTCCTCCGGGCCGCGAACAGGTTTTGGTGAGATCAACCTTCCGGCAAGACAGAACGGTTCCTCCATTATGCCTGGTAAGGTCAATCCTGTGATTCCTGAAGTGGTTAATCAGGTTGCTTTTAATATTATTGGGAATGATGTAACCATTACCATGGCGGCAGAGGCAGGACAGCTGGAGCTGAATGCGTTTGAACCTATTATCTTCTATAATTTATTTGAATCGATAGAGACATTGACATTTGCGGTAAAAACATTGGTTGACAACTGTATTGTGGGAATCACGGCCAATAAGGAGCACTGCTATAAACAGGTGGAAAACAGTATCGGTGTGATTACTGCTCTGTGTCCTTATGTAGGCTATGAGACGGCTTCCAATATTGCCAAGGAGGCTCTGCGCACCGGACGTCCGGTGCGGGATCTGATTCTGGAAAAGGGTCTGATGAATAAGGAAAAGCTGGATACCATTCTGAATCCTTATACCATGACAGAACCAGGAATCCTGGGTAAGGATCCCATGGACCAGCTGCGTGATTAAATCCAGGCAAATCCAGGCGATTAAATCCGGCAGATATAATGGTAGTCATCAGGTCCAAAATATGATATACTATAAACATGCAGCGATTCTTTTCTATGAACAGAGGAGACAAAGTGCGTATCCCAAGGGAACTACGCACTTTTCTGTTATTAATCAGGAAGACTTTAAGGGGGTGGTTTGAGAACCAATCAGGAAGATAGAAGAAGACATTGGAAAGGAGATGCAAAGAGGATGAGCTATTTACAAAACAGAGATGGGTACTTTCAGGAACAGGGAAAATTGTGTGCTGAGAATGACAGGATCAGCAAAGACTTATTTCAGGAGCTTGGGGTGAA
>CAJUPP010000053.1:0-8024 GCA_910588325.1 uncultured Hungatella sp.
TTAGAATATCACATCATCTAAGAGCAGGAGTATGACAAGGCAGAGTATTTCAAGTGCTCTGCTTTGTTTGACAGAATAATATAGGGCTATTTTTCGCACTTAGGTATGATATGGAGAGACATATCACAAGTAAGGGCGAAAGAGAACAGAGGCTCTTGCGATTAAAAGAGAATAAGATTTACAACAAAGAGCGGGAAAATGTGCCGCAGATTATCCTGCAGGGAAACTGGGTGGAGCAGAGGGGATTTGAGATTGGCTGCAGCGTGTCTGTGGAGTGCTATCAGAATAAACTGGTTATTTTAAAGGACTGAAAAATATTGTGGCCTGTTCGTATGAGATATGATAAAAAAACAGTAAAAGCAGGGGATGAGGCCATGAAGTTTCATTTGGCGGAAGAAACAGCAAAAATGTATTTGTAAGTATAACAGGCAGAGCATTTACAGGTGTTCTGCCTTGTTTGATAGAATGAATTGCCTGACAAATGGAGGGATTTAAAGTAACATTTTTACACATGCAAGTTATGGTGATTGTAAGAGAAAGCATCTGACGCACGATGGAAACAGAGGCTTGGGTAATAGGGAATCAGCTGGTAAGTCCTTCCTTCTATGGCATAGTCTACATGGCTGGACAGGAAAATAATGATTTTGTCGAAATCATGGTAATGAAACTCCAATTCCTCTGCAGGAATGTCTGTTAAATGAAACAACTTAAAATCTGTATTTAAATATTCTTGTTTTTCATAACTGTTCTCTTCCCATGCCTGGGAAAGAGATTCTGTCAGGTTGTCTCTATATCTTATACGAATTTCCCTTTCTGATATCCCCTTATTCTTTTTAGTACTACAGCGAACAGTTCATTAGCAAATGCAGAACAAACAGTGGAGTATACAGCAGGATTTGCAATATAAAAAACGAAAAATGGGGAGAAAAGAAAAATATCCGTCAAAAGAGACGGTAAATCTGGCTGTATGCGGAAGTGCGGCATAACATTTAGACCGCATACTGCCGGTATTTTTCCTATGGCTGATGCTGGCCGGGGGAATGGTGCTTTTCTGTGTTGTCTGGCCGTTGAAATAACGATGTCCGGGGAGAGCTGAATGATAAGAAGGAAGAGCTAAGAAGGAAGAGCTAAGAAGATATCAAGAATATAACAAGGACTATGCCCAGACAGAGGAAGACTATTGTCAGTATTTTGCTGCCTATCAGACAGAGGAGGAGGCAGCCCTGGTCAGCCGCGCCCAGGCAGTGGAACAGCTGGAGGAAAGGTCTTTTGCTTACGGGAAAGTGGAGAGTATGAAGACCCAGGATAATATCTGCCAGTTGGTGATAGAAGATATACGGGTGACTGCAATGACACAGTTGTCTGAGGAGCTGGAGTCCAGCGCTCTGATTTCTCAGGTTATGGTTTCAACGGCAGAGAAAGAGGAAGAGAAAGCAGGCAGTGACAAAAACCAGATGGTGACAGCAGATTTGACGCTTATACTGGCAGGGCCTGACAGAGAATAGATAGGAAAATCATGGGTTGGTAAGCTGTTGGGGAATTAAAAAATAGTTTTAATAATTCAGAAAAATAAAAACAAAATAAGCTGAGATTCAGGAAACCAGGCTGTTTTATCGGAGAATTTTATCTGGAAAGGATTCTTTGGTTTACAGTCTGTTATATATTTTTAAACCTGGGAAGGCAGGAAAAGAGAAAAATGAAGGGAAAATGAACCATAAAATATTCGGCAAAACATATTGACATGCTATGATAAGTATTGTATTATATAAATAAATATTCAATAATAATTTAACTAAAATTTAGTTAAAATTCAGAAGGAGGAGTATTGTGAAGAGAAAATTAGCAGCAATCTTAACAGTTACTTTGCTTGGAGGTATGCTGGCCGGATGCGGCGGATCGAATCAGGGAGAGAAGGGAGATTCCGGTACCCAGACCTCGGCGGCTTTGGCAGAAACCGGAACCCAGGCAGCATCAGAGGCGGCAGCAGACAAAGCTTCCACAGAAGCAGCAAAAGATGCCGGCGGGGATGTGACGGTTATCCGTTTCTATGGATCTGACGGCGAATACAATCAGAATATTGTGGCAGGCTTTGAGGCAGAAAATCCTGACATTAAGGTAGAAATCGTACCTGTGGATTTTGACAATGCGGAGCAGGTAATTAAGACCGGTATCGCTTCCAATGATCCGGTGGATGTCAGTTTCTTCTGGGGGACACAGATCAATGCGTTTACAGAAGACAATATGGCTTATGATCTGACGCCATATCTGACAGAAAACAACAACCAGTGGAAGGATACGTTTGTTCCTGCCTACATAGACGCAGGCATGGTTGACGGGAAATATTATGCTGTCAGCTATCAGCCGGTTATTGAGACTATCTTCTATAATAAAGACGTGTTTGAACAGTACGAGGTAAAGATACCTGAGACCTGGGATGAACTGGTAGAGGCCTGCAGGATATTTAAAGAGAATGATGTCTACGGTGTGGGAAACTGGAACGGCCAGAACCATCAGCTTCTTCAGTTTGCTTACCAGAATATGGCAAACGACGGAACCATAGAAGAGTTTATTACCGGAAAGGGTGATTTCACACAGTGCGAAGGCCTTAAAAAATGCCTGGAGAACTGGAAATCTGTCTACGATGCCGGATACTGGTATCCGGGAGAGGGCGCTTTGACCTCCACCAAGAATCAGACCCAGGCTGCCTGGTATCAGGGAAAGATTGCCATGCTTTTTGACGCAGGATCCAACGCAGGCGAATATGAGAAGAACTGTGAGTTTGAAGTGGGTATCCTTCCATTCCCCTATGTACAGCAAGGTGGAAAGTATGCCCTGAATACGGTAACCAACGCCCTGTTTATTCCGGCTAATGCAAAACATCCGGAGGAGGCTGTCCGGTTTATGAAGTACTACACCAGCGACGCAGGTATCGAGGAGATTATCAAAAGCGGAAGACTGCCTTCAACGGTTTCTATGCAGGACAAGGTGGACAGCCAGATTTTGAAGGATCTTCTTGCAACTACGGTAGGCGACAATGTTGTGGGATACAAGCAGATGCAGGGGCTTTCTTCTGAGATCAACGCATTCCTTCAGAACGATATGATCGGTATGATCTGTACCGGTACCAGCGTGGAGGATACTTTGCAGCAGCTGGAAGATCTGAGACAGATGACGGTAAAGGGAAATTAAGATGATGGCGAAGGCATAAAAGCTTTCGCAGATTAAAAGGAAAACAGTGAAGCCTATGAAGAAATCAAAGAGAAAAATGAGCAATATCGAGAAAAAATATATGGTTGTGGGATTTATGTTCCTGCTGCCGGCCATTGTGACGTATCTGATATTTGCAGTGATACCTTTCTTTGACAGTTTTGTACTTTCCTTTCAGGAATGGGGAGGGTTCGGGCCCAGAACATTTATCGGAATAAACAATTATGTTCAGGCGTTCCGTGACAGGACTTTTGTGCTGGCTATCAGAAACAGTGTCTATCTTGGCGTGGTATCTGCGTTTTTCAGTGTGCTCATCGGCGTTTTTATGGCCTGGCTCCTTCTCTATGTAGGCAGAAAATGGGGTGGTTTTTTCAGAACCATCCTGTTTTCGCCCAGCATGATTCCGGCCATTATCACAGCTTTTATCTTTGCCTTTGTGTTTGAGCCGGAGATAGGCGTGCTGAATAATGTTCTGGGGGTCCTGGGGCTTAAGAGCCTGCAGCATGCATGGCTGACCAATAAGGCGACGGCGCTGAACTGTATTTTGTTTGTCTCGGCATGGAAACAGATCGGCCTTACCATGGTGCTGTGTTTTGCGGGAATGCAGGGCATTGACAGTTCTCTGATTGAATCTGCAAGACTTGACGGCGCCTCGGATTTTCAGATATTCAGGAGAATCATTCTTCCCCTGACAATGTCTTTTGTACAGCTGTCTACTATTTTTGCCGTCATGAGCGGCCTGAAAATTTACGATACAGTGGTGGCGTTAACCAACGGCGGGCCTGCAAAATCGACCATCGTTATGCCTTTGTGGATTCTGCAGAATTCATTTTCTTTTAATAACTATGGTTATGGCTCTGCGATGAGTATGATTTTTGTGCTGATTGTGCTGATTGGCATGATTATCACCAAGAAACTGATAAGGGGGAGCAGCTATGAGTGACAGAATGTTCGGCATGAATAAGGGCATGAAGATACTTGCCTATACGGTTTTGGGACTGTATACGTTTATCGTGGCGTATCCTATACTTTTTATGTTTCTTACGTCTTTAAAGTCAAACAAAGAATTTTTTGTGAATCTGTTCGGCCTTCCGAAGACGGTTGAGATTGCCAATTATGCCAGAGCATGGAGCATAGGAAAGCTGGGAACATATTTCTTCAACAGTGTGTTTATCACAGGTGTTTCTGTGGCGGCTCTCACGGTAATTGCCCTCTTTGGCGGTTATGCTTTGGCAAAGCTTTACATTCCCAAGGCGGATATGATTATCAGCGCATTTATGGTATTTAACTTTATTCCGGGAATTGCCATTTATATTTCTCTTTATTCCATGATGAGCAAGATTCATCTGACAGGCGGAAGGATGGGGCTTATTCTGCCTTACATTGCCTGGCAGATACCGTTTTCCATGTACATTATCAAACAATATTTTGAGACGATTCCCAGTGAACTCATTGAAAGCGGGCGGATTGACGGATGCACGGAATTTCAGGCCTTTTTTCATATTATGCTGCCTCTTGTAAAGCCGGCCATAGCCACCATTGTGGTATTTACATTTATCGGGAACTGGGGAGAGCTGATGTGGGCCAATATTGCAACTGCTTCCAATGCAACCATAAAGACGCTGCCTGTAGGGCTTTTGAATTTTAAAACAGAGATGGGGGTAGAGTGGGGACAGTATACGGCGGGAATCTGTATGGTGACTCTGCCTCTGATGCTTGTATTCGGATATTTTCAGAAATATTTTGTCTCGGGCCTGACTAACGGAGCAGTGAAGGGATGACCGTATAATCGATAACCGGGATGGTTTTTTGCGGATATGTACTTTCGGAATCTTTCTTGCACCTGTTTTTGTGACAGATTGGCAGATTGGCTGATTTTCCGCCATATTCACATCTGACAAAAAATTATCTCACAAAATCAGGCACAAAGAGACTCCGAGAGTACATGGATTTAATAAGGAGGAGTTGTATGAGATATACGGATTATAAGTTTCATGTGCCGGAGGAAAAGATTGTCAGGCTGATTGTGGATACGGATGCCAAGAATGAGGCGGATGACCAGTTTGCCATTGTCCATGCCCTTCTCAGTCCCAAATTTGAGAATGTGGGGATGATAGCTGCCCATTATGGGACAAGGCATGAGGACGGCATGGAGAGAAGTTTTCGGGAACTGGAAACTATCTTTGACAAGATGGGCTTTGCCAAAAAAGATATGATTTACCGCGGTGCAGAACATGCTATTTTGGACAAAAATACTCCAGCAGTAAGCGAGGGAGCAAAGCTGATTGTCCGGGAGGCCATGAAAGAGGATACCCGGCCGCTGTTTGCCATTTTCCTGGGGCCTCTTACGGACCTTGCAAGCGCCCTTTTGATGGAGCCGCGGATTGCGTCCAGAATGACGGCCATCTGGATCGGAGGCGGCAGGTATCCCAACGGCGGAGTGGAATTTAATCTGGGAAATGATGTTCATGCAGCCAATGTGGTTTTTCAGAGTAAAATGGAAATCTGGCAGGTTCCCAAGAATGTCTATGAGATGATGCCTCTTTCTCTGGCAGAGCTGGAATACAAGGTGGCTCCTTATGGTGAGATTGGAGAATATCTGCTGAAACAGCTGGATGAACATGCCAACGAGGAAGGGCCCAGAAACAGTCCCTTCCGTACCGGTGAGACCTGGGTGGTGGGAGACAGCCCGGCAGTGGGGCTTCTCCTGTACGAGCACCGGTTTGAGTTTGACTGGGTTGAGGCGCCTTTCATTACGTCGGATATGACTTATGTACACACGAAGCTGAACCGGCCTATCAGGGTTTACCGCCGGGTGGACAGCAGACTTATCTTAGATGATCTTTTCGCCAAATTGGCGTTGTTTTATGAAAAAAAGAAAGGGACGGCAGCGGTTTAAGCTGCTGTTCTTTTTTTCTGTGAGTGACGAAATCTGGCTGCAATGTATGGCTGGGCACTCTTCGCTGCTGTTCTATCAGGTTGCTGTACTGAATTTAGTGAAATGAATTTAATGATTAAGAAGAAATAAGATTAAAATAAAATCGGATTTAAAAAAATAAAAAAACGGATTTAGAGAAAATATACAATTTTTATCCGTAAATTGTGTAAAAATATAAATTTTGAATCATTAAAATAAGGAAAATCTAAAAAAGAGTTGACATAATAGATGAAAGATTCTATAATAAAAATCGTAAAACAATGAATTGCTTCTGAAATATTTACAAAAATTAAATTAACATTTAATCCATAACAGAAGCGGGAGGACATACATTGTTAAAATTATAGAAAAGGAGAAGAATTTTATGAGATTGAAGAAAGCAACAGCTCTGGCAATGGCATCAGTTATGGCGTTATCCCTGACAGCATGCGGCGGCGGCGAAAAAGCGGAGACCACAGCAGCAGGCGGTACAGAGACCACCAAGGCTGCAGAGGAGACCAAGGCGGAGGAAAAGAAAGAGGGGACAGACGCAGCCGAGGCCCCGGAGGACAATGGGGGGGCGGCTGAAGGCTCAGGTACGGAAGCTGTGGAATTCCCTGCAGAGTTAAACGGCGGAGAGCCATGTACCATCCGCTTTGCATGGTGGGGAGGCCAGACCAGACATGAGAGAACAGAAGCTGTGGTTAAGATGTTTATGGAGAAGTATCCTAACGTTACCATAGAGATGGAACCATCTGATTTCGACGGATATTTCCAGAAGCTTCCAACACTTATCGGCGCACAGGATGTATGGGATGTATTCCAGCTGGGCAACAACTGGGCAGAGTTTAATGCGGTGATTACAGACCTGACGCCTTATATTGAGGACAAAACCATCAATACAGATTACATCAGCGACGGATTCCTGGCAACTACCTATGATCTGGATATGCAGATGGAGATTTCCCTGGGAACCAATGCCCACTGTATCATCTACAATGCGGATCTGTTTGAGGAAGCCGGACTGGATGCACCGGCTGAGAACTGGACCTGGGCAGACTATGAGGAGTATTCCGAGAAGCTTAAGGAAGTGACAGGCGAGTACGGTTCTTCTTCTCTGGAAGAGTTCTACGGGGCATGTACTGTCGGCGTTCCCCAGTATGAGGATGGATTAAACTTCTTTAAGGCTGACAACAGCGGCCTGATGATCGAGGATCCAAGCTACATGGTTCCGTTTATCGAGATGATTCAGAGAATGACCGAAAGCGGCGCTTATCCGGACCGCGGCGCGTTAAATGAGATGGGGACTGCTCCGGAGCAGAACTTTGTGGCTACCGGCGATGCGGCTATGACATGGGCGCTTTCCAATCAGGTGCTGGCTATGGCCAAGGCAGCTGAGGAGAACGGCGTAGGTACTTTAAAGATTGCCACCCTTCCTAGAATGACTGCAGACGGGCCTTCCGGTTATGCTGTAAAGTCTTCTCAGGGCCTTGCAATTTACAATAAGACCGAGTATCCGGAAGTTTGTGCCGCATTTATCAACTTCTTTATCAACAGTGTTGAGGCAAACAAGATCCTTCTGGGTGAGAGAGGCGTTCCGGTTACCAGTGCAGTGCGTGATGCATTGTCTCCTTCTTTGACAGAACTGGAAAAAGACATCTATAATTACATAGGCATGGTTGGCGGATGGGAAGATTCCAAGAATGTATTTATCAACGAGCCGTCTCAGCAGGCTGCCATCAAGGATGAGTTCAAGAGCCAGCTTGACAAGGTAAATGCAGGCGAGATTACTGCCCAGCAGGCTGCACAGAACGTATTTGATTTTGCAACTTCTGCCTTCTCAAGATAATTTTTAGCTGTCGTTTGGAAAATGGGACCAGCGGCCTGCTGCTTTCAGCAG
>CAJUPP010000053.1:8034-25715 GCA_910588325.1 uncultured Hungatella sp.
TTCAGCAGGCCGCTTTTCTAAAAAGGGTTACAGGGAAGGTGTCCAAATTGTTATCTTAAAAGGAGAAAAAGGATGAAGAATCAGGCAAATTCGGCGGTGAAGGAGAAGAAGACGTTCCGGCAGATTATGTGTACGGATAATGCGGTAGGGTATGTGTTTGCCGCTCCGTTTATCATAGGCTTCTGTGGTCTGACCCTGTTTCCTATGCTGCTGTCACTGTATTATTCTATGACGAATTATAATTTTGTAAACTCGGATTTCATCGGGCTTGCCAATTATGCCAGAATGTTTTTTGAGGACAGCAAGTTCTGGTATTCTGTGTGGAGAACGCTGATCTATGTGGTTTTAGCTGTTCCCGCCAAGCTGATATTTGCTCTTTTGGTGGCTTACTTTTTGACCAGAGAGACGAAGATTGCCAGCCTTTACCGGGCGGTTTACTACCTGCCTTCACTGGTAGGAGGGTCTGTGGCCGTTGCTCTTGTGTGGAAGCAGATGTTTGCGCGCAAGGGTATGATCAACAGTATTCTAAAGCTGATCGGTATCGGCCGTTTAAACTGGATGGGAGACAAGGCCCTGGTAATGTTTCCTTTAGCGCTTCTGACGGTGTGGCAGTTTGGATCTTCCATGATTATTTTTGCGGCAGGGCTTAAAGAGATTCCGTCCACATACTATGAGGCGGCGGAGATTGACGGAGCCAATGCATTCCAGCGGTTTATCAAGATTACTCTGCCTTGTCTGTCACCGGTGATTCTGTACAATCTGGTGATGCAGACCATTACCGGCTTTATGGTGTTTACCCAGGCGTTTATTATCACCCAGGGCGGGCCGGCAGATGCTACGAATTTTATTGCGTATTATATTTATAATCAGGGCTTTAAGTATCAGGATATGGGATATGCCAGCGCTCTTTCCTGGGTTCTTTTGATTGTTATCTCGGCAGTGACTTTGGTGATTTTCAAGACATCGAAAAAATGGGTGTTCTATGAAGCAGGAAATGATGATTAAGGAGGTGGCATGGAATGGGAATGCACGCAAAGAGACGTATCGGTAAAATTATATATCATCTGCTGATTGGCGGCTTTGGTGTCCTGATGGTTTATCCTATTTTCTGGATGATCATGGGGGCGTTTAAGAATAACAATGACATTTTAAACCATTCTGCCAGCTTCTTTCCTACGCTGGGCTGGCATATGGAAAACTGGGCCAATGGCTGGAAGGGATACAGCGGCGTGACTTTTGGGACATTTTTCAGGAATTCCCTGATTGTTGCCGCCCTGTCTACGCTTGGAACGGTGATTTCTTCTTCCATGGTGGCTTATGCTCTGGCCAGGGTGAAGTTTAAAGGGAGGAAGATTCTGTTCTGGTGTATGCTGGCTACGCTGATGCTGCCGGGACAGGTGATTTTGATTCCTCAGTATATGATCTATAATTCGCTGGGGGTGGTGGGGACATATTTCCCGCTGATTTTCCCACATTTCTGCGGGCAGGCATTTTTTATCTATCAGATGATGCAGTTCTGCCAGGGAATCCCCAGGGAACTGGATGAAGCGGCGTTTGTGGACGGGTGTAATAAATATATGATCTATTTTAAAATTGTCCTTCCACTTTTGAAACCGTCGATTATTACGACGCTGATCATTCAGTTCTACTGGAAATGGGATGACTTTATGGGGCCGCTTATTTATCTGAGTAAACCAGTTACATGGACGGCTTCTGTGGCGCTTAAGAATTTTGCGGATGCATCGGGACAGTCAGATTATGGCGCGCTGTTTGCCATGTCTACCTTGTCTTTGATTCCGGTATTTTTAATCTTTTTGATCTTTAACCGGCAGTTGGTGGAGGGCGTAAGCTCTACCGGCCTGAAGGGATAATCGTAGAAGTATATGAAAATAAAATAGGGGGATAAGATGATGGCAATTGATCGAAGAGAATTGGTGACCAGGCACAATCCCATATTAACAGAGGCGGATGAAAGTTCGCCTTTGTCTGTTGGTAATGGGAATTTTGCGTTTACGGCGGATGTTACGGGGATGCAGACTTTATATGAGGAGTATAAAAAGGTTACTCCTCTGTGTACTATGGCGCAGTGGGGATGGCATACCAGGCCGGCAGGTAATGGGCGGTATGCATATACCCTGAAGGATGTGGAGATGACGGAGTATCCTTTTGAGGGGAGAACGGTTCGCTATGGGGTGGAGAGAAAGAAAGGAAATGAAGAGATCTATGACTGGGTCAGGCAGAATCCCCACAAGCTGAATCTGGCCCGGATTGGCCTGACCATGGGCAGGGAGGCAGTGGAGGCTTCCCGGCTTTCGGATATCCGCCAGGAGCTGGTTTTGTATGAGGGGATTTTAAAAAGCAGGTTCTGCCTGGACGGGGCGGCGTGCCAGGTGACCACGGCGTGCGGGGGAGAGACGGACGGGACGGCATTTCTGGTTGAGTCGGAGGCACTGGGAAATGGGCTGGAGGCGGAGATATGCTTCCCCTATGGAAGTCCGGATATCTCTGCCAGTGACTGGGAGAGGGAAGAGGCCCATGTGACAGAGATTGTGGAGGAAAGAGACGGATGGACTCTGCTTAAAAGGACGTTGGACAGGGATGTCTATTATGTGGGGCTGACTTTGGAGAACTGTGTAATCGAGAGGGCCGGGAGACACAGATTTCTGGCGGTTCCTGCAGGAGAGGGAGCTATGGGGGTTACGGCTTTCTTCTGGGAGGAGAGCGGAGAGGGTATGGGGGCTGAAGCACCGGAGAAAACCTTCAGGGGGATGAGTACCGAGGCTGTTTTTGAGAAGAGCAGGAGATACTGGGGAGACTTCTGGGAAAAGGGCGGGGTCATTGACCTGCATAAGAGCAGGGACGGCCGGGCCCTGGAGCTGGAACGGAGAATCGTGCTGTCTCAGTATCTTCTGGCGCTGCAGTCTTCCGGAAGTATGCCGCCTCAGGAGACCGGGCTTACCTGCAACAGCTGGTATGGTAAGGCTCACCTGGAAATGTATTTCTGGCATGAGGCTTATCTTCCTCTGTTTGGCCATACGGATTTGCTGGAAAGAAGCCTGTCCTGGTATGTAAAGCATCTTCCGGAGGCAAGGGAAAATGCGGCGAGAAACGGGTATAAGGGGGCCAGATGGCCCAAGATGGTGGCGGAAAGCTGCATTGACTGTCCTTCTCCCATTGCTACTTTGCTGATTTGGCAGCAGCCTCATATTATTTATATGCTGGAGATTGCTTATGCCTGTGGAAAGGGGCAGGCGTTTCTGGAGCAGTATTATGAGCTGGTTCGGGAAACGGCAGAGTTCATGGTGGATTTTGCGGTGTTTGACGAGAACAGGGGAGTGTATGAGCTTCGTGGGCCGGTGATACCGGTTCAGGAGAACCATGCGCCGATGGTGACGAAGAATCCGGCCTTTGAGGTGGAGTATTGGGGGCTTACACTGAACATTGCAGCGGAATGGGCCAGACGTCTGGGGAAGCAGGTTCCCGAGGCATGGGTGCATGTGGCAGAGCATATGGCGCCTATGGCGGTTCAGGACGGATGTTATCTGGCTCATGATAATTGTCCGGATACCTATGGGAAGTTTGCCCAGGATCATCCGTCTATGCTGTGTGCTTACGGGTTGATGGACGGGGGAAGAACAGATAAGGAAATTATGGAAAATTCTCTTGAGAGAGTGGTGGAATGCTGGGATTATCCTACTCTGTGGGGATGGGATTTCGCGGTTATGGCTATGACGGCAGTGAGGCTTGGGAAGCCGGAGAGGGCGGTTCAGCTGCTTTTGATGGATACGTTTAAGAACCGGTATGTGGTCAGCGGAAATAATTTCCAGGAAGGGAGAGCGGATTTGCCGTTGTATTTGCCGGGAAATGGATCACTTCTTTTGGCGGCGGCGCTTATGACAGCCGGATATCCGGGCAGCGAGAGCCTGCCGGGATTTCCCAAGGACGGAGAGTGGCAGGTAGAGTATGAGGGGATTTGGCCGTTTCCCTGTTGAGGTATTTGGCGGGGGGACTCTTTCAGAAGCTGATTGTTTCTGGGGCTGAAACTGGAGAATGCAGATTATAGAATATGACCGGGAGTGGAGGATAGATATGAAGCATTGGGATAAGGGAGTATTGAGGGTAAGTGAGAATCACAGGTATCTGTGTAATGGGAAGGAGCCGTTTTTCTGGCTGGCAGATACGGCCTGGCTTTTGTTTCAGAGGTGCAGTCTGGAAGAATCGTACGTTTATTTGAGGAATCGGAGAGATAAGGGGTTTACGGTGATTCAGGCTGTGTTGATGCACAGCATTCCCGGGACGGCTGTCAGCAGCCTGGCGGATTCGGACAGGGACGTAACGAGCCGGGAGTTTTGGGAGCATTGTGACAGCGTGGTGAAGATGGCGGAGGAGCTGGGAATTTATATGGCTCTGCTTCCTTCCTGGGGGGCTGTGGTGAAAGGCGGCGCCTTAAATATGGATAACATTGACCGGTATGTGGAGTTTGTGGCGAACCGGTACAGGGAGAGTCCGAATGTGATCTGGCTTCTGGGAGGAGATATCCGGGGAAGCGAGGCTGTGGAGCTGTACAGAAGGGAAGGGAGATTGTTTAAGGAGATAACGCCGGACAAGCTGATAGGGTATCATCCGTTTGGACGGACTTCTTCTTCTATGTGGTTCCATGATGAGTCCTGGCTTGATTTTAATATGTTTCAGTCAGGGCACAGGCGTTATGATCAGGCTTCTCTTGGGGCATGGGATGATAATGCCATGAAGGAGGGCTTCTTTGGAGAGGATAACTGGCGGTATGTGGACAGGGATCATCAATGTGTGCCTTTGAAGCCTACAGTGGACGGGGAGCCGTCTTATGAGTGGATTCTTCAGGGGCTCCATGTGATGGATCAGCCGTACTGGAGAGAGTGGGATGTGCGCCGGTATGCCTACTGGTCTGTGTTTCAGGGGGCTATGGGGCATACTTATGGGGATAATGCTATCCAGCAGTGTTATTGCGGCGCTTCCTGTAAGGGGGCTTATGGTGTGAAACAGGTGTGGCAGGAATCTGTACATCATGTGGGTTCAGAGCACATGGGGCATTTGAGACGGCTGATGGAGTCAGTGGATTATCAGAACGGGCGTCCTGAGGAGGAGCTGCTTTTATCGGGGCAGAAGGAACGGTACGGAAGAATTGCCGTGTTTGCCGGGGAGGATTTCCTTCTGGCATATGATTACCTGGGAGAAGAGTTTGCCGTGGATTTAAGGCGGTTTGCAGGCAGGGAAATTCATGGATGGTGGTTCGATCCGGTAAGCGGCGTGTCCAGCTATTTCGGAAGGTTTACAGGAGAAGACAAAGCAGTGGTTAAGCCGGTGGCAAGATTTACGGAAGATAATGACTGGGTGCTGGTAATCAGGGCAGGGAAGGACCTGGAAGAATAGGCTCAGATGGATCGAAGGAGGAAAACGTATGATTCTGAATCCTGTTTTGAAGGGATTCTGCCCGGATCCGTGTATTATCCGGGCAGGAGAGGATTTTTATATTGCAGTGTCTACCTTTGAATGGTGGCCGGGGGTCAGGATTTATCATTCCAGGGATTTAAAGCACTGGGAGCAGATCCCGTCCCCTTTAAGGCGGCTCAGTCAGTTAAATATGACGGGAGATCCCACTTCCGGCGGCGTGTGGGCTCCCTGTCTGAGCTATGACGGGAAACGGTTCTGGCTGGTGTATACGGATGTAAAGACTAAAAAAGGGATGTATTATAATACTCACAATTACCTGGTGTGGACAGAGGATATTTATGGGGAATGGTCTGAGCCTGTGTATTTAAACAGCGTGGGATTTGACCCCTCTTTGTTTCATGACACAGACGGAAAGAAATATCTGATAAATATGTTAAACGGATTTAAGGGGATTACGGTTCAGGAGTATGAGCCTGTTACAGGAAAGCTGACAGGGCCGGTAAAAACCGTATTTTCCGGGACAGAGGCCGGATACACGGAGGGGCCTCACATGTACCATGTAGGGGAATGGTATTATCTTTTGACGGCAGAGGGCGGAACCGGCTATGAACACCAGGTGACTGCTGCCAGAAGCAGAAGCGTCTGGGGGCCTTTTCAGGCGTGGGAGGAGAATCCTGTGGTGACTTCGGATCGTTCCGATCCCCGCAGCCTTCAGAAAGCAGGCCACGGCTCTCTGGTGGATACCGGCCACGGAGAATGGTATCTGGCCCATCTGTGCGCAAGAGCCAGGACGACAGAGGACGGGAAGCAGGTCTGTCTGACAGGACGGGAGACTGCGCTTCAAAAGGTATGCTTCCAGGACGGGAAGCTTCGGATGGCGGACGGCGGGAGGCTTGCTCTCAGGCAGGCAGAGGAACCGGCGGGAATTGCTCCCCATCCGTTTGAGCCTGTACCGGACAGGGATGATTTTGACAGCACAGCCCTGAGGCTGGGCTATGCCAGTCCGCGGCTGCCTCTGGAAGACAAGATGAGCCTCAGCGAAAGGCCGGGATGGCTGCGCCTCTACGGCCAGGAATCTTTAAATTCCCTGCACCGGGTAAGCCTTTTGGCTGTCCGTCAGCAGGAGCCCTGCGCCATGGCAGAGCTTTCGATGGAATTTGAACCGGAACGGTATGAACAGCTGGCCGGTCTGGCTTATATGTACGATGCCATGAATTTTTACTTGTTTGGAAAAAGCCGTCTGGAGACTGGAGAGACGGTTCTAAGGATTGTGGGAAGCGACACGGGAGTCTGTACCTATCTGTGCGGGGATATTCCGGTTCCTGAAAAGGGAGCCATAACCCTCAGGGCTCAGACCGACTTTGCAGGAGCCCTGGTAACGTTCTCCTACTGTCTGGGGGACGGCCTGTGGCACCAGGCCGGGAAACCGTATTCCACCCAGATTCTGACTGACGAACACTGCCGCGGATTTACCGGAGCCCATTTCGGCATGTACTGCCATGATATGAGCGGAGCCGGAAAATATGCTGATTTTGATTACTTTACGTATCAAGACAAAACACAATAGAGGTTTCTATCCTACACTTTCCCGTACAATCAGCCTGGTTGAGAGAGCCAGTTTAACCAGACTTCCGGAAGGACTCTGAATCCTGTTCAGCAGCTGATTCACTGCCAGCATGCCAAAGTTCTGTTTTTCAACCCGCATGGTGGAAAGTGTGGGAGAGAGAAAACTGCACATCGGGATATCGTCAAAACCGATAATTGATACATCTGCAGGAATCCTGACTCCGGCTTCTGCAAAAGCGCGCATAGCCCCTGCGGCGATCAGGTCATTGTCAGCAAAATATGCCTCGGCTAAAGGAATCCCCTTGTCAAGGAAAGCCTTCATATCCAGATAGGCAGTCTCCATGGACGGAGAAAGCGCCAGCACGTAATCCATATTCTTTTTGATATTATTGCTGCGCAGAGCCTTGAAATAACCGTCCGCCCGTTCTTCAAAATTGGCAATAGGAAAAGAGGATTTCAAATACCCGATACGCTGAAAACCGTTCTGAATCAGATGGGTGGTGGCTATATAAGAACCCTGGACATTGTTGATTAGGACCGTGTCAAAATTCATGTCCTCATAATAGCAGTCCAGGGCAACCAGAGGACAGGGAAGGTTCTGGAACGGCAGAAAATCTTCCTGCTTCATCTCTGTGGCCAGAAGAAGGATGCCGTGATATTCTTTTTCATACAGTTCCTTCAGCTGAGGCTCTACAGGCTGGTTTCCATATACATAAAGGATGCTGAGACTCAGGCCGTTGGTCTGGCAGGTGTTGCTGATTCCTTCTGTCAGGTCCGAGAAAAACGGAGTGTCGGTTACTACCTGTCCGTTCTTTTTATAAATGATAAAACAGATGTTTTTTGTTTCTGCCAAAGAATAGGAATATTTGCTTAAATCATAGCCATATTTTTTGGCAGCGGAAAGGACCCGGTCTCTGGTCTCCTCGCTGATTCCTGGCTTATGGTTTAATACCATAGAGATGGTGGCGGGAGATACATTTAATTTCTGAGCCAGTTCTTTTGCTGATATAGACATAAATAGTACCTCGGTTTCTTAAAATATAATTCGATTTTAATTTATTTTTTCAGAAAGGTCAAGCTGAATAATTAAATAAATATATTAAAGCACGGTTTTATGGCAAGAGCGGATTTCGATTACACTAATTATGATACCAGGAGGAAGATTGATGGAATGGCAATGTTATGAAAATCCGGTGATTAAGGGGTTTCATCCGGATCCCAGTATTTGTGCATCTGAGAATGGCAGGGGATATTACCTTGTAACCAGCTCTTTTGAGTACTTTCCCGGAGTCCCTCTGTATTACAGTGAAGATCTGGTTCACTGGGAACTGGTAAACTATGTGCTGTCCCGCCCTTCGCAGGTAAATCTGGAGAAGGTGCCGCCTTCCGGAGGGATCTGGGCTCCTACGATCCGCTGTCACAACGGGAGATATTACATGACTACCACCAACAAGAGTATGGGAGGCAATTTTTACGTCTGGAGCGATGAACCGGAGGGCAGCTGGTCGGATCCGATTTTTGTTGAGATGGAGGGAATTGATCCGTCTATGTTGTTTGACGGGGGAAAATGTTATTATTGCGGTGCCTGTCCGGCGCCGGACGGGATGCCGGGCATCAGCATGACAGAGCTGGATATAGAAACGGGAAAGAGGCTTTCCCCTGTCCGGTTTCTGTGGGAGGGGACGGGAAACCGTTCACCGGAAGCGCCTCACATCTATCACATTGGGGAATGGTATTATCTGACGATTGCCGAGGGAGGGACTCAGTCAGGCCATATGGAGACAGTTGCCAGAAGCAGGGATATCTGGGGACCTTATGAGGCTGCACCGGTAAATCCTATTTTAACCAATGTCCATACCCAAAATCCGGAGGTTCAGTGCACAGGCCACAGCGATCTGATACAGGACAAAAACGGAAACTGGTGGGCAGTCCATCTTGGCGTCCGCATAGCCAGGAAATATTTAAGCCATCTTGGGAGGGAGACGTTTTTAAGCCCTGTGTCATGGACTGACGACGGGTGGCCGGTGATAAATCAACGGAAGTGGGTGGAAGTGGAGTCAAAGGGGCCTCTTCTTCCTTTTTATCCGGCCAGGGAGGAAGAAATCCGAGACGAATTTGAGGGGAAAAGGCTTCTGTTGTTCTGGAACTATCTGAGAAATCCCAGGATGGAGGATTACAGCCTGGAAAAACGGCCGGGATGGCTGAGCCTTAAGGGAAGGGCCGTAAGGATCGATGATTTGGCCTCTCCAACCTTACTGTGCCGCAGACAAAGGCATTTTCACTGCTCTGTGGAGACCAGGATGGAGTTTCTCCCGGGGAAGGAAGGGGAGGAGGCAGGACTGATTCTGTTTCTCTCGAATGAGTTCTATTATAAGCTGGTCAAGAGGAGAGAGAGGGACGGGGATTATCTGTGTATGGAGAAAAGGGCGGAGGATTTTTTCCAGCAGGTATGCAGGATTCCGGTTATTCATGATAAGATTCTTTATCTGGCAGTGCAGGCAGAACGGCTTTCCTACACATTTTTCTGGGGATATGAAAAAACGGATATGAAAGAGATCGGCGCTGCTTCCAGCCGTTTCCTGTCCTGTGAGGTGGCGGGAAGATCTTTTACCGGGACGTTTGCCGGCATGTATGCAACAGGAAACGGGCAGGACTGTGACAGGGAGGCTTTTTTCGATTATTTTGAGATAAAACCAGAGAAATCGTGAAAGGTCCGCCTGGCGACCTTTTGGCCCCGACATCATGACATTGGGTACGAACAGTAACACACTACCATAAAGAATTGAAATTTGGCTTAATATATGATTGACTTTTTCTGAATTATTAAGTATAATTTAAATAAATTTAAGTCCCATGGAAAGAGGAGGAGGATAAGCGATGGCAGAGATAAAACTGGCTTTTGCACCTACAAGAAGAAGTATTTTTTCTGCACCGGCGGCTGTGGAATTTGCCAATTTAACAAGACAGAAATTAAGAGAGATGGAGGTCTCTTTTGTGGATATCGATGATATCAATCAGGAAGGGCTTCTGTATGACGAGGCCGGCAGGATTGCCATGACTGAAAAATTTAAGAGGGAAAAAGTAGACGGCCTTTTTATTCCTCACACCAATTTCGGAACAGAATATGAGTGTGCCAGACTGGCTAAGGAGCTGGGGGTTCCGGTTCTTTTGTGGGGGCCCAGGGATGAGTGCCCGGATGAGGCAGGCGTGAGAAAGCGTGACAGCCAGTGCGGCCTGTTTGCAACCGGGAAGGTGCTCAGAAGATTCCAGGTGCCTTTTACCTATATGACCAACTGCAGCTTAGAGGATAAGGAGTTTGAGCGGGGAGTCAGGGACTTTTTGTCTGTGTGCAATGTGGTGAAGGTGTTCCGTGATATCAGAATCCTGCAGATTGCGCCAAGGCCATTTGATTTCTGGTCCACCATGTGCAATGAGGGAGAACTTCTGGAGAAGTTTAATATCCAGCTGGCGCCGATTCCTATGCCGGAGTTAAAGACAGAGATTGAGAAAGCGAAGGCGGAGAAGACTCAGGTGGAAGAGGTGATGGCATACTGCTGTGCCAATATGGAGGTTAAGATTAAACCAGAGGAGCTGGAGAATGTGGCGGCTCTCAAGGTTGCCATGAAAAAGCTGGCCGCACAGTACGGATGCCGGGCAGTGGCGATTCAGTGCTGGAATGCTCTTCAGGGGGAGATTGGAATCATGCCCTGCGCCGCCAATTCTCTGATGAATGAGGAGGGGATTCCGGTGGTATGTGAGACAGATATCCACGGAGCAATCACGGCTCTTTTAGCGGAGGCGGCAGCTGCGGACGGAACCAGAAGCTTTTTCGCAGACTGGACTGTGCGCCATCCTCACTGTGACAACGGGGAGCTTCTGCAGCACTGCGGCCCGTGGCCTGTTTCCGTGGCAGGGGAGAAGCCGTCTATCGATTATCCGCTGGCATTTGATTATCCGGGAGCCGTGGCGGCAGAAGCCAAACACGGGGATGTGTCCCTGTGCCGGTTTGACGGGGACAACGGACAGTACTCTCTGCTGTTAGGCCGCGCCAAGGGGATCGACGGACCATATACCAAGGGAACCTATCTGTGGATTGAGGTAGAGAATTTGAAGCGGCTGGAGGCAAAGCTGGTGGAGGGGCCCTATATTCATCACTGTGTGGGTATACATAAGGATATTGTCCCAGTGCTTTATGAGGCATGTAAATATATGGGCGTGACGCCTGATTTCTATGATCCGATTGAAGAAGAAGTCAAGGCATACCTGAGAGGCGAGTGAGATGGATAATTTAAGAGAAAAGACATATGAGTTAAGACAGGATATTCTGGATATCGTTATGGCAGGAAAGGGCGGCCATATCGGCGGCGATATGAGCGTGGTGGACATTTTGTCTGTTCTGTATTTCCGGATCATGAATGTTTCGCCGGAGAACCAGGACAGCCCGGACAGAGACCGGTTTATTATGAGCAAGGGGCACTCGGTGGAGGCGCTGTATGCGGTTCTGGCATCGGCAGGATTTTTCCCTCTTAAAGAGGTTCTGGAGAAGTTCTCCCGGTTCGGTTCCCCGTACATCGGCCATCCCAACAACCATCTGCCGGGGATTGAGATGAACTCCGGATCCTTAGGACACGGGCTTCCTGTTTCTGTGGGAATGGCTCTGGCAGGGAAGATGGATAAACGCGGTTATCGTGTGTATACGGTGATGGGAGACGGGGAGCTGGCAGAAGGATCTGTGTGGGAGGCAGCCATGGCTGCGGCCAATTACGGCCTTGACAATCTCTGCGCCACTGTTGACCGGAACAGGCTTCAGATTTCCGGGGGAACAGAGGAGGTTATGAAGCTGGATTCCTTAAAGGAGCGGTTTTGCGCTTTCGGATGGAATGTGATTGAGGTGGAAGACGGAAACGACGTGGAGCAGCTGACAAAAGCCTACGAAGAGGCAAAGACAGCAAAAGGCAGGCCTACAATGGTTCTTGCAGACACAATAAAGGGCTGCGGCTCCCAGGTCATGGAGAATAAAGCCGGGTGGCATCACAAGGTACCTACCCAAGAAGAATACAACCAAATTTCCCAGGATCTAAAAAGGAGGAAGGAGGAGAAATTTCATGAATAAGGTTGCCAACCGGCAGGCTATCTGTGATGTTTTGATGGCCCATGCCAGGACAGATAAAGATATTGTGGTACTTTGCAGTGATTCCAGAGGTTCCGCCTCCCTGGCGCCGTTTTTTAAGGAATTTCCTGAACAGTCTGTGGAGACCGGAATTGCGGAGCAGGATCTGGTGGGGATTGCGGCAGGCCTTGCAAAATGCGGCAAGAAGCCTTTTGCGGCCTCGCCGGCATGTTTTCTCACTACCAGAAGCTATGAGCAGGCCAAGGTGGATGTGGCCTACTCTGACACCAACGTAACCCTGATCGGAATCAGCGGCGGAGTCAGCTACGGGGCCCTGGGCATGAGCCATCATTCCACCCAGGATATAGCATCCATGGCGGCGATTCCCAACATGAGGGTGTATCTGCCGTCCGACCGTTTTCAGACGGCAAAGCTGATTGAGGCTCTGTTAAAAGACCAGAAGCCTGCCTATATCCGGGTGGGAAGAAATCCGGTGGAGGACATTTACCAGGAGGAGGAATGTCCTTTTGAGCTGGATCACGGCGTGGTATTAAAGGAAGGCACGGATGTGCTTCTGGTGGCCTGCGGGGAGATGGTGTCTCCGGCGTTTTCGGCAGCGGAACTTTTGCAGAAGCAGGGGATTTCTGCCGGATTGATTGATATGTATTGTGTGAAGCCTTTGGACAGGGAGCTTCTTCTTGAGAAGGCGGCAAAGGTAAAGGCAGTAGTGACTGTGGAGGAGCATGTAAAGTCCGGCGGCCTGGGCAGTATGGTGGCTCAGGAAATCGGGGAGTCGGATCCCAAGAAGGTACTGAACCTGTCTCTTCCTGACGCACCTGTCATAACCGGAAATTCCAGAGAAGTATTTGATTATTACGGACTGAACGGGGAAGGAATTGCCGAAAGGGCGAGAAAGGTGCTGGGGGCGTAGATGGAAAAGAATTATATTCTCAGTGTGGATCAGAGCACCCAGGGAACCAAGGCGCTGCTGTTTGACGGCCAGGGGCAGCTGCTTATGCGCAAAGACAGAGCCCACCGGCAGATCATCAGCCCGGAGGGCTGGGTATCCCATGACCCGGAGGAAATCTACCGCAACACGGTGGAGGTGCTGCGGCAGGTGATTCTGGATTCCGGCATTGACAGAAATAGGATTGCCGCTTTGGGCATCAGCAATCAGAGGGAGACATCGGCTGCATGGGACAGAAGAAGCGGGAAAGCGGCAGGGCATGCCATTGTATGGCAGTGCAGCAGGGCGGCTTCCATATGCAGCCAGATGGATCAGGACAGAGAGCTGGTGAAACGGGTTACGGGAATGGAGCTGTCCCCCTATTTTCCGGCGGCTAAGTTTGCCTGGATTTTAAGAAACAGGGAGGAGGCCCAAAAGCTTTCGGAAAACGGCAATCTGTGCCTGGGAACGGTAGATGCATTTTTGATATACCGTCTGACAGGGGGAAAGGTATTTAAGACCGATTATTCCAATGCCTCCAGAACCCAGCTTATGGATCTGGCGGCCGGGAAATTTGACGGGAATCTGTGCGGAAAATTCGGCGTTGACTCTTGCTGCCTGCCGGAGATAGAAGATTCGGACGGATATTTTGGAGAGACGGATCTGGAGGGAACGCTTAAACATCCGATTCCGATCCGGGGAGTGCTGGGAGATTCCCACGCAGCGCTGTTCGGGCAGGCATGTCTGAAAAAGGGAATGGTCAAAGCCACCTATGGGACCGGCTCCTCGATCATGATGAATGTGGGAGATAAGCCGGTGTTTGCCAAAAACGGGGTGGTCAGTTCTGTTGGCTTTAAGATAAACCATAAGATGTCCTACGTGCTGGAGGGAAATTTAAATTACACCGGTGCGGTGATTACCTGGCTGAAAAAGGATCTGGGGCTGATTGAAACGGATCAGGAGACAGAGAAGCTGGCGTTTGAGGCCAATCCGGCGGACGAGACGTATCTGGTGCCGGCCTTCAGCGGCCTGGGAGCACCTTACTGGGACAGCAGCGCCAGGGCGGCGGTTATCGGTATGTCCAGGACTACGGGAAGGGCGGAGCTTGCCAGGGCGGCTCTGTCCTGCATTGCCTATCAGATCACGGATGTGGTGAAGATTATGGAGGCAGAGGCCGGCATTCATCCGGAAGCGCTGAGGGTGGATGGAGGACCTACCAGGAACCGGTATTTGATGCAGCTTCAAAGTGATCTTTTGGAAACCAGAGTTCTGGTTCCGGCCCAGGAGGAACTGTCAGGGATTGGCGCGGCTTATGCGGCAGGATTGGCCGTTGGGCTGTATGATGAGCGGGTTTTTGATAGAATGGAACGGACAGCTTATGAGCCGGAGATGAAGTCGGAGGAGAGCAGCCGGCTTTATAAGGGCTGGAAGGCGGCAGTCGGACGGGTGCTGAATTCGTGAAAGGTCTGTCCGCATAAGTTTGGGTTGACAGGACGTGCCACGCAGGCTTAGGCGTCAATACATATAGCATAAGGAGCGATAACATGAAGATTGTGGGGTTAAAGACGAATTACCAGGTAAATCCGCTGGGAATTGAACTTTCTGGCATTACGTTTTCCTGGAAGGTGAAGGAAGCGAAGGGAACGTTTCAGAAGGCGGCCAGACTTCTTATCAGTGAGGACAAAGAGTTTAAAAGTCTGGCGTATGACAGCGGCGAGGGGGATTTCAATTCCTGCGGCTTTGGGCCGGAGGCAGAGCTGCGCAGCGGATGCCCTTATTATTGGAAGGTAATGGTAAGGGATGACGCCGGGCAGGAGGCATGGAGTGACACCGCTTCTTTTGAAGGCGGCCATCCGGAGGGTGAATGGCGCGGAATCTGGATAAAGCCTCCTTTTGTGCAGGAGATTCACCCGGTGTTCCGGAAGAATTTTTCTGTGGAAAACGAGGACCTTGTAAAAGGCGGCCCGGCCCGGCTGTATGTGTGCGGCCTGGGGCTTTACGAGGTCTATATAAACGGACAGAAGGTGGGGGATGATTACCTGGCTCCCTGCTGGACGGATTATCGTTACTGGATTCAGTATCAGACCTACGATGTGGGAAACTATCTGAAGGCAGGAGAGAATCAGATTGACATTTTCCTGGGAAACGGATGGTATAAGGGGGTATTCGGATATACCAACCAGGGAACCTTAAGGAATTTTTACGGAGATGGTTTTAAGCTTTTAGCTGACCTGGTTTTGCGGGACAGTGAAGGAAGGGAAATGGTTATCGGCACAGATGAAAGCTGGATGGCCTTAAAGTCCCCGGTAATAAGTTCGGGAATCTATGACGGGGAAATGTATGACTCCCGTATGGAGCAGGCTCTTGTCTCGGTTCCGGATAGAAAGAAGCTGTATGCAGTGGCTGTTGCTGCCCCGGAGGGAACTCTGAGCCCTATGGTGGGAGTGCCTGTAAGGAAAAAAGAGGTGTTTCCGGTAAAAGAGATTATCCGCACGGATATCGGGGAGACTGTTCTGGACTTTGGCCAGGAGATTACGGGATGGGTGGCATTTCAGGCAGACGGGCCGGCTGACAGGCGTATTATCCTGGAGTACGGCGAGGTTATGCAGAACGGAAGGTTTTACAGGGATAATCTGCGTACCGCCCAGGCAAAGTATACCTTTATTTCCAGCGGGAAGAAGCAGTCTGCAAGGCCTCATTTCACATTTTTCGGATTCCGGTATGTGAAGGTTACCGGCATGGTGGTGGATGCATCCAATGCAGGCGATTTTGAAGGCTGGGCCCTGTACTCGGACATTGAGGAGACCGGGTTTGTGGAGACTTCTCATGAGAAGGTAAATCAGCTGATCTCGAATACCAAGTGGAGCCAGAAGGACAATTTCCTGGATGTTCCTACAGACTGCCCCCAGAGAGACGAGCGGTGCGGCTGGACGGGAGATGCGGAGATTTTCAGCGGCGCGGCTTCCTTCCATATGCAGACGCCGGCGTTTTTCAGGAAGTATTTGAAGGATATGGCGTTTGAGCAGAGGGAAAAAGGCGGGGCGGTTCCTTACGTGGTGCCGGATATTCTGACTTTGTCCCGCCGGATGAACGGGGAACCGGAGTTTGACATGGATGATCCGGGCTGGGGAGAGGCAGGATCCTGTGTGTGGGGGGATGCGGCCACCATTATTCCCTGGAATATGTACCTTCATTACGGTAACAGGAAATGGCTTGAAGAGCAGTATGACAATATGAAACAGTGGGTGGATTTTATTGTCACTATGGATGAGAAGCACTGCGGCGGCAAGCGGCTTTGGAACTGCGGATTCCACTTTGGCGACTGGCTTTCCCTGGATGCAGAGGGAGAAGACAATCGGGAAGGCGGCACGGACCGGTATTTTGTTGCGTCCGCATTTTATATGTATTCCGCGCAGCTGACAGCCAAGGCAGCAGAAATCATCGGAAGAAAAGAGGACGCTGCGTATTATGGCCGTCTTGCTTCTCAGGTTCGCCAGGCCGTCAGGGAACATTATATGACTGCGGAAGGGAAGCTTACCATACATACCCAGACAGCCTATGCCCTGGGAATCCGGTTCGGCCTGTTTGAGGAAATAGAGAAGGCGGCGGCAGGAAGAGAGCTGCAGGGACTTCTCAAGAAATTCGGCGGCCATCTGGCTACCGGGTTTGTGGGGACTGCTTACCTGTGTGACGCGCTGACGGAAACAGGGTACCTGGATGAGGCTTACGGGCTGCTTTTGAACGAGGAGTATCCGGGATGGCTGTATGAGGTGAATCTGGGAGCGACCACCATCTGGGAGCGGTGGAATTCCCTGCTGCCGGACGGATCCATCAGCAGCACAGGCATGAACAGCCTGAACCATTATGCCTACGGGGTGATTGTGGAATGGATCTACCAGGAGGTCTGCGGTATCAGACACCGGGAGGACGGCGCCGGCGGCAAGCGGATGCTTCTGGCACCGAAGCCGGGAAGACAGCTGGAGTCTGCCCGGGGGGTATACCGTTCGGTGGCAGGAGAGTACGAGTGTGGATGGAAATGGGAAGGAGACAGGCTTTTGTATACATTCCAGGTACCATTTGACTGTACAGCAAGGTTTGCGCCGGGAATGATGGGAGAGAACGTCTGGGTAAACGGTGTAGAGATGAGTAAGGAGACCCTGCAGAAGGAATATACGGCAGGGCGGTATGTAGTGGAGACAGTTGTATAATAGGCAAGATGCAAACAACGATTTTGGACCAAAGAAAAAGCTTATCAGAAATGATAGGCTTTTTTCTTTTGAGAGGAAGGGTACGCGTACGCATCTTTGAAACAATCTTAGAATGTCAGGGTTGTTTCACAGGTGTGTAAACACCAAAGAAAGGGGTGATGGTTTTTATGAGGATATTAGACATCATAGGCCGGCATCTGATGGGCCAGAAGACGATTGCATAAGCAATTGTTAGCTGTCCAAAGGCAGCAGTAATGCCGCCTTTTAGTAGACAAGTTTATAATAATATGTTGCCATGGGGAAGTCAATGAAAATATTTCACAGCCTTTTTGTTACGTGGATTTTTCCTAGTACTACAGCGAACTTTTTGAAAGCGTGGTCTTTCTATGAGCCAGATAGGCACAATGGTTCCTGCGTATGT
>CAJUPP010000054.1 GCA_910588325.1 uncultured Hungatella sp.
AAGGGGATTCTCCTCGTTCCGTTCAAAACGCATTCTGGCTGTATCCCCTTCCCCAGGAACACCGTTTAACTCCAAAAGGCGGTGTATGGTTTTGGCCTCGTATCCTGTGGCCTCTGTCATTCTTTTGGCTGCCCTGCCCGTAGGAGCCGCCAGAAGAATCTCCATCTCTTCTTCTTCAAAATACCGGATAATGGTATTGATGGTTGTCGTTTTTCCCGTACCCGGACCTCCGGTGATAATAAGCAGTCCGCTGTTTACCGCCTCTGCTACTGCCTGAATCTGGAGAGGATCCAATTCTATATTCTCCTGCCTCTGAATCTGATCCAGCCTCTCTTTGATATGCTCCTTTGGTGTGGAGGCTTTAATATTCAAATCATGAAGCATTCTGGCTGTATTTAATTCCATGTAGTAGTAGGATGACGCATAGACGATCTGTGCTGACTCCAAATCTGACTCCTGATTTTCGTCTTCCCCTGCTCTCCAGGCGGCCGGCTGCCTCTTCACCACCAGCCTCTTATCCATCTGCATATCCATCAGATGCTTGTCCATGGTTTCTTCCCGGACCTTTAAAAGTTCTGCTGCCTGATGCAACAATTCTTCTTTCGGAAGATACGTATGGCCCTGTCCGGATGCCTGGAGAAGAGTATACAGGATCCCCGCCTTAATCCGATAATCAGAGTCCGAGAAAATTCCTACCTTCTGCGCGATCTCATCCGCCATCTTAAATCCCACTCCCGGGATATCATCTGCCAGACGGTAAGGATTTTCCTTTATAATCCCATACATCCTGGGGCCGTATTCCTGATAGATCTTTGCTGCCAGATTCATGGAAATACCATATTCCTGCAAAAATATCATAGCCTGGCGCATGTCTTTTTTCTCTTCCATCTGATCGGAAATGGCCATAGCCATCTTCTCACTGATTCCCTTTACCTCTGCCAGCCTCTCCGGCTCCTCTTCAATCACACGAAATGTATCTGCCTTGAATCTGCGGACAATCCTGGTAGCCAAAGCAGCCCCCACGCCTTTGATGGCGCCGGATCCGAGATAGCGTTCCATAGCAGCAGTATCCTTGGGAGTCTTCACCTGATAAGAATCGACGGTCATCTGTTCTCCGTAGACCGGATGTTCCGTCATGGTTCCCGTAGCCTCTATCATCTCGCCTTCACTGATATAATGGAAGGTTCCTACCAGAACATACTCCTCATTTTCCGAAGAGACACTTAATACAGAATATCCATTATCCTCATTGCGAAATTTTATCTTTTCAATAAAACCAGTTATGGTTGCCATAGCCCCTAAAATTCTTTCCTGCTGTTATCTCCGTGACTGAACTCGATATATTTTCCTGTGCCGATGGCCACTGCTGTCAAAGGATCCTCTGCAATCATGGTACTGATACCGGTCTTCTCTTCAATCAGAGCATCCAGACCGCTAAGCAGAGAGCCTCCGCCGGTCAGGACAATTCCCCTGTCAAAAATATCTGCTGCCAGTTCCGGAGGAGTTCTCTCAAGTACGTTGTGTACCGCATCCACAATCTGCATAGCCGGCTCTCTCAATGCCTCCAGAGTCTCGTCCGATGTCACGACAATGGTCTTTGGAAGGCCTGTCACCAGATTCCGGCCTCTCACTTCCATCGTCAGAACTTCCGGCCTTCTGTATGCTGCCCCGATATTAATCTTAATTTCCTCGGCAGTTCTCTCGCCGATCAAAAGATTGTGTTTTTTCCTCATATAGCGGACCAGTGCTTCGTCAAAATCGTCTCCTGCCACCTTGATGGAAGTACTTACTACCGTACCCCCTAAGGAAATTACAGCAATATCTGCAGTGCCTCCGCCGATATCTACGATCATATTACCACATGCCTTGGCGATATCAATCCCTGCTCCGATGGCTGCCGCTACCGGCTCCTCAATAATGGAAACATCCCTGGCTCCTGCCTGGTAGGTAGCGTCCTCCACTGCCTTTCTCTCTACCTCTGTAGCGCCGCTGGGGATGCAGACGCTGATTCTCGGCTTTCTTAAAGTCTTCTTGCCCACTGCCTTGTTAATAAAATATTTTAACATTTTTTCCGTCACTGTATAATCAGAGATAACCCCCTGACGTAAGGGTCTGACTGCCACAATATTGCCGGGGGTTCGTCCAATCATAAGACGGGCTTCCTCTCCGATAGCCATGATCTTGCTGGAGTCCCGATCAATAGCTACCACTGACGGCTCCTTTAACACGACTCCCTTTCCTTTAATATATACTAAGATACTGGCTGTACCCAGATCGATTCCAATGTCATTTGATATTGCCATACTTCCTGTTTCCTCCTGTCTTTATGGGGTTTTCTATATTGTTCTTATGGAATAAGATGCCAGCTTATCCATATTGTGTCATATTATCTCTATTATTATATACAATCTACGGGGGTTTTTAAAGGTTTTTTTTTATTTTATTTTTTTTATGATTATTTTATTACACGTACACATTTTTGTCACAATTATTGGGTATATTATAAATACGTTATCCGAAAGGGTAACGGGCCTTTGTTTCAAGTTAACCACTTGAAATCACAAAGCTTTTTCATACTCATACCTGCTAAGGGTCAAACCTTAGCAGGCCCCCCTTTAAATAATTTCCTAAATATACCTACCATTCCCTATAAAAGCGGCCTTGTCAGGACAGGGTCGTTTTTTATTTCCCGTTTTTATGTCTGTCTGGCAATTTGTCAGGTTCTTTTAATTCATCATCTGCTTCCTGAGAATAAAAAAGCTATTGAAATGCCAAACTAAACTGAGTATGATAGGAGTAAAGCGGCGCCACAGCTTGCGCGCCGGTACATATTTACCAGGAGGAAGGCATCATGTATACGTATCCATGGTACCATTGGATTACCTTTTTTTATCTATATTGTTTTTTCGGTTGGATTTTTGAGTCCACATACGTTTCCCTTAAGGAACACCATTTTGTAAACCGGGGGTTTCTGCGGCTTCCCATGCTGCCTCTGTACGGCACAGGGGCTGTCATGATGCTGTGGGTATCCCTTCCTGTAAAGGATAACCTGTTTTTGGTCTATCTATTCGGAGTAATTGCTGCTACAATCCTGGAATATGTGACCGGGTATGTAATGGAGCGGTTATTTAAAATGAAGTACTGGGATTACAGCAACCAGCGTTTTAACTTACACGGGTATATCTGCCTCAGCTCTTCTGTTGCCTGGGGATTTCTGACCATATTTATGACAGAGCTGATTCACCGCCCCATCGCTAATTTTGTACTGGGCTTAAGCCCTGTGGCTGAATTTGTTTTTCTGGTTATTGTCAGCACTTTGTTTGCCGCAGATTCCGTCAAGTCAACCAAAGAGGCCCTGGAGCTTGGCCGGGCTCTGGAGGCTATGACAAAGCTGAAAGCCGAGGCAGAAGAAATGCAGGTACAACTTGCCCTCCTTAAAGAGGAGGCGGCTTTAAAAATGGCAGAAATCAGGGATTCGGCGGCGGATCTGAAAACAGATGCACAGGCCAGAATGGCAGAACTGAAAACAGACGCAATGATGAAGGTTGCAGAAATGAGAACCGATGCGCAGGCCAGGATAGCCGGATTAAAGACAGACGCTTCCGTCAGAGTGGCCGGGTTGCAGGAAGAGGCGGCTTCTAAGGCCGCCGGATTTATGTCGGACGCTGTTTCCAGGGCCGGACAGATTCACGGAGAAGTCTCCCAGAAGGCCCTGGAGCTTTCACAGCATGTATCCGCCCTGGCCGCCCAGAAAGCCCAGGAATATGAACAGATGGAGGCTGCCCTTACTGAGCGCCTCCGCCTGCTGAAAGAACACCGCCACAGCCTTGCCTCCCATATGTCCTCTTACAGAAAGAGACTTTTGACCGGCAATCCGTCCTCCTCTTCCAACAGATTCTCTGAGGCCCTCAAGGAGCTGCGGGACAGTCTGCAACTGTAAAAACGGAAGCGTTTTACAGCTTTGGATACACCATCTCCCAAAACGGCAAAAGAATCTCCTCCCCCGGATTCTGGCAGTCAGCGGTGACTGCCAGGACAGCCTGCTTCTCTTCCATAATGACAGAATACTGGCCATATTTTCCATCTGCCCGGTATGTGTTATATGGCCCTGTCCAGAAACCATATCCATATCCGTCTTTTTCTTTGGACTCCGGTTTCAGAAACGGTTTCTTTACATCCTCCACCCATTCTTCCGGCACCAGCTGCTTTCCCTGCCAGTTTCCATGATTTAAGTACAGGCTGCCAAATCTCAGAAGATGCTCCGTCGTCGCCATAAATCCGCTTGAACCGAAATAATTTCTCTGAGGATCTACCTCCCAGGACGGGAAGGGGAAACCTAAGGGTTCGAAGATTTTCTCGTACAGATAGGAGGCCAGGTCTTTGCCCACACGTCTGGCCGTCAGGATTCCCAGAAGGTAAGGCCCTCCGTTGGTATAACAGAATTTCGTTCCCGGCTCATCTGTAAACGGCCTGCTTAACACAAAACGTATCCAGTCCCTGTCCTGCATCCTGGATCGGGAATCACTCATCAGATAAGCCCTGTCCTGCCCCATAGTCATAGACAGCAGATGCTTTACCTTCAGATGTTTCAGATACTCTGACGGATTCTGGGGAATCTCCTCAGGAAAACAGTCCACAATGTTTTCCTCCAGGGACAGAAAGCCTTCTTTCCAGGCAATTCCCACCGCTGTAGACGTAAAACTTTTTGTCACCGAATACACATTCCGCAGACAGTCGTCATCAAAGTGCATCTGTGCGATGACACTTCCGTTTTGGCTCAGCAAAAGATTCTTGATCCCCTTTCCCTGGGTTACTCTGCAATATTCTCTCCACGCATGTTCAAACATTTTTTATTCCTCCTGGTCTCTTTTTTATTGAAACTGTGCTTCATACATCTGCCGGTAAAAGCCACCCTTTTCCATCAGCTGGCAGTGGGTTCCCTGCTCAACCACTTCTCCATGATTTACCACCAGAATCAGATCCGCATTCCGGATGGTAGAGAGCCTGTGGGCGATAACAAAACAGGTCTTTCCCTCCATCAGTTTTCCCATGGCCTTCTGAATCCGGCGTTCCGTCCTTGTGTCTACATTGGAGGTGGCCTCATCCAGTATCAGCATTGCAGCATCTAAAAGCATTGCCCTGGTAATGGTAAGAAGCTGTTTCTGTCCTTTGGAAAGATTCGTTCCCTCCTCGTTCAGTACCGTGTCATATCCGTCGGGAAGCCTGTTTATAAAGGAATGGATCCTGGCAGCCTTGGCCGCCTCCTCTGCCATCTGGCGGGTGATTGCCGGGTTTCCGTAGGACAGGTTCTCATAGACCGTCCCGGTAAACAGCCACGTGTCCTGCAGCACCATGGCATATGCCCTGCGCAGGCTGTCCCTGGTCCAGTCTTCATTTCTCCTTGTGTCTACCAGTATCTGTCCGGAATCCGCATCATAAAACCGCATCAGAAGATTGATCAGGGTGGTTTTTCCCGCACCGGTAGGGCCTACGATGGCCACCAGACTTCCGGGCTTTGCTTTCAGAGACAGCCCCCGGATAATCTCCTTTCCCGACTCATACCCAAAGGTTACATTCTGAAGCTCCACGGCCCCTTTGGCGGCCTTTAATTCCATGGCTCCCCGCCTGTCCTCCCTCTCCGGCTCCTCGTCCAGGATGGCAAATACTCGTTCCGCAGCTGCCAGGGCTGACTGAAGCTCGCTTAGTATATTAGCGGCCTCATTGATGGGGCCGGAAAATTTTCTGGAATACAGCACAAAGGAGGAAATCTGCCCCACAGTCATTCTTCCGTTCATAAACAGGAAGGCTCCTGTCACGCTAATCAGCGTGAGAGACAGATTGTTTACAAAGTTTACCAGCGGGCCGGTACAGCTGGAATAATACTCCGAACGGTAATATTGTTCTACAGCATCATGGTTAAATCCGTCAAAGCTTTTCTGCCGGTTCTTCTCCTGATGATACGCCTTTAAGCTTTTCTGTCCGGTCACCTGTTCTTCCGCGTAGCCGTTAAGCTTCCCAAGAGCTTGGGAGCGCCTGCGGAATAAAGGCCTGGTTCTGGTTACAATAAAACGGGTGATGCAAAAGGACAAAGGCACTGTAAAGAAAAATATCATTACCAGCTGCCTGGACACGAAAAGCATCATGCCAAAGGATCCTGTGACGGTCACTATGGTAGTCATCAGCTGGATCACATCGTTTTGTAAGGATGTGCTTATGGTGTCAATGTCATAGGAAATCCGGCTCAGGATATCACCGGTCTGCCTTGTATCAAAATACCCGGCAGGCAGGCTTAAGAGACGGGAGAACACATCCTTTCTCATCTGATAAACCACTTTCCTGCTTAAATTTATCATCATGGCCTGAAGAAGATATGTTAACAGCGCAGAACAGATGTAGCAGATCACCATCCATCCGGCATAGTAAAAAACCTTCTGAAAATCCACCAGCCCGGACTCCGGCTGTATGGCATCCACTGCCCGGCCGGATAAAAGAGGCCCTGTAAGTGCCAGAAAATTTCCTGTAAGGCTCATGGCAGCCGCCGCGAAAAGGACAAACCAGTGCCTGGCAAGATAGGCACCCAGCCTGAAAAGCGTCTTTTTTTTATCTGCAGGCTTTTCCTGTTTCCCCTGCTGTCTCATAATAGGCCGGCTCCTTTCTCTTCTTTCGCCCGGGCAGATTCCGAAGGCAAATCATCCGTTTCCTCCCGGCCGGTCTGTATCTGATAAAGCTCCCGATAAACCCTGCACCCGGCCATCAGCTCCTCATGGGTTCCGCAGCCTAATGCCTGTCCCTCCTCCAGCACCAGGATGTGATCTGCAAAACGGACGGAGCTGATCCGCTGGGCGATGAGAATGCAGGTAACATTTTTGTATTCTTTCCGGATGGCTTCCCGAAGCCTCATATCCGTCTGATAATCCAGGGCGCTGGAGGAATCGTCCAGAATCAGAATATCCGGCTGGGCAGCCAGAGCCCTGGCAATCAGGATCCTCTGCTTCTGGCCTCCGCTTAAGTTGGCTCCCCGGATGTTTAAAAGTCCCTGGGTCTGTCCGCCTTTTTCCCCCACAAACTCTTCTGCCTGGGCTGCCCGGATTGCTTTGTCTATCTGTTCTTTTCTAAGGCCCCGTCCCAGATCGATGTTGTCATAGATCGTCCCCTCAAACAGGGTGTCGTTCTGAAACACCACCCCGACCCTCTGTCTCAGCCGGCCGAAGCTCTGGTCCTTTATGTCTTCCCCTCCCAGCAGTATCTTTCCGGAATCCGGTGCATAAAAGCCCAGAAGGAGGGAAACGATGGTGGACTTGCCTGCCCCGGTCTCGCCGATGATCCCTAAGGTTTCTCCTTTTTTCAGGGAAAAGGAAATATTTTTCAGAACCGGCTTGCCCGGATGGTAGGAGAAGCTTACATTGTCAGAGGAGACGTAGGCCTCCATGTCCCCTTCATCTAAAACCGGCGGTTCTTTTTCTTCCCCGGCCCAGTCTGCCAGCCTCTTTTCCTCCAGCTGCCTTTCGTCCTCTGTCTTCAGGATCTGTGTGATTCTCTCCGCAGAGGCCTGGCCTTTGGAGTAAATGGTAAACATTTTGGAGATGGAGAGCATGGCGGTCAGAATAATGGTAAAATACGTCAGGAACGCAAGTATGGTCCCCACCTCGCCGGTCCCTGTATGCACCCTGTATGCGCCCAGGATGATGACAAGCACCAGACCCAGGTTCAGGATCAGGTTCATGGCAGGGTTCAGCACCGTCATTATCATTCCCGCCTTCCGCTCCCTCTCTACCAGCTGACGGTTCCAATAATCAAACCGTTTCTCCTCATATTCTGTCTTGGAGAGAGCCTTTATGACACGGATTCCTGCAATGTCTTCTCTCACAAGACGCACAAACCCGTCCAGCGCTTCCTGAGTCCTGGTATATTCGGGCATGCCTTTGGAGGTCACATACCAGATAATCACGCCCAGAACAGGCAGCAGGCACAAAAGGACAGATGCCAGGGCAAGATCCAGGGTTATTGTCATCACAATCCCGCCTAAAAGCAGAATCGGCGCACGCACGCCCAGACGCTGAATCCGGCTCAGCATGTTATGTACATTGTAGGAGTCGCTGGTAAGCCTGGATATCAGCGCTGATTTTGTCAGGTGATCGATCTGGGTCCCCGGAAGATACATAATCTTTTCAAACAGATCATGACGCAGCTCTTCCACGATCTCTCCCGACACCTTTGCCGCCCGCCTGTTGGCGCTGATGTTGCCTGCCAGAGCCAGGAAAGAACACCCCAGCATAATCAGCCCCCACAGCGCAAGCTGCTCTTTATTTTTCTCCGGTATGACCGTGTCAATCATATAGGCCAGTATCCAGGGCAGAAACAGATCCATGATGGTCCCTGTAAATTTAATTATCAGTCCCAGCACAATACGATTCAGATAAGGCCTTACATATACCTGAAGCAGATGTTTCATTTTGTATTCTCCTTCAATTCGCAGCCGCCGGGAACCTTTCGCTTCCTGCAGCAGCGCACTGGATTTCCATGACAGAAAAAGAGTCAGGAATCCTGACTCTTCTATCCTTTTGCCTTTTTCAAAGCTTCCTCTATTGCCCAAGTCTATTTGCCCGAACAGCACCAAAAGCAGATGCCAGAGTTCTTTCCGGTACTGTCTTGCAGAACTAGCAAGTGCTGAATTCACCGGAATTTCCGCAAGACTGCACTGGAGTACATATCTTACAGCATGGAGTCAACCATAGCCTGTACGGCTTCGCCGAACACCTTGGATTTGCTTTCCGCATCCTCCAGAGAGGTTCCCTTCACCCCGTAGTAGAACTTGATCTTCGGCTCTGTTCCTGAAGGTCTTACGCACATCCAGGCGCCGTCGTTCATGTCATAGTACAGAACATTGGATGCCGGCAGGCCGGTAGGCTTTACTTCACCGGCAGCCATGTCTTTGATGGTATCCAGCTTGTAGTCTCTGGCTGATACTACTTTATATCCGCCTACCTCCTCAGGGGTATTGGCACGCAAGGTCTCCATAATGTTCTGGATCTTTGCCAGGCCTTCGATTCCCTTTAAGCCGATAGATTTTACTGCGTCCTTGTAATATCCGTATTTCTCATACATGGCAACCATGGCATCCCACAGAGTCATATTCTTGGTCTTATAGTAGGCGGCAGCCTCGCACAGGGCTACGCTGGCAGACACTGCATCCTTGTCGCGGGCATAGGTTCCGATGAGGCAGCCGTAGCTCTCCTCCAGGCCGAACATATAATGGCCTTTTTTCGTGTCCTCTTCTTTTAAAATCTGCTGGCCAATCCACTTAAAACCTGTCAGGCATTCTACCAGCTTACACCCATATGCATCTGCCACGGCATCTACCAGGTTGGTGGTTACGATTGACTTCACCACCTCGCCGTCCTCAGGAATCTGATTCTTGGCTGCTTTCTGGCTTAACACATACTCGCACAGAAGGGAACCGGACATGTTGCCGGTAAGGGGGATGTAGCTGCCGGATTTGCTGTCTTTTACATAGACGCCCAGACGGTCTGCATCCGGATCCGTAGCCAGTACCAGATCTGCATCCAGCTTTTTCGCCATTCCCAGGCCTAAGGTAAACGCCTCTTCCGCCTCCGGGTTGGGATAGCTTACAGTGGGGAATTCTCCGTCAGGCAGCTCCTGCTCAGGCACAACATGTACATGTTTAAAGCCGATTTCATTCAGCACTCTTCTCACCGGAATATTGCCTGTGCCGTGAAGAGGGGTGTATACAATGGTAATATCCTCCTGCATCTTGTTGATAGCATCCTGATTCACTACCTGTGCTTTTACATTGGCAATGTACTTGTCGTCAATCTCGGCGCCGATGACCTTGTAAAGCCCTGCTGCCTTGGCGTCGGATGCGGTCATGGTCTTTACAGAAGACAGATCCTCAATAGCCAGAACCTCTTCGGTGACTCCCTTGTCATGAGGAGGCGTAAACTGAGCGCCGTCCTCCCAGTATACCTTGTATCCGTTGTACTCCGGCGGGTTATGGCTGGCAGTCACATTGATACCTGCGATACAGCCTAACTCCCGCACTGCAAAGGATAACTCCGGGGTGGGGCGGAGAGACTCGAATTTATATGCCATGATTCCGTTGGCAGCCAGGGTTCTTGCGGCTTCATCTGCAAATTCCGGAGACATGCGGCGGGAATCATAGGCGATGGCTACGCCTTTGGTGGCGCCGCCCTGTTTGATTATGTAATTGGCCAGGCCCTGGGTGGCTCTGCGGACAACATAGATATTCATACGGTTGATGCCTGCTCCGATGATACCGCGAAGGCCGGCCGTACCGAATTCCAAATCCATATAGAAGCGCTCTTTGATCTCATTGTCGTCGTCTGCGATGGCACGCAGCTCTGCCTTGGTAGCTTCATCGAAATATGGATTGCTCAGCCACTCTTCATAGATTTTTTTATAGTCTTTCATGGTATAAAAACTCCCTTCCTTTTTGCTTTATAACTGCTAACCATCGTCACGGCAGTTACATTATTTTCGTCTATTATACCTCAAAACAGCAGAAAAAGGAAGGTTGTTTACCGGAGAATTGCCAAAAATTTCTTCCTGGCATCTGTCTGTGCCTCCAGGGTCTGTATTTTTTCCATGTTCCGGGCAGGGATCCAGGTCTTTCTGGCATTGTAATAGAAGTTTACCTGTTTCCAGTATTTTTCCGGGTAGAGGAACAGATAGTACAGGTATTGTCTGTCCCGGGGCTTTAAGGGCAGGACCTTGTCATAGGAGGAAAGCATCTGTTCTCCCAGCTTTTGGTCCCATTCATGTTTTTCCATGACTTTTCGCATAAAGTGATACAGATCTGTCATCTGAATCCCTAAGTGCATTTTGTTAAATTCAATGAGGGCCGCGTAGCCGTCTCCTAAAAGGATATGGTGATGATCCAGGTTTCCGTGGCACAGGTGGAGAACAGTCTGTCCGTCTTGTCCCAGGGCCGCCATCCCCTCCCGGGCCTCTCTGGCCTGTTGGTAGAACATATCGTAGCTGTTTGTCATACAGCGCTCGAACTCTGTCTTTTTCTTCTTGTTTCTTATGTAATTTCTGGCCCGTTTCAGCTCCTGGTTGTGGCGCTCCATCTCTTTTTCCAGGGATTCCAGTACGATGGAGCCTAAGTTCCATTCTTCCTGCCTGGGAATCTGGCAAAGACTTTTGTGGAGCCTGGCAATTTGCTTTACAGCTTCGAGAATCTCGCGGCAGTCTTTTAAGTTGCATTCCGGATCTGTGAACCAGTGCTTCAGTATGTATCTGGTTCCGTCTTCTCCCAGGGAGATCAATTCTCCTGCTGCGGTACGTATGTAATCGTCAACACGGACAAGATTTTCTCTGTTTACCTGTCCCAGAACCTGGTTTTCAAATTCCAGGCGTTTCAGTGTGCCCCGGTATTCTTTTAATAGTACGGTTCCTATGCTGGTCTCGCAGATCCAGCCGCTCCGGCCTTTGCGTACACTGCCTGTTGTCAGGTTGTATTGCGCCAAAGCTTCCATATATTTATCGTTCACATCCACCCCTCCAAGCTGCCTTTTCATAAGGGATTGCCGGAAAACAGATAGGGGGTTTCCTGGCAGCCCCTGACTACTTCTAAAGTATGTGAGGGTTGGGGGAACTATGACAAATAATAGGAGGGGGAAATGAATTTTTCAGGGGAAGGGGATAGAAGGGGATCCGCTCCGGAAAGATGTTTCGGAGCCAGAACCTCTTTCCGGAGCCGGTGCTTCCTTGCTGTAGATGAAAAGACGAAACAATGTTGAGAGGATTCGAAAGTCATTGGTTACTGGAGGGCAGGTTTTCTGGTGAATTTATTATTGTGAGCAGAGTTTCTTTTTGGTTTAGTTCAGGGTGTTCTATAACCAGGTTCAGAAGATTTTTCAAGGTTTCGCCTAATTGTTTTCCTGGTTTCATGCCATGGGTGATTAAATCCTTTCCGGTGACGGCAAGCATTTTCAGATTGATGCAATCACCGCGGAGGCGGATTTCCCGGGCTGTGCGCCGGATTTGGTCAAGTTCCTGAAGCGCGGGGAGTATCTTGTCTGGAATCGCATCTGAGGTTTGAATATTTTCCGACCCTCTGTCGGTCTCCCCACAGGCTGTCAGTGAACGTTTGAGAAGTAGCAGGCTGTCAAACAGTTCATCTGGCATCTGGCTCATGGCTCTGCGGATTTGTGCGGGAGTCAGGCCTATGGGGATGGGACACATTTTTACCAGGAGTTTTACTTTATCAATGGTGTCATTGTCCATTTTCAGTTCTTTTAATATCTGAGCCGCCTCCTGGGGAGACTGCTCCTTTAAAAGAGAGGCCCACCGCAGGGATTTGATAGGAGGCAGCTGGGGATTTATGAAGATTTTATCGGGTATGAGTCTGGCAAACCCAGGGGCAATGCAGGATTCCAGGCTGCATGAAAAGACCATTTTTATATGCTCCGGATGGGAAGATAGAAGGAGCTTGGTAAGCTCGGTCTGCACCCGCTCTTTGCTGACTCTGGCCAGGTTGGGGCCTATGGTTTTTATGGAATGCCAGGTGTTCTCTTCAATTTTAAATCCCAGCTGGGCAGAGAAGCGGAGGGCTCTCAGCATCCGGAGGGCATCTTCGGTGAAGCGGTCTGCGGCTGTTCCCACACAGCGGATGGTTCCTGCCTGTAAGTCCCTGACTCCGCCGAAGATGTCAATCAGCCCCTCCCTGGGGCTGTAAGCCATGGCGTTGATGGTAAAGTCACGGCGTTTTAAGTCTTCTTTCAGATTGGAGGTGAATTCTACGGTTTTGGGGTGCCTGCCGTCCTCGTACTCCCCGTCGATTCGGTAGGTGGTTACCTCGTAACCTGTTTTGCCCCGCATGATGGTGACGGTTCCGTGCTGGATTCCGGTATCGATGGTCCGGCCGAAAACAGACTTTACTTCTTCTGGTTTTGCGGAAGTGGTGATGTCCCAATCTTCCGGCTCTTTTTCCAGAAGGGAGTCTCTGACGCAGCCTCCAACGATATAGGCTTCGTATCCATGAGCATTTAATTTTTCCAGAATCTCCTGTGCCTCTTTTGGCATCCGTATCATCATATTATATGTCCTCCGTCTTAACTTACCTTCACCCTGAAGAAACGCAGCCAGCGCGTGCCCGGGAGAAAACAATAAAATCCTCTTCATACCCCCTATCCGCAAAAAATATCCTTAATACGCTCTTCCCCAGTATACCATCTTCTTAGCCGGCTTCCCGCAGCAGACGCAGGTATCGGCCAGCTGTTCCTGCTTAAACGGCATGCACCGCGAGGTTGCACCGGTATCTTCTTTGATTTTATCCTCGCACTCCCTGCAGCCGCACCACATAGCCTTCACAAATCCAGGCTTCTCATTGATTACTTTTACAAAGGACTCGTAATCCACTGCCTGGTAGGTATGGGTATCCCGATGCGCTTTTGCCCGCTCGAACATGTCATTCTGGATAGTCTCAAGCATCCTCTCTGTCTCTGCCTCCAGCTGATCCAGCGATACGGCTGTCTTCTCGTGGGTATCTCTGCGCACCAGAACTGCCTGATTGTTCTCCAGATCCTTGGGGCCGATCTCCACACGCAGCGGAATTCCCCGCATCTCACACTCGCTGAACTTCCAGCCCGGGCTCTTGTCTGAGTCATCTGCCTTTACGCGGAAGCCTGCGGCGGTCAGACGGCTTTTCAGCTCATAGGACTTATTCAGGATTCCTTCTTTCTTCTGCTGGATCGGCACAATCATCACCTGTGTGGGAGCAATCTTCGGCGGCAGAACCAGACCGTTGTCATCGCCGTGTACCATGATGATGGCGCCGATGATGCGGGTGCTCATGCCCCAGGAGGTCTGGTGTACATATTTTAAAGTATTGTCTTTATCTGCAAACTGGATGCCGAAGGCTTTGGCGAATCCGTCCCCAAAGTTATGGCTGGTGCCGCTCTGAAGGGCTTTTCCGTCGTGCATCAGGGCTTCGATGGTATAGGTGGCTTCTGCTCCTGCAAATTTTTCTTTGTCGGTCTTGCGGCCCCGGATCACAGGGATAGCCAGGACTTTTTCACAGAAATCCGCATACAGATTCAACATCTGCTCCGTCCGCTCCTGGGCTTCCTGTGCCGTCGCATGAGCCGTGTGGCCTTCCTGCCACAAAAATTCTCTGGAGCGGAGGAAGGGCCTGGTGGTCTTCTCCCAACGGACTACGGAACACCACTGATTGTAGAGTCTGGGCAGATCTCTGTAGGAGTGAATGTCATTTGCATAAAAATCACAGAATAATGTCTCGGATGTAGGCCTGACGCACAATCTCTCCTGCAACGGCTCCAGGCCGCCGTGGGTCACCCAGGCAACCTCCGGGGCAAATCCTTCTACGTGGTCTTTCTCTTTCTGGAGAAGGCCTTCGGGAATAAACATGGGCATGTATACATTCTCCACGCCGGTTTCCTTGAACCATTTATCCAGTTCCTTCTGGATATTCTCCCAAAGTGCGTATCCGGCCGGTTTGATCACCATGCAGCCTTTTACGCTTGCATAATCACACAGTTCCGCTTTTTTCACTACGTCGGTGTACCACTGGGCAAAATCCACATCCATGGATGTGACTGCCTCTACCAGTTTCTTGTCGCTTGCCATAATAATCCTCCTGTTTTTCATATACACTCCCGCAATCTCTTTGTACCTGATTTTGCATAAGGTCACACAGGCAGGCACAACGGGCATTCCGGAAGTACATAAATATATTTTCCCTGCGGGCTGTCTGCCTGAGGAAATAAAAAAGCCATTTAAATCCCTGCTTTATGACAAGGGACCAAATGACAGTCTTATTCGGCGGTACCACCCTGATTAACCGCAGAGTTTCTGACCATATCCGTCAAAACCTCATACGCTTCTCTTCTTTCTCCGTTAACGCCGAATATACGCCGCATTTTCATACGGGGCTCCAAGGCAGGTTGGGCTTTCAGGGACATGGAAACCTTTCAGCAGACGGTCTCCTCTCTGTTATGTATGTCAGCTTAATAGTCCTTTTCTCAGCCGGTTGACTTTTCAGTTTATATGGGTCATTCCTGAACTGTAGCCTGATTCTACGACAATTATTAAAGATTGTCAAGAGCGATCTGGCCGAATAATTCTGGAATAAAACCGTTCTGGAATCGGATACCTGTGCTCACCCAACAGGATGGGACAATCCGTAACCTCTGCAACAGTCAGATCATCTATGGAATTCTTTCTCCAGTTCCGTCAAACGTTCAAAATATTTTTTATCATTTTTTGTCAGCCCCTGGAACGAACCGATCTTTTGCCTTCCCGCCAGTTCCTAAAAAACGACGTTTTCCATCAGCTAAAGACATGCTACTGTCATCATATCTTACTCCTTCACATATTTCTCAATCATACATATGTGCCCTTTTTCAGCGGCGTGATTCGCTATGGGGTGAAAAGTAACTTTCTTCAGATGTTATCAGCCCATACTTTTTTGGACGCCGATACGCATTTCCGTGAACTTCCCTGCTTCTGTATTCACGCAGAGCCTCCATGTCTATCTCTGCCATGTAGATGCCTTCCTCCTCCGAAGCTTCCAGTATCTCCATATCTCTGGAACCGGATTCATGACGGTGGTAGGCAACTCCGTCAAACACCGAAGAATGACCGTTACAGTCAGGCTTGCCCCCAGGATAGTTGCATGTTGCAATGGCTGTCATATTTTCGTAGGCTCTGGCACGAAGCTGTGACAGCCGGTTAATCTCCATAGGGCAGGCATTGGGCACAAGAATAACTTCTGCACCTTTCAGCATAAGAATCCTGGCGCTTTCCGGGAATTCCCTGTCATAGCAGATCATACAGCCGATTTTCACGTTTCCATTGGCCGTATCCAAATCCGTGACGAAAAAATCATCCCCGGCCAAAAGCATTCTTTCGTCTCCGAAATCGCAGGTATGTACCTTGGCATAATGGAGCCTGCGCACTCCATGCCTGTCAAACAGGACTACGGAATTTTTCGGCTTTGAATCCGTCTTTTCCAGAAAAGTGACCGCAATTGCCATGTCAAGATCTGCGGCAAGCTGGCCAAAGGCATGTATGAAATCTCCGCTTGAGTCAATGGCCAGTGAGGAAAGCTGTCCTGCATCCTGAGGTATCTCATAGCCGTCACTCCACATTTCCGGAAACAAGGCGATATCCGCACCCATATCTTTCGCTTGCCTGCAGGCGGATATCCCTTTTTTCAGCTGCCCGGACAGGTTTTTTTCCGGCAGAAGCTGAAGCAAGGCAACCTTTAAGAGATTATTCATTTTGTATCCCTCCTTTTTATTTTTATTATAAACCATCCGGGCTGTTTTAGGCAACCATAAGAAAAAGAGACACGGATTCTTTCCGGTGCCCCTCTTTAAAATACCCTCAAGATATTCAGCCCATTGCATGAAGTTCCAGGATCTCCCGCTTTACCACCATGATATCCGTCTCCAACATGCTGCATGCCTTGTCGATATCCCTCTCCTTCAGCGCCCGCACAACCGCCAGATGGTTCTCGCCCCGCATCTCCCTGTCCTTCTGCCAGGCAGCATGAAAGTATTGTGAAATATAACGGGAGCTTTGTTTGATAAGCTGAGCCAGCAGCTGATAGCCGTACCCATTTCCGTTGAGAGAATAGAGATATACATGAAATGAATTATTTCTGGCCCAGTTATTGGATACAATATTATCCTTGTTGATGATATGGCTCTTCACCATGGTTTCCATAACCGCAAGATTCTCATCTGCTATCTGGGGAAAAGCCTTCCTCATTCCCGCAAGTTCTATATCTACCCGCAGCTCCAGAACATCAATGATCTCTTTCAGGCTTACAGGGGTTACCTGGTAACCCATTCTGGGAATATTTTTTAAAATGCCGTCCTTGCATAATTCTATCAGGGCTTCCCTGACAGGTGACTTGCTGACGCTGAACTGTTCAATCAGGCGGCTCTCTGTCAGAATCTCGTTGGGTTTATACACGCCATTTGTAATATCATCATAAATCCCTTGATAAACCTTATCCTTCAGGGTCTCTTTGCTCATGAATTGCCTGCCTTTCGTAAGTAATGTTTATCTTTTATTTTACCAAAAACAGATTAGGTGTCAACGGATTCTTCGAATTCCGGCCTGGCTGACTCTTATAATGCTGCCCTCTAAGTGGGGCACGGTTACATTTTTCCAATCATAATTTTGATAATTTCCTCATTGGTCTCCCGCATGCCCTCTCTGCCCAGACGGCCGATATTCTCGATGGTCTCATCTGCTCCCTTTGTGACGATCCCGTCTCCTCCGTAAAACTGCTGCCCGCGAATATACATATCATAGCCCAGCAGGCCGGCTCTGACAGACATGGCAATCTTGGCCGCACAGGAAGGTTTTGCCCCGTCACACACAATTCCGGATACAATGGCAAGTCCGTTGACCACCGTGTGGAAAATCTCCTTTTCCCCTCCGCCCTTCAGATATGCGATACCGGCTCCTGCCGCCACACCGGCGCACACGGCGCCGCAGAATGCGGACAAGCGTCCGATCCCTGTCTTTTGATGGATCGCAATCAGATTGGACAGGACCAGAGCACGAAGCAGGCTTTCTTCGTCCGTTTTTGTATCTCTGGCATACTCAATCACCGGAACCGAGCAGGTGATTCCCTGATTGCCGGATCCGGAATTAATAACCACCGGCATCTCACAGCCGTACATCCTGGCATCAGAGCCTGCCGCCGCCTTGGCAATGGCCCGGTTTTCTATGCTGTCCCCATAGGCATCCAGCATGACCGAACCGATGTTGGCTCCGTAATCAGCTCTCATGCCCTCCTCTGCAATAGCCATATTACAGTCTATCTGCTGTCTGAGTATCTCTTTCACATCCTCCACGTCACAGGTCACAGCAAAATCCCAGATGTCGTGCATGTCCAGAAGGCTCCTGTCTGTCAGGCCTGTCTCCTCCTCGCCTTCCACCGGTATTTCCCAAAGTACCTGCCCGTTCTTCTCAATATGTACAATATTAGTGTGATAGTTGGCAATTCTCACCACAGCCTTGTCTCCAGACTCTGCCGTCTCTGTCACCATAATGTCAAAGGTAAGGCCGCTGTCCAAAAACTTCACTTGTATGTCCGCCTTTTTCAGGTAATCTCCTATCTCCTTCTGCTTTTCCTCGCTTACCTGGCTGATTACCTCCAGCTCCTTAGAGGCATCCCCGGCAATGATTCCTGCTGCCATCGCCGCCTGGATTCCTTTTAAATGGCCTGTGTTAGGGACGATAACTGACTTTACATTTTTAATGATGCTGCCGCTGGCTTCCACTACTGCCTGGCGGGGAATGTCTCAAATCACATCATATCCTTCTGTTTTCATTTTTTTTGCAATTTTCAACCCGTAATTTACATGACCAAACAATGGTATCGAATAAAAAATTATTCTTTTCATCCTTTTCCTCTCTCAATAATTTTCTTTTCCTATTGTTCCTCATCTGTCCTCTGATAATAATTTGCCTGTGCTTCCCACAATTCATAATATTTGCCCGTGTCATCTTTCACTAACTCATCGTGAGTTCCACTTTGAACAATTTCTCCTTCATTAAAGACCATAATTACATCGCAAAATTTGCATGATGATAATCTATGGCTAACATATATGGTTGTTTTTTCACCTATTATTTCATTAAACCTAGAATAAATCTCAGCTTCTGCAATAGGATCTAATGCTGCAGTTGGCTCATCCAATACCATAAATGGTGCATCTTTATATAACGCCCTTGCCAAGGCTATTTTCTGTGCCTCCCCACCTGAAATTTCCACTCCACTTTCAGAGAAATCTCTAAACAAACACGTATCTAATCCATCTGACATGGTCTTGTATCGTTCGTATATACCTGATTTTTTCATACACTCTAATACTTTTTCCCTATTATATTCTATATTAGTCGATATATTTTGACCAATACTAAACGAAAACAATTTAAAATCTTGAAATACTAATGAAAACAGTTTCAAGTATTCTTCATAATTGTATCCCTTTATATTCACTCCATTTAGCAAAATTTCACCTTCTGTTGGTTCATATAGTCCACATAACAACTTTATAAATGTTGTCTTTCCTGAACCGTTAGCTCCCACTACAGCACTTTTTTTCCTGCATTAATTTTTATATTTATATTTTTCAAAGTATATTCATCACTCTTAGGATATTTAAACGAAACATTTTTAAATTCAATATTTAGAATGATCTGCTCTTTTTTATTTAGTAAATTTTCATCTACAGAAAGTATTCCCCCATTTTTTGTGTTAGAAAAATCCAAGTATTCATATAGTTTTTTCAAATGTTCACAATAAATATGATTTTCTGAATTAGCTAAAGTTATTTCACCAAAGCTTTTTGTCATTTGCATCAATGCACCTACATACTGAACAATGAAACCAACCCCAAAAGCACCTAGAGATGCTTTAAGCACGACAAAAATATAACACACAACATTTGGTAAACCAGCTATAAATGAATTTATTCCTTGATAAGCACTCATTCTTGTTATGTAGTTATCATCTTGCAAATTATGAATTATAAGATTGCTAATCTCTCTATCTGCTACTTTTTCTTGCTCATATATCCTTATATCTTTTGCTCTTTGATAATCCAAGTCCAATTCCTGTCCATAAAAAGCAAATGCTCTGTTAAACCAAACGGTTCCTTCACTCCATTTTTCGAATATCTTCTGTTCGTTGTCTTTTAAAACGTCATTTATAAAACCTTCAATAATCATCATTAAAAGTAATACAACCATCCAAATAGGGGAATTAAGCCACTTATTGCTTGAATCTGCCAGAAACAATGGTAGTGTTAATGCAAATGATGCAATCAAACTGACAATAACTTTTACCATGCCCGGAGTGTCCCAAACTAATTGGCCCAGGCCATTTCCAAACATAAACAGATTTTCTTCTGTTATTTGCTTTTTATTTTGATATTCAGCATTCTCTAAATCCGCATAATCTATAGTCATCTGCTTGTCTGAAAATATTTTCGAAAAGCAATCCCACATACTTGATTCTTTTGCACCTATAATTTTATCTATTACACTTTTAGTAATTACAAGAGTAAAGTTAATTAATATAACTATGACTACATACTGAATAAGTTTTTCAATTCTTTTAAAGCCGGCTATCTCATTAATTATTCGAGCCGAGAACCAAATTGTAACAAAAGGGGAAATCGCCTCTATAAATGCAGACAAAACTTTAGCTCTAACAAGTCCTGGGCAATATTCAGCAAGAATACCATATCCGCGTTTTGTAATTTCCATTCGTTCTTTCAGATTTAATCTAATATTCCTTTTTTTCTCTGTAGTATTTAGCTTGCGTTTCAAATAATTCATAATACTTTCCTTTTCTTAGTAGAAGCTCATCATGACTACCTTCTTCTAATACTTTTCCTCCTTCTAACAATAATATTCTGTCGCAAAAACGCGTTGATGCAAGCCTATGCGAAATAAATACAGTAGATTTTGCTTTCATTAATTCATCATATGTTTCATACATTTTTCTTTCTGAAAGAGGATCTAATGCCGCCGTCGGTTCATCTAATAATACTATAGGAGTATTTTTATATAGAGCTCTGGCTAACAACAGTTTTTGTTTTTCTCCACCAGACAAATCTATTCCGTTATCCCACATAGTTTTATCATATTTAGTTTTGAGTCCATCTTTTAAAGATTCAATTTTCCCTAATAAATCTGCTTGTTTTAAACACGATACAACTCTATCCTCGTCAAGATTGTCCATTGTATCTTCCGCAACTATATTCTCTATAGATACAGGTAATATAGAAAACTGTTGAAAAATTGCTCCAAATAACCTGTAAACTTCTTTTCGGTTATATTCTCTTATGTCAACACCATCATATAGAACTCTGCCTTCGGTTGGATCTATCAGCCCACAAATCAGCTTTACTAATGTCGTTTTTCCAGCACCATTTAAACCCACTACTGCCAAATGCTCATACGGATTAATAACTAGATTTATGTCCTTTAATATATCTTCTTGAGTATTGTTATATCTAAAACTGACATTCTCTAGTTCTATCTTATGTGGTAATAATCTGTCTTTTATTTCTACTCCGTCTTCTCTTCGGTATCTTTCTGGATATTCAATAAAAGATCTAAATCTATTTATTGACATATTCAATCTATTTAAATTGTTAAACTGACCCAATATGCTGCTTAACCAAACCGAAAAGCCTGTTACAACATTAAAATACAACACGAAATCCGCAACCGTTATTTTATCTCCTATTACCAAAGATAATAAGTATGCATATGTTACTCCCTCTCTAATTAAAGAAAATAAACTATCCGAAACTGATACTCCAAACAATTTTGCAGTGTATCTTCTATACCATTTTTGCAAAAAAGCCATATTGGTTTGATAAATCCTATTTAGCCAAGGTACCATATTAAATATTCTAATATCTTTTGCTGCTTTTATATCTCCAGATACCTTAGTAATATATTTCATCTTCTGCATATAGCTAATCTTTTCTTTGGTATTAGCATCTTCCCATTTGACAATTCTTTTATTTAAAATAAAACTAATCCCAGTCGTTGCAATAATGAACAAAATAATAAAGGAATTCAATCCCAAAAGTATACCTAAAAAAGCAATAAATCCAAGTATATTGGAGAAAAAGCTCACAATAGCATCATATACTTGTGCATAATATGAAAAATTCCCATTACAACTAATAAAACTTTCACTTTGCAGATTTCTAAAATGTTCATTTTCTTGATTACAATAATCTGTAGTTAAAGCCTTTTGGGTAATCATTTTTAGAAAATATGTATTCATTTTGAATTTATGCCAATATATCAGTCTATCAAGATATTTTTGTATACCTGAAGCAACTGCCCAAGCACCAGTAAAAATCCCAGTAACAGCAATCAAACTAAATACCGTTTTCCCAGTTGTCACTTGGTCAATAACAACCTTGGGTAAAAAAGTTGATATAACAGGGATCGTACAATTAACTACTATTATCAAGCAACAGTACAATATTAGTTTAGGGTAGTTCGCCGCTGTAGCCTTCAAACAATAAATAAAATTTTGCGATAAAGTATATTTTTTATCTATCATTTCCATTTTTATAATCCACCTTTCTGTGAAAGGCACCAATGTGTCATGAAACACGTTGGCTAACTTTCTCTTTATAATTGATTCCTCTTTTTGATATAATTCCTTTATAAGATTAACACACTACAGAACACACAGAGGTGAGTGGTAGTACTGTATAGTGACACCACTGTACTTTTATATGTTATCGCTCCTCCGTTGAGGAATCATGATTGGCGCATTACTGTAGCCCATAAACTTATCTCTTTTAAAGTCGACTTGATTTTGCCGGATGACCAGTCACTGTCTGTCCTATACGTAGTATAATCCACTTTAAATAAAGCTATGTTTTATTACCCTTGATTGTCCTTTCCATGCCGCTTCCTTGTCCGGGGCTTGGGAGCACGCTTATCCTTATCACACGCATTGGCAGCTTTATGGTTTACAACTTCATATCCTATCTGTCTGATATCTTCTTTGGCAAGATCGATTCATCAAGTTTGTAAGACCAGTGATATGGAACAGGAACTTGATTGATTTCATCAAAGTATTGATAAATCTGGCTTTCCAATTCTTCTTTGCTTGAAACCCTGAAGCTGCTCGGCATCTGTTTTGTAAGTTTACTGAAGAAACCTTCTACCATGTTCAGCCACGAGCCATGGGTTGGCGTAAATGTACCCAGCCGCACATATTCATAGTCCCGGTATACTGTGCTGCTTTTTCTGTACCCGGAACAGGCGGCCTATCGTCAACGGTGGCATCCAACGCCTGCATCCTGAGCTTTTCATCATAGGACAGGGTATGAACCGGCACACCTCCAAAAGGCTGGAGGTTCCCCTCCTCATCAAACTGCAGGAAAAGCTGTTTATAAATAACAAGGACATCATGCATTTTGGAATCAAAATCCGGATCACGTTTCTCGATATAGCTTTTCTGACGTTTGCATGGAATCTACTGGCAAGTATTAGATCCTTGCTTTCATTATCCCGGAAAAAATAACCTTTAGGTTACTCTTTCTCACCCCAAATATACCAAAACACTAAAGAGAAATAAGACTAACCGCAAGGACGCCAAATGGATTTGTGATCTATACATGTGTGGAATGGTCAAACTTGCCTTTAGCCCAACTGCTGATATCCGTAAGTTAAGAGATTTAGTAAGATACCGTTTCAAACTCACCTGCATGATTACTAGAGAGAAGAACCGTGTTCATATCATCTTATCGTTTCTAATATAAAACTCGATGAAGTCTTTTTGAATATATTTGGTAAATCTTCCCGTTCTATCAAAGAATATATTTTACAGCATCCTGGGGAAACCTTTGATGTAACGTCTCTTATGCGAACCATACTAGGACTTCGATAAGAATCCTCTGACCGTAATTCAAGTACTCTCTGAAATCGGAAGTGATATTCCCGTCTTCTCCACAGCTAAAAACCTCATTTCATGGGCCGTATGCTATCCCCACAATGATCAAAGCAATCGCAAAATCAACTCCACCAGGATTTCACGTGCTGGTTCTTATTTAAACTACTTTTGGTGCAGATTGCAAATGATTTAATCAAATTGAAGAAACATCCTGAAGTTACCACTTAATATTGGCGTATAAAAACACACCGTGACCACAAGAAAACCATCATTGCTATTTTTCATATGCTCCTGACCGCTATCTAGCACATAATCTCAGATTTAATCGGAAAGCTTTCTTGAGGCTTATCCTGTGAAGGAATCGAAAGTACTAACTACTTCCCAAGTATTTAGGTTTCTCAAACAACGGGGATATCTTATCAAAAATAAGGTTTTTCTCTATCCACTACTTCTTTGTTTCAAACTAAATCCTTCCATGCATCTTAATTATTTCTACTAAATTCTTTCCTTTGATATTGATACTAATGTTCTCACTGTCTTTTCCATATCATTAATGGATACCCATTCATATATACTATGAAAGGCGCTACAACCAATCCCAATTGTAATAGCCACTTTTCTCTGCTCTCTAAAAAGAGTTGCATCCGTTATTCCTCTAAAATTTATTTTTTTGCATTGTAAACCGTTTACCAGCATTGATCTTTCAACTACCTTGACGATACTTTCATTTTTATTTTTACTTAAATGATTGAATCCATTTTGCGGAAAAACAATTGATATTGTACGTTCTCCATATTTCGCATTAATCATATCACACACATCATACAATCTTTGTATCTTTTCGTTCATCTTATCTTCTTCAAAATCCATAATCGTACACATAAGAATAGTATTTATCAAGTCACCTTGAATTTTACTAAAATGAAAAAAACCATCATCCCCCTCACAAAACTGTGGGCGCTCATCATTCGGAAAACAGCTCATAAATTCGCCCATTATATCTATTGCATTTTTCATAACATTTTTAGCTCTACCCAAAAACGAATGTTCTCCTCTGACTTTTATTCCACAAAAAAATGAGCTCATATTAGAAATATGTATTTCACCCGCAAATTCACCATCTAAAACAAAAATATAATCAGCTTTAAACTTATCATAATTGACTAATGCCGCTCCTCTTCCGATTTCCTCATCGCATACAAATGCCACATAAATATCATTAGTTTGAATATCATGTTTCACAATATATTCCAAAGCTGTCACAATTTCAGCCACGCCAGCTTTATCATCACCACCAAGTAATGTTTTTCCCTTTGAGAATATCAATGTATGATGCTTAAAATTATCATTAAGTAAATCAACTATATCAGAGGGGTATGTCTTATTGATTGGAGACAATCCTTCCTCTCCACAATAATCATCTATGACAAACGGCTCCACACTTTTACTTCCATTTAACGGATATGTATCTAAATGTGCAACAAATCCTATCGATTTATTAATTTTTGAATGCCCCCTTTTTTATATCCATAAACCACCCCTTCACTATATTCAACTTTATCAAGTCCTATTTTCATTAATTCATCTACCAAATAGTTTGCAAACTCAATCTGACCTATACTTGAAGGTATTTTTCGACCATTGTTAACTGCTTCCGTATTAAATTCTAAATATTTAAGAAATCTATCACACAAATTTATCATTTTTATTATCATGTCCCCTTTATTAATAAACTAACTAACTACTAAAAGCTAAACTATAAAATCATAGAAATCTGCAAGACATTCAAATTCAAACGTATTGGCAATCTCAAATGCCATATGCCCCTATTCTTTATCACTTAAGCCAAATTTTCATAAATCATAAATCTGTCAAAATAGCACCACGCCGTATAGTTACTGTATTTATCCCCAATGTTCACTTTATCACACCCAGGATAAGGCTCTGCCCCGCCCCATTCAAACCTTTTAACGAT
>CAJUPP010000055.1 GCA_910588325.1 uncultured Hungatella sp.
CAGTATAGCAGAGAATCTGCTGCTTTGCACTACGTCATTTTTTGAGGCACTTACACTAAGGGCAGCCCCTTTTTAAAATACCGCCTTCACAACCTCCTGCCTGTCCACGTCAATCACCCCGTATGTATTCAGCCGCAGTTTTGGGATCACCGGCAGGCTGACAAAGGCCAGGGTCATAAAGGGATCGATATCCTGGGAAATCCCCAGCCTGCGGGTAAGTATTTTCAGCTCCTCTAAGCGCCGGTCTGTCTCTTCCAGTGTCAACATTGACATAAGCCCTGCTACGGGGAGAGGAAGGTCGCTAAGCACCTTTCCCTCCAGAGCTACGGCCAGGCCGCCCTGGTTTTCAAGTACCCGGTTTCCTGCCGCAAGCATATCTTCATCGGTTACTCCGGCCACCACAAGATTGTGGGAATCATGGCCGATGCTGGTAGCCACCGCCCCCTTTTTCAGGCCATACCTTCCAAGAAAGCCTAACCCCATGTGTCCTGTGCCGTGATGCCGCTCAAAGACTGCCAGCTTCACAACATCCTCCCGGACATCAACCCCCGGAGCAAAGCCGGGACTGTCTGTCCACTTCCGGATCCGTTCCTGGGTAGTCAGTTCATGTGCCACAAGGTCAATTACCCGTTGGTTGGGGCCATGTTCTTTAAATTCCAGGCTGGAAAGGGTGATGGGAGACATATGGAAGGAATGAAACACCCGGTCTTTTATGCCTGGATCCAGAAGATGAGGATCCCCGGCAGAGATACCGCCATCTATAAGCAGCCGCCCGCTTTCTGCTGCCAGCCAGCCCTCCTTGTAGACGGCAGTCACTTTAACAGTTTTTAAATCATCGAAAATCACCAGATCTGCAAGATATCCGGGAGCCACCGCGCCTCTGTTCTTTAATCCGAAGAAGCAGGCGGGGTTGTAGGTTCCCATCTTAATGGCCCTGACAGGATCCGCCCCCAGTTCCACAGCCTTACGGATAATGCCGTCAATATGGCCTCCCTGCAGAAGATCTCCCGGATGCTTATCGTCTGTCACCAGCATAGCCCTCTGATAATACGGAGGTTTAAATAGTTCTGTCAGAGCCTGGAGATTGTGGGCGGCGGTTCCCTGCCGGATCATGATCCACTGTCCGCTGGCCAGCTTTTCCAGCGCCTCCGCCATATGGGAGCATTCATGGTCTGATGCCACACCTGCTGCCACATATGCCTGCAGGGATTTTCCTGAGAGAAGAGGGGCGTGTCCGTCTATAAGCTTCCCTGTTGTAAGAGCCCCTGCGATTTTTTCAAGACACTGGTTATCCCCCTGTATGGTGCCGTAAGAATTCATCATTTCCGCCAGCCCCAAAACCCTGGGCTCCCTGTAAAAAGGCGCCAAGTCAGCGGCACTCATCCGGGCGCCAGATTCATCCAGATCTGTGCTGGGGACACAGGAGGGGAGCATGAAAAATACGTCCATACACAGGTTCTCTGTCTTTTTCAGCATGTACTCTATCCCTGCGGCTCCCGCCACATTTGTAATCTCATGAGGGTCGGTGACAACAGCTGTGGTCCCGTGAGGAAGAACCGCCCTCTCAAATTCGGCAGGCAGTACCATGGAGCTTTCCAGGTGGATGTGGCCGTCGATGAAGCCGGGGCATACATAGCTTCCCTTCAGATCAATCTCCTCTTCTCCTTCATATATGCCGGTGCCTGCAATATATCCGTCCTGGATGGCAATATCTGCTGTCATAACAGACTCGGTAAACACGTTTATGATGCGCGCATTTTTAAGAACCAGCCTGGCTTTTTTCTCCCCTGCTGCCACAGAGATTATTCTTTTAAGCCTGTCTTTAGGAAATTGAGTCATCCTTTGAGCCCTCCTTGTTATGTATTTGCTTTTGTGCTATTTTAACTAATATAAATTTTAAAATACAAATAAAATAGTAATATTAGATAAAAAATTTGTTTAATTATATCATTTTATGCGTTGCTGTCAATAGATTAAGAAAAGAAAGTTTTTGAAAAAAATGTGGATATTTTTTGGCCAATCAGGCGGAAATCATAGGATATGGGGATTGACAATAACATCTGCACATCCGTTTTTACGGCTTTTTACATGTCTGAGGACAGCGCAAAGGAAAATATGATGACAGATCATAAAATCGGAAGATAGCAGGCCATAGCCGATACATGATATAGTAAGGCAGAAGAAAGGGGGAATCAAATTATTTATGGACAGCAGCAAAAAAACAGGGAATTCATTGGGCAAAACTTTGGCTAAGGAATTCAAAAGGAACTGGGTTCTGTATGTGATGATGGTTCCGGCATTGATTTATTTCTTGTTATACTGTTATTTTCCAATGTTTGGACTGGTCATCGCCTTTCAGGATTACCGGGTCGGAGATCCATTTTTGGGAGGGAAATTTGTAGGCTTTAAGCACTTTACCGATTTTTTCCAGAGCTATTACTTCGGAAGGCTGTTAAAGAATACATTTCTTTTAAGTATGGGAGTCCTGATCTTTGGATACCCGGTGCCGCTTATCTTTGCTCTCCTGTTAAACGAAGTGCGTCATCTTAAGTTTAAGAAACTGGCCCAGACAATCACGTATCTGCCTCATTTTATCAGTCTGGTGGTAATCTGCGGCCTGATTCTGGACTTTACCAAGATGGACGGACTGATTAACACCCTTATAAAGGCCTGCGGCGGAGAGCCTATTCCCTTTATGTCAAAACCGGAATGGTTCAAGCCAGTGTATATCATCTCTGATATATGGTCCAGCTTTGGGTGGAACAGCATCATCTTTATTGCAGCCCTCCTGGGCATTGATCAGGAGCAGTACGAGGCAGCGTCCCTGGACGGGGCAGGCAGATTAAAGAAGATTCTTTACATATCCATTCCTGGAATCACGCCGGTGATTATGACCACGCTTCTGATGCGTCTGGGGCGCGTGATGTCCCTGGGATTTGAGAAGGTATTTAACCTGTACAACGCGTCCACCTATGAAACGGCTGATATTATTTCTACCTTTGTGTACCGTCAGGGTATCTTAAATGCAAACTACAGCTCGGCTGCGGCTATCGGTTTGTTCAATGCGGTGATAAACCTGGCGCTTGTGATGGCAGCCAACCGGATAAGCAAGAAACTGACGGAAAGCAGTCTATGGTAAGGGGGCAGATTATGAGAACAGGGAAAACACTAAAAAAATTCGGACTCTCGGATTGCGTTATCTATGCTATAATTCTGCTGCTGATGATTGCCACGCTGTATCCGGTGTGGTACGTGGCCATGGCTTCTGTCAGCGATCCGGTAAAGGCATACCAGTCAGGAGGCGTGCTTGTAATACCTAAGGGAATCCAGTGGGGCGGATATCGGCATGTGATGGACAATAAGGAGATCTGGAGCGGATATGGAAATACGATTTTTTACACGGTAGCAGCTACATTCCTGAACGTGGTGCTGACGGCAGCTCTGGCCTACCCGTTATCAAAAAAGAAGCTGATGCTTCGCAAACCTATCACCATGTTTATTATGTTTACCATGTTTTTTAACGGAGGCATGATCCCTACCTATCTTGTGATGAATAAGATAGGAATTTTAAACACCAGGGCGGCGGTAATTCTGCCAGGACTGGTCAGCGTGTTCAATTTCATTATTATGAGAACCAATTTTGAAGCCATACCGGAGAGCCTGGAGGAATCTGCGTATCTGGACGGAGCCGATGACTGGACGATCTTCTGGAAGATTATTATGCCTTTGAGTAAATCGACTCTGGCAATGATGGTTCTGTTCTACGGGGTACAGCATTGGAGCAGCTGGTTTAATGAGATGCTGTATTTAAGAGACCGTGGATTGTGGCCTCTGGCACTGATTACCAGAGAAATTATCATTAACAGCAGTACGGGAGTTGCAGCCGAAAGCGGCACAATGACCATGGAAATGTCTGAGAACATCAAATATTGTACCATTATGGTGACTACACTTCCGATTCTGTGCCTCTATCCGTTCTTACAGAAATATTTTGTGAAGGGACAGATGGCCGGAGCGGTGAAAGGGTAAGGGAGAGGAAAAACAAAGATAGAAATACAGCAATTATGAGAAATGAAGCTGAGAAAAACAGTGGGAGTTATGATTACCGTTTCCATGATTGCAGGGCTTGCAGGATGTGGATCATCCGGCAGTAATGGGGCAAAGGATCAGAGCCAGGCAGAAGGAGGTGGTTTGCAGGATACCCAGGCCGGCGGGGAATTTACAGGAGAGCCTGTGGAGGCATCCTATCCTCTGACTTCCGAGAAAAAGCAGCTGACCGTTTACGCAAAGAACAGCAATTCCAGTGTCTTAAGCAGCTATCAGGAGATCCAGGCTTTTGAGAAGGCGGCGGAAACCTTGGGAGTAGAGCTGGTATGGACCCATCCGGTGGCAGGAAGCGAGACGGATCAGTATAACCTGATGATTGCCTCCCAGGAACTTCCGGACATTATTTTCTGGGATTTTTCCAGCACCTCCACAAAGCTGACCGGACTCATAGACAATGGAAGCGCCATTGATATGGATTCCCTGATTCGCCAGTATGCCCCCAATTATCTGAAGGCTTTGGAGACGGAGGAGGAGATTATGAGGCAGGCGCTGACCGATGAGGGGAAATTTGCTGCCATGTATAAGCTGGAGCCGACACCAGCCCGCCTGGTTACCGCCGGCCCGCTGATGCGCAAAGATCTTCTGGAACAGTATGGCCTTGAAGTCCCGGTTACCATAGAAGACTGGTATAAGAACTTAAAGACATTTAAAGAGAACGGGATGCAGGCCCCTCTGACTGTCTCCAACAGTGAACCCAGAACATCCCTTTATTTCACCATGTCCGCCTTTCAGACATATTATTCTTTCTACATAGATCCGGATACCGGCAAGATAGCTTATGGACCCATTACGGAAAACTACAGAGAATGGTTAAGGGAGATGAAACGCTGGTATGGCGAGGGCCTGATCGATCCGGAGTATACGGCAACGGACCGAAAGACGTTAGCCAGCAACATGACAGGCGGAAAGAGCGGTGCAACCATGGGATTGCTGTCTGCAACCATAGGGAATCTGACCTCAACGGCAAGAACTCAAAACCCGGATTATGAACTGGTTGGCTGCCCCTGGCCGGTAAAGGCAGAGGGGGACACGCCATACGTTATTAATTATGAGGCAGCTGTGCGGGTAGGCGGTATGGGTGCTGTGGTTACCTCCAGCTGTCAGGAACCGGTTTTGGCAGTGCAGGTGCTTGATTACTTTTACAGCGAAGAAGGACAGGATTTGCTGAATTGGGGAATCGAGGGCGTGACGTATGAGAAGGATGGCAGCAATAACAAGAAGTTTACAGATGGGATCATGAAGGAGGCTTCCGGCAAGACACCTTCTGAGGCAATAGCCCCTTATACAATCCCGGCCCTGGGATTCACAAAGATGATGGATTATGATGCTTGGGCAGCCATTAACTTAAGCCTTCCGGAACAGTTTGAGGCCAATAAAGTTTGGGCAGAAGGCAGTACAGGCATGATGCTGCCAAATCTGGAGCTGACCAGTGAAAAGAATGACGAGTACAACAAGATTATGAATGAGATTAAGACCTATGTGGATGAAAACCAGATTAAATTTATTACAGGCGCCCTGGACGTGGACAGTGATTTCGAAAAGTATGTGGACCAGATTAAGAAAATGAAAATTGAGACGGCTGCAGCCTACATGCAGGAAGCTTACGATGCCTACAAAAACCGATAAAGGTTTCCTTCCTTTGAAAAACGCCTCTGGACGGAAGTGCTAAACTCTGTTATAGTAGGGCTGTAGAATGAGACGCAAACGGGAAATACAGATGAGTAAGGAAAATGAGAACAGGAAAAATCTACGCAGCCGGCATTTCCTGACACGGTTGATGGCCTCTTTCGGAATCATGCTGATTCTGCCGGTATTTCTGGCAGTGGTGAATTATCTGTGGTCCAGAAATGTGCTGGAAAAGGAAACTATCCGATACAACCAGGCGATGCTGGATCAGGCTCAGGCTGTGATCGATGAGAAGCTGCAGGGAATCCAGCTGTACGCGTTTGAATTGTCGCAGAATGATTCCCTGAATCCTTTTTTAAGAGAAAATCAGATGGAGCAGGGGGAGCTGCTGGTGGAGGTGGAACGGGTAAAAAAACAGCTGCAGCGGTTTATGGCCCTCTATCCGAGAGTGGAAAGCGCAGTGGTCTATTCTGTCGGCCAGCAGGCAGGAGTCTCTGGCCTGGGTGCCTGTTTTGAAAAGTGGCCGGAAGCAGCGGTAAGGCTTCTGCGGGGGAATACAGATCAGTGGCGTGAGACAGAATTTTCTGGGCTGGAGCATGAGATCATCAGGTATCTTGAGACAGAAAATCTGTATTGCAGTTTTGTGGAGTTCCAGGAGCCCGGGGGAGAAAAGAGAGTGCTTCTGGTTCACAGCCTTCCCATATGGAGCAGCGGCGTATCCTATGACGGCGTGCTGGTGGCTGAGATCGATATGGGGGGGCTTTTGGAGGCGGCCGGAGGTTTTATAGAGGAGTCAGGAGGAGCTTTTGGAATTGTTGACCGGGACGGAAAAGTGGTGGCTGACATCGGGAGAGAGGAGCTGCTTTTGAAGATCTCCGGTCCGTCTCTTCAGACAGGCAGGATAAAGGACAATCACAGCTATTATCTCACAGCGGTACAGAAGTGTGCGGTCAACAGCTGGAGCTATGTGATGATCCAGCCGGATACCTTGTTTGTTACAAAGCTGCGCAATAACCGGAATTTTACCCTGCTTATGCTGGCGCTTCTTCTGCTTCTGGGAGGATTTCTTGCATATGCACTGGGCAGAACCAATTACAGGCCGGTAAAGCTGATTATGGATAAGCTGAAATCCCGGAGAGACCGGATGGGTGAAAGCGATGGAGACGGCGATGAATTTTTATACATTGAGCGGGTTCTTGACGAGATGACAAAATCAGTTCAGGAGGTTCAGGCCGTTATGGAAAAGCAGATGCCAAAGATCCGCAGCGGCATGCTCCAGAGCCTTCTAAACAATACGGTGACTGATTATGACGAGTTTCTGCGCAGGATGAAGGAATGCGGCATTTCCTATGAAGAAGGCGCATATACAGTGGCAGTTGTGCATGTGCAGCAGTTTCCCGCAAAGCAGCTGGAGAAGCAGGCATTGCTAAAGGCGCTGCTGTGGGAACTTTTGAGGGAGACCATGGGCAGTCAGTTTCTTCGCAGCACAGTGGAAATGTCCGATGACAATCTTGTCTCGGTCATCAATGGTCAGCCAGAACATCTCAAGGAAGAGATACAGGAGTGTTTACAGGTGTTTATGAGCCGATCCAGAAAAGAACTGCAGATTCTTTTGATGATCGCCGTAGGGGATCCGGTGGAGCGGCTGGAAGAGCTGCCGGCTGTCTGTCAGCAGACCATGGCTATGCTGTGGAATCAAAGGGGACAAGAGAATTTCGGAGAAATTTTGACCATCGAGAAAAAAGAAATGTTTCGCCTTTATTACTGCCCGGCCGAGGTTAGGAACCGGATCAGCAGTTATGTGATGGCAGGGAAGGAAGAACTGGCCTGCAAGATTCTGGATGAAAACTACCATGAGAATTTTGACAACCGGAGAGTAACCCGGGTGGTGGCAGTCAGCTATTTTATCATGCTCATCGACACGATTCTCAACTGTTATTCTGTATCAGAAGAAGAGAAGCAGAAGCTATGGGATAAGTGCAATCCGGTTGCAGCCCTTTTAGCGGAGGAGACTCCTGAGGCTATGGTGATGATCGTAAAGGGCTTTGCTCAGATGGTGGGCCATTATATACGCCAGCGGATGGAGAATCATACAGACAGCATGAAGTACCGGATCTTAAAGTATATTCGGGAACAGTATACAAGCAATGATTTAAGCCTGTCTTATGTGGCAGATCATTTCCTTATCACCCCTAATTACCTGTCCGCCTTTTTCAAAGAGCAGGTGGGAGACACATTTTTAAATTATTTAACAGGGCTGCGGCTGGGACAGGCCAGACAGCTTTTGATAGAGACGGACTATGCGGTAAACGTGATCGCAGAGAAGGTAGGATATGCCAGCGCCAATACATTTATCAGGACATTCAAGAAGGTGGAGAACATGACACCTGGAGAATACCGGGAGTATGCAAGGCAGCGGGCGAAATTATAGCAGGAGGAGGGATACAAGTGAGAGAAATAACTCGTTTAAACGAAAACTGGCAGTTTGGAAAATGGCCGGAGGGCAGCATCAGTGCGCTGCCGCCAAAGAACCTGGAAAAGCAGCTGGTCCAGCTGCCCCATACCTGGTACAAGGATGATGATCAGTATGAGGGTATCGGGGTCTATGAGAGGATACTGGATATACAGCTGGAGGAGAACACCAGGGCGTACCTGGAATTTCAGGGGGCAGACCGGTGGTGCCGGGTTTACATAAACGGTGTGTTTTTAGGGGAGCATAAAGGCGGCTACTCCGCTTTCCGTTTTCCTCTTGATGAGAGCACGGTAAAAACAGGGGAAAACCGGCTGACTGTGGTTTTGGATAACCGAAGCTATGAGGAGATCAGCCCGTTAGCAGGAGACTTTACAGTGTATGGAGGTCTCTACCGGGATGTGAATCTGATTCTCGTGCCAGAGAGCCATTTTGATTTGATGTATTATGGAACCTGCGGCGTTTTAGTAAGAACAGAGGTAAACGGGGACGGGCAGGGGGTGGTTCGGCTGGAGGCTCATCTTCAGGGTGTCGGACATGACCATAGGATTTTGTATGAGATATACGCTCCTGACGGCAGCCTGGCAGAAAGACTGGAGACTGGGGCAGTACAGGAAGAGTCCGTTCTTTGCCTGAAAAGTCCGGTGCTGTGGGACGGCAAAGAGAATCCTTCCCTTTACCAGGTGGCTGCCAGGCTTCTGTCCGGGGAAAACGTATTGGACGAGGTAAGGATTTCCACCGGCTTTCGGAGTATCTCCATGGACGGGGAGACGGGGTTCTTCTTAAACGGCCGTCATCTGCGGATTAACGGGGTGGCGCGTCATCAGGACTTTGGCCAGGTATTTTCCGCCACAACTCCTGTACAGTGGGAACGGGACATGGAATTGATCCGGGAAATCGGAGCCAACGCAGTACGGCTCTCCCACTACCAGCATCCCTGGTATTTTTATGATCTGTGCGACAGGGAAGGCCTGGTGGTCTGGGCGGAGATTCCCATGCTGAAAATGAACGACACAAAAGAGTGTATGGACAACGCGTGTTCTCAGATGAAGGAATTAATCCGTCAGAACCTGCACCATCCGTCTATCTGTTTCTGGGGAATTGAAAATGAAATCGCCATCTTTGGGGAAGAGGAATACATGTATGAGAACTGCCGAACGTTAAACCGGCTGGTTCATCAGCTGGATCCGGGACGGCTGACAACCGCCGCTAACCTGTATACGGTGAAGAATGACAGCCCTCTGAATCACATATCAGATATGGTGGGCTACAATATCTATTTTGGCTGGTATTACGGCGCTATGGAAGAGTATGATTCCTTTCTGGACAAGTTTCACAAAGACTGTCCTGACGTGCCTCTGGGAATCAGCGAGTACGGTGTGGACTGCAGCATTGGTTTTCATCAGGAAAACCCTAAGCTTAAGGACTACTCAGAGGAATTCCAGAGCCTGTTCCATGAGACGGTTTACAAGATTATCCAGTCAAAGCGTTATATGTGGGGCAGCTTTGTGTGGAATATGTTTGACTTTGGCAGTGCCAGGAGAAACGAAGGCGGCGTTAAGTACCGGAACTGTAAGGGCTTGGTGACATTTGACCGAACAGTTAAAAAAGATGCCTTTTACTATTATAAGTCCCAGTGGGCCAAGGAGCCTTTTGTATATGTGGCGGAACGGCGTTTTGAGAAGCGGGCGGCAGAAAAAATCCGGGTGAAGGTGTATTCCAATCTGCCACAGGTGACGCTTAAGGCCGGCCAGTGGCAGGAGACAGGACACTCGGACAGCGGCATTTTCCTGTTTGAGAATGTCCCTCTTGCCCATGGCTCCAATCAGATTACAGCCAGGGCAGGCCAGTACAGCGACCAGGCAGTGTTTGAGAGAGTAAAGGAGCCTGAGGCTTCTTATACGTTTGTGGATCCCAACCCGGAAATCAATGTAAGAAACTGGTTTCTGGATGAACAGGAGGAGGCTGCATTGTTCCCTAAAGGCTGCTGGTCTGTGATGGATCCCATGTCAGAGATGTTAAAAGATGAAAAGGTCATGGAGGTCATCGAGAACTGGTCTTTTCGTCTGGCAGATGCCATGAGAGAGAGAAAAGGAAGTATGCCGTTGTTTAGGATACTCAATTACATGAGAGATGACTTTAAAGAAGACAGCATGAAGGAGTTAAACCGGCTCCTGGCTCAGATAAAGAAGGAATCATAGAGAATGGATTTTTCATGCCCCGGCAGAGTGAAAAAAGGAAACTCTGCCAGGGCATTTTGATGTTACTTCTCCGCAGCTGCAGCCACAGTATCTTTATCCTCTACCTGCTTATCCGCCAGATACGGGGGGGTGCTTAAGGTTTCTTTTTTATTCTGAATCAGCCTCCATCCAAGCCAGATAATCAGCGCGGCAGCGGCCAGCTGAGGAAGGGCATTGCCCCAGTACCGGATGAAGGACGTGACTGCATCCGACCATATGAACCAGCGGGCGATGGAAGATAGGATATGGTTTACATTGTTCCAGATAATGCCTACGCCCATAAAAATAAGGAGAAAGGCCAGAGGCTTCCGGTATTTCATGGCCAGGGAGGTCAGCTGGCTTGGCTGGATGTGGAACAGATAATCATCCTCCAGAGCATAAAACTCGTCGTCCGGCATATTGTTTAAATTGTGGGTGTGAAAGAAGCTGTAAAACCATAAAACCGGAAGGAAACAGACGAAAGGCCGAAACAGGTAACCGAAGATACCATACCCTCCGAAGAACAGCACCATGATGCTGGCCCCTGTCTTGTAAAATCCCAGGTACATTTCCCCGGCTCCCGGAATCAGGGATATAAAAAATGTTAAAAATTTACTCTTCTTGTTTGTCATATGGCTCTACCTCCATTTCCCACAGACGTTTGGAAAAATCGTCTACTTTCTCATTGAATTCCTGGATAATCTCATATGCCTCCGTATGCACAGGGTTTGACAGATATTTTTTATGTGCCCCGGGGGCGGAGATGATAAATCCGACGCAGCATGCCACTGTCAGAGTAACCTTTACTTCATAGTACCACAAGGTCAGCCTTTTGGAAAGCCGGTTAGACCCTGCGACAAGCTTAATATCCAGCTGCCTTGTGCGGGCCAGCACAGAAGATTTCAGATTGGCGGGGGCGCTTATCAGTCCCTGACTCTCCACCAGATCTGCCAGACGCTCCGCATAAAAGCTGCTGGAGGATGCCCTTTCCAGTATCTGGATCACCGGTAAATTCCTGTCGTTCAAATTATCCATTCCACAAATCCTCCTTCCTGTACAGCTTCTTAAGCATGGCTTTTGCCCGATATACCTGGGTCTGAAGGGTTTTTAAATTTTTCCCGGTTTTGGCTGCCATGTCTGTCATAGGTATCTCATAATAAAAATAGTCCAGGGCCACCTCCTTATACGGAGATTTAAGCTGCATGCAGCAGTCATATAATTCCTGATGAAGCTCCCTCTCCATCACATCCTTCTCCAGAGCCGGGGACGAATCCTTACAGGAAATAAAATATTGATCCTCAGTGGGAATCTGCCTGCGGCCGGAGGCTTTTAAATAGTCCAGACATTTGTTGGTGGCGATTTTACAAAGCCATGCCCTCTCATTCTTTCCGTCGAAGGAGGTCATGTTTTTGTAGGCAGAGAGGAAGGTTTCCTGTGACAGGTCCTGCGCGTCAAAGTAGTCTTTTGTTAATTGGAAACATATGGAAAAGATCAGATTCTGATACGTATCGATCCATTGCTCCAGTACTGCCTCAGCATTAATCTTCCTCACCTCCTCGCCTATTATTATAACGGAACTCACAGCATATTGTCTTCAAACAGATTCGAAAAAAACGGAATTCTTGCATGAGGGGCGAGAACATGGTATACTGTAAGCAACCAAAGAATTTCAAAAGCACATTTCAGGGAGGAACCAGATTATGATGATTGAACTTGGCAGGGAAAAGCGTCAGACCATACGGTCGATCTGTGAAAAAAGTAAGGAAGCACTGGTGCGCGGAGCTGTGGAGGGAACTGTAGGGCGCGTGTGGGTTCCAAAGCTGGAGAATTCCTCCTATTGTCTGATTTTAGTCGGCGATTATGCGTACCTGGCAGGACTTCCGCCTAAAGGCGGCTATGCCCTGGATTTAAAAAGCCAGATTTACCAGTGTGCTGTCCATGTATACCTGATTCCTCAGGATGAGCTGTGGGCGGACTGGCTGGAAGAAGAGTTTATGGGGCAGATTCGGAAGGTAAGCCGGTATGCACTGAAAAAAGAAGAACATCACTTCGATACTGGAGTTTTAAGGCAATATATTCATTCAATCCCCAAGGGAATCCACATCAAACAGATGGACAGCACACTGTACCGCCAGGCATTCAAACAGCCATGGAGCCACAATTTGTGTATGAATTTTGAAAATGAGGATCATTTTATGGAAAAGGGCTTTGGCTATGGAGCGGTAAAAGACAAAGAACTTATAGCAGGCTGTTCTGCCTGCGGCGTAAGCGAAGGAATCGTGGAGGTCCAGGTAAGCACCAGAAAAGACTATCGGAGGCAGGGACTGGCCCTGGCATGCAGCGCTGCATTCCTTTTGGAATGTCTGGAGAAAAACCTGATTCCCAACTGGAGTGCTGTCAACCTGCAGTCCGTAGGCCTTGCAGAAAAATTGGGCTATGTTTACGACAGAGAGTACCAGGTATATCAAATAAAAGGAGAACTCTAATATGGACAGGAACAAAATTCTTCATGCAGTAGACCATACGCTGCTTTCCCAGCAGGCAACCTGGCAGGAGATCCGCCAGCTTTGTGATGATGCCATAAAATACGGCACAGCCTCTGTCTGCATCGCTCCTTCTTATGTGGAACATGCGAAGGAATATGTGGGAGACAAGATGGTAGTATGTACCGTAATCGGATTTCCTAACGGCTACCACACCACAGCAGTAAAAGTTTTTGAGACAGAAGACGCCCTGGAAAACGGCGCTGATGAAATCGATATGGTTATCAATATCGGAGATCTGAAAAGCAAACGCTATGATAAGATTTTAGAGGAGATCCGTTCCATCAAGGCTGTCTGCGGGGACCATATCCTGAAGGTAATCATCGAAACCTGTCTTCTGACGGAAGAGGAAAAAATCAAGATGTGCCGGCTTGTCACCGAAGCAGGCGCTGATTTCATCAAAACCTCCACCGGATTCTCCAAAGGCGGAGCCACCCTCCAGGATATCGCCCTCTTTAAAAAATTTGTAGGAGAAAAGGTAAAAATCAAGGCCGCCGGAGGAATCTCATCCTTAGAAGATGCTGAAAAATTCATAGAACTTGGTGCTGACCGCTTAGGCACCAGCCGAATCATAAAGATACTCAAAGCAGAGGAGGAAGCAGATGGACACAAAGACATTAATTCAGGAAGCGATTAACGTTCTCCCTAATTCCTATGTACCCTATTCCCACTTCCACGTAGCAGCAGCCCTGCTGTGCAAAGGCGGAACCGTTTACACAGGAATCAACATCGAAAACGCCGCCTACGCCCCCACAATCTGCGCAGAGAGAAGCGCTTTCGTCCGTGCCGTCAACGACGGAAAAAGAGAGTTTGAAGCCATCGTTATCTGCGGAGGAAACGATGGAATCGTTTCGGACTACTGCCCGCCCTGCGGCGTATGCAGACAGGTAATGAGAGAATTTTGCGACCCCAAAACCTTCCGGATAATTTTAGCCAAATCTCCGGAAGAATACAAAGAGTTTACATTAGAACAATTTTTACCCATGGGATTTGGGCCAGAAAATTTGTCCTGACTATGTATAACTGATAACAACCCTACATACATTGAATCAAAGAAGGATCGAAAAAAGTAATCATTTACCAAATTTTCATGTGAAAATAGGATTGAAAAACACCATATTGTAGTGTATAATGTTCCTAGAAAAAACAAAAGTAACTCCTGGAATGTTCGATACTCTTACAATTTTTGAACCTACATTATGACATAAGGGATTCCTATATTTTCTGGCGGATGTCAGGCCTCCTTATTGAGTGGAAGGCAGAAGTCAGAGTGCGGTCGCCCACCTAGCTTGGCTAGGAGTCAAAAAGTAAGAACCGGCATTTTGGGGTTACAAAAGAAAAGCAGCGAGAAATCGCTGCTTTTATATTACGGAAACCCCTTTGCAATTTATGGAAAATATGGTACTCTTATACTAGACAATTAAGTGACAGTTCCAATACCCAAACTGTTACAGAAGCAAAGGATGATAAAAAATATATGAAAGAACATAAATTTTATGAATATGTCTGCTGGGGAGTAACCGCAGTGGTGGTTACCATTTCCTGTATTGTAGTTGCTCTTCTGTTTTTGCGCTGGCAGTCCGTAAGACAGGCTATTCGGACTGTGAATACGATTCTGGCCCCCATTACCTACGGTGCAATTCTGGCATATTTACTGTCACCGGTTTACAACCATTTACAGATTATTTTAAGGAAATTCCTGAAAAAAGACAGCACCGCAAAAGCAGGGGCAACCGTAGGAAGCCTGATTGTCCTTGTGGCAGTCGTGTTCGGTTTGTTTTCCATGATTATTCCTGAGGTGTGGGAGAGCATTGTGGGGATTGTCAATTCCATTCCGTCCTATGCCCAGGTAATATCCGGGTGGATTGAAGATATTTTTTCCAATTATCCGGAGGTAGAGCAGGTGATTCTGGCTAATTACAATCAGGGCGTGGAGAGGCTGGTTACCTGGCTTCAATCGGAAACAGGGCTTATGGCCAATATTGAGAAGGTTCTGACCGGGCTTTATACCGGCGTCATAAGCCTTATCAATCTGGTAAAAAATATTTTAATTGGCATGATTGTCATGGTTTATCTGCTGAACATCAAAGATACGTTGTCTGCTCAGGCAAAAAAGATTGTTTACGGCCTGTTTTCCATTCACGCTGCCAATGAGATTGTGGAGAAGGTGCGCTTTGTCCACAAGGTATTCGGCGGATTCATCATCGGCAAGCTGGTAGATTCCCTGATTATCGGGCTTATCACGTTTATCTGGCTTGGCATTTTCAAGATGCCGTATACTTTGTTGATCAGTGTGATTATCGGTGTAACCAACGTGATTCCGTTTTTTGGTCCGTTTATCGGAGCCATTCCAAGTGCCATCCTGCTTTTATTGGTCAGCCCCAGGCAGTGTATCTGGTTTTTGGTGTCCATTCTGGTGATTCAGCAGTTTGACGGCAATATTTTAGGACCAAAGATTTTAGGCAATTCTACTGGTGTGTCCAGCTTCTGGGTATTATTTTCTATCCTGTTTTTCGGAGGAATCATGGGACCAATCGGTATGATTATCGGCGTGCCTACTTTTGCGGTCATTTACAGACTTATAGCAGAATTTGTGGAGAAACGGCTGGCTTCCAAACAGCTTTCAACGGCTACAAAGGATTACGGCGATTTAGATTATATTGATGAAAAGAAAAAAACATATATCAGGTAGGGCATATGAAGAGTAAGAAAATGTTGGGCTGGATAATAGGGATTCCCCTGGTGATTGTTGTTTTAATTGGAATCATTTTGTGGAAAGAACCTGAAAGGGAAGGGATTTCCAGAGCTGTTGCCTACAAATCAGCAGCTCTTTTTCTTACCTCGGATGAAGAGTGCAGAAAAGAGTCGGAGGAAGAGAACTCTTATTTTCCGGCAGGAAGCCAGAATCAGTGGTATGTAAAATATATGGATTATCTGTATCGTCACGAGATAATTTCAGAGGAATTGACGCCGGCTTTAGAGAAGGAAGCGGAAGGGAAGCTGACCTATGAGGAAGCAGACTATTTTTTTCAGAAGGTGTCTGAAAATCTGGCCGATCAGGTGATTGTGACAAAGAAAAACAGGCAGAAGCCTTTTCCGGAGGATGAATGGTGGGTTTTGTATGAAGAACTTTGCCAGGAGACGGAAGATGCAAAAGTAGAAGAGAGAAATTTGATTATCTGCGGAACTCCTGAGACTGCGGAAGACGGAGAACCATGGGTAGTACATACAAACCAGGGCAGATTTGGTTTTGAGGGCCTGGCCATGTCGAAATATCTGGACAGAGAGATTCTGGTGCTGCAGCGGGAAGGGCAGATTATCCGTGTTATAGAAAAAGTCAGTGATGATGTGGTTTATAAAAATGTATGGGTTTCTTCTGCAGAGGAGAAAGAATTGACCGGTTACGTGGGAGATGTTCTTCGAGAGCTTTCCTTTCAGAAGAAAATCAAGTCCCCTAAAGACATGGAAAATCAGGTGGCTGATCTTTATCTGTCTCAGGGAGAGGTGAAGAAAATCGTTTTAAAGAAAGAGCGCGTAGGCGGAAAGGTTCTTTCTGTGAAAGAGGATTCCATAGAGATTGAGGGCTATGGGGAAGTGCCGGTTGAGGAAGGGTTTGGGGTATATAAACTGTACGGCCAGTTTGAACGGCAGACTATGAGCAATATACTGGTGGGATATGACAGTCAGGAATTTGTGGCTGCAGATGGGAAATTATGTGCAGCCCTGATTGTAAGGCCCTTTGAGGCAGATACGATTCGGGTTTTGGTGATGGATACCGGTTTTCAGTCTGTATTTCATGACAGCATTCAGCTGGAATTTTTAAGCGGCGGTACTTACACGGTTGATAAGGAGGAATACAGTTTTTCCAGCGGGGAGACTATGACGCTGACGCCCATGGATGACATTTTAAAAAACGGAAGAGTCATTTTTGAGCCGGATGATACAGAACGGGGAATCCGTGTGCTGTCTGTGGAGCGTGCCAATGGAATTCCTGTCTATCCGGGACGGCTGGAGATTGCCAGGGAAGAAGATTCCCTTGTGCTGGTGAACGAAGTCTATCTGGAGAACTATTTAAAGAGAGTGGTTCCCAGTGAGATGCCGGTCAGCTATGAGAAGGAGGCGCTGAAATCTCAGGCAGTCTGCGCCAGGACCTATGCCTATGGTCAGATTCAGGGGAACAGCTACAAGCAATATGGTGCTCATGTAGATGACAGTACCAGATTTCAGGTATACAACAATTCCGATGTGGGCAGTACCAGCGATATGGCGGTGAATGAAACCTATGGGGAACTTTTGACCTATCAGGGTCAGGCAGCGGAGGCGTTTTATTTTTCCACTTCCTGCGGCCACACCACGGATGGCACCATATGGGGAGCGGATCTGTCGGAGATCCCTTATCTCAAAGGGGTTGCGGTAAAGGATGGAGGCGGGCAGAAAAGTCTGGCTTCCAACACAGACTTTGAAGAATTTATTAAAAGCAAGGCAGAAGGGTATGAGTCAGAGTTTGCTTTCTACCGGTGGAGTACGAAATTGACCAGCAGGCAGCTGGAAGAGAAGATAAATGATGTGGGCATTATCACAAATGTTGTGATGGAGGAGCGTTCCACAGGAGGTATTGGAAAGGTTTTGCTGGTGGAGGGAACGGAGGGAAGCCGCAGGATTCAGGGGGAAGGCGCCATTCGTTCTACACTGGGAAATGCGGAGCTGGTAATTGAAAAACAGGACGGCACGACAGTGACAGGCTGGTCCTCTCTGCCCAGTTCCTTTATTGCCATCCAGTGCGGGCAGCCGGATGAAAATCAGGTGACAACGTTTACGATCTATGGCGGCGGTTATGGGCATGGCGTGGGTATGAGCCAGAACGGGGCCCAGGCCATGGCAAAAGCAGGGAAGAATTACAGGGAGATTCTGGAGTTTTTCTTTGATGGGATAGAGGTGATGAAAAAATAATATCCGAATCGGTAAAAATTGTCCTAGATAAAAGCAGGAGAATCCGATATAATGAAAGAAAATAACAAAATATTGTCTGGAAGACAGACAAGAAGGAGGAGAAGGATGGTAAATTTAAAGGAAAAACCGTTTTGTCTGGGGGATGAGGCGATTCAGTGGGTAGAAGATACCATTGCCGGTATGAGCCTGGATGAGAAGGCAGGACAGCTGTTTGTTCAGATGAGAAAAAGCCTGGATGAGGGGGTTATCAAGGATACGCTGTCTAAGTATCATCAGGGCGGATTGAGATGGCAGGGCGGCGACCGCAATCAGGTTTACAATCAGAACAAGACGTATCAGGAGAATTCCAAGATTCCGCTCCTGATTGCTGCCAACTGCGACAATGGAGGAGACGGCTGTCTGTCTGACGGAACCTTTGTGGCCACTGCAGTGGAAGCAGCCGCCGGCGAGGGAACCAAAACCGCTTATGATATCGGTTATGTGGCAGGGCGTGAGGCTTCCAGTGTAGGAGTAAACTGGATGTTCAATCCCTGTGCGGACATTTACATGAACTGGAGAAATACCATTGTCAATACCCGTGCTTACGGCGATAATGCAGACAGGGTTATTGAGAATATCAGGGAGTTTATCAACGGAATCCACCAGAGCAATGTGGCTTGTTGCTGCAAGCATTTTCCGGGCGACGGCGTGGAAGAGAGAGACCAGCATCTGGTTTTGGGAGTCAACGATTTAAGTGTGGAAGAGTGGGATCAAACCTTCCGCAAAGTATATCAGACCATGATTGATGAGGGGCTGGAGAGCATTATGGTAGGGCATATCGCTCTTCCGGAGATGAGCCGTAAGCTGCGTCCGGGGATTAAGGATGAGGAGATTATGCCTGCTACTCTTGCTCCTGAACTTCTGACAGACCTTCTGCGTGGCGAGATGGGATTCAACGGTGTGGTCATCACAGATGCTTCCCATATGGCTGGTATTGCCTGTATGGAAAAGAGAGAGATTGCAGTGCCTAAGGCTATTGCCAGCGGCTGTGACATGTTCCTGTTCAGCAATGATATAGAAGAAGATTTCGGATATATGAAGGCAGGCATCGAAAAGGGAGTCATCACGGAGGAGAGATTAAGCGATGCACTTCACAGAATTTTGGGCCTGAAAGCAAAACTGGGACTTTATAAGAAAGAGAATGTGACGCCTGCACCGGAAGTGAAGGAGCAGGTGGTTGGATGCGAAGAGCATATTCGGCTGGCCCAGGAAGCGGCAGAGCGCTGCATTACACTGGTAAAGGATACCAGACATGATCTGCCTGTCGATCCGGCAAAGAAGAAACGGGCCCGCCTGGTATTTATCCAGTCTACCCCCACTACCAAGGCATACAAGGGCGACCCAGTGAAGCAGGTGGTTGTGGAGGAACTGGAAAGGGCAGGATTTTTGGTGGATGTGGCTCCTAACTTCCATGATCTGGAGGTGGAAGAGGGACCAAAGCCGGAGAATATGATGAAGATGATGGAGTGCGGCAGTATGAAGGAATTCCGCGAGAAATATGATGTGGTGTTCCTTGTGCTGAATATCAAGGGATATGCTCAGGAGAATCATGTGAGACTTCGCTGGAGCTGCAATCATTCCAGTGAGCTTCCATGGTATGTGACAGAGGTTCCCACAGTGGGAATCAGTCTGAATTATACCAATCATCTGATTGATGTTCCGCAGGTTCACGCGTTTGTCCATGCTTATGGAAATACAAGAACCTCTATCCGTACGGCCATTGAGAAGATTTGCGGGAAGAGTGAGTTTAAGGGAACGGCAAGCGATACGGTATTCTGCGGAAAGTGGGATACACGGCTGTAGGTTGTTGAGGGAGTCGAGAAAGGTCTGCCCGTGGAGCGAATGATATTGTTTCTCCCGGGCACGCTCTCGCTCCGTGAAGGTCTACGTTCCGCTGCGTGAAAACCTGAGCGAGAGTGTGTCGGAAGAGAGTTGCCAGACACTTCGGTGCGGACCTAATGGAGTTCTCACTGTGGACCTAATGGAGCTTCTGCCGCGGCCCTACATGCCACCCTGTCCCTGCACCATCTCATCCAGCGTCCCAAACCGATACCCCATTTCTTCCCATCTCGTCAGAAGTTCATCCAGAATTTCTCCATTGGTTTTCGAAGTGCTATGTAAAAGCACAATCGCTCCGGGATGAATTCTTCCCAGCAGTTTCTTAAACGCCTCTTCATGGGAGGGCTGTTTATCCTCATACCAATCCACATAAGCCAGACTCCAGAAAAATGTCGTATACCCAAGTTCCTGAGCCATAATCAGATTGGATTCGCTGTATTTTCCCTGAGGCGGCCGATAATACTTCTTCATAGGCTGGCCGGTTGTCTGCTGATATAGGTTTTCTAAGTCTGTCAGTTCCTGATTGAAGGATTCTTTTGTGGAAATTTTAGACATATCAGGGTGATGGTATGTATGATTGCCTACCGTATGCCCTTCTTCTACCATTCGTTTTACCAGTTCCGGACTGGTTTCCAGATAATTTCCAACCAGAAAAAAGGCGGCAGGAGCATGATGCTTTTTCAGGGCATCTAAGATAGCGGCCGCATTGCCGTTTTCATATCCCGCATCAAAGGTCAGATAAATGACCTTCTCGTCTGTCTGATTGACATAATAGGCGCGGAATTGCTTTAAGTAATCTGCTGTGGCATTTCCTACAGGCGGTTTTCCTTCCTGACTAAAACTTAATCCCCAGTTGCCTTCTGCGGAAGTTGGGATGGCCTGAGGAGGGGCGGAATTGTTCTGGACAGAGGAAACAGAAGGGGGTGTGGTATCTGCGTTCCAGGCGGAAATCTGAAAAGGGCTTTTATCTGCGATTCGGGCGGCGCTGTCTCCCATGCAAAAGCAGAGCACGGCCAGAAAAAACAGCTGGATTGCGTTTTTGATATAGATGTGAGGAGGCTTCATAAACCCTCCTGAAAGTTTTTATAAAATCTATGAAATTCTGCTTGCAAAAATTCTTAAATGTGCTAAATTAGTATCTTGTTTAAACTGTATTTTCAAAAAAAGAGAGGACTTAAATTATGGCAGGCAGGACAACAAAAAACATGACAGACGGTTCGCCTATGAAATTGATTCTTGGTTTTTTGATTCCCATGTTATTTGGGCTTTTGTTCCAACAGTTTTACAACATGATGGACACCATTATCGTAGGAAAATATCTGGGTGTCAATGCATTGGCATCCGTAGGTTCCACAGGTTCCATCAACTTTATGATTGTAGGCTTCTGCATCGGTGTATGCAGTGGGTTTGCGATTCCGGTAGCACAGAGTTTCGGCAATAAAAATGAAAAGGCCATGCGCAGGTATGCGGCCAACGGCGGCTGGCTGACGGCGATTTTTTCCGTGGTTATGACTTTGGCGGTCTGTCTGCTGTGCCGGAGGATTTTAGGGTTGATGAAGACGCCGGAGGAGATCTTTGACGACGCTTACGCCTACATTTTCGTAATCTTCCTGGGGATTCCGGCTACCTGTCTTTACAATATTTTGGCAGGAATTATCCGTTCCATGGGGGACAGCACTACGCCGTTGATTTTCCTGCTGATTTCTTCAGTGCTGAACATTGTGCTGGATATGTTTACTATCATTGTGCTGAATATGGGAGTAGCGGGAGCGGCCTGGGCCACAGTGATTTCCCAGGGGATTTCAGGAGTCTTGTGCCTCTTCTACATGAAGAAGAACTATTCTGTCCTGAAGATGGAAGGGGATGAGTGGAAGCCGGACATCCGGGCTATGATTACCCTGTGTAATATGGGAATTCCCATGGGACTGCAGTATTCCATTACGGCTGTGGGAAGCGTGATTCTTCAGACTGCGGTCAACTCTCTGGGAGCGGTTACGGTGGCATCGGTTACGGCAGCCGGGAAAATCAGCATGTTTTTCTGCTGTCCATTTGACGCCATGGGCTCTACCATGGCGACCTATGGAGGTCAGAATCTGGGAGCACGGAAACTGGATCGGATTCAGAAGGGAGTCAGAGACTGTGCGATCCTGGGGGCAGGGTATGCAATCCTTGCCTATGTGGTGATTTTCATGTTCAGCGATACCATTGCCCTGCTGTTCGTAAACCACTCGGAGACAGAGATACTTAAGAATACAAGGCAGTTTTTACTGACAAACGCGGCGTTTTATTTCCCGCTGGCCCTTATCAATATTCTTCGTTTCATGATTCAGGGATTAGGGTATTCCAGGCTGGCGATCCTGGCAGGAGTCAGTGAAATGGCCGCCCGTACGGTGATGGGCTTTTGCCTTGTCCCGCTGCTTGGTTTTCATGCAGTATGTTTCGCAAATCCACTGGCCTGGGTAGCGGCGGATTTATTTTTGATACCTGCATACTTCTACGTTATGAGGCGCCTGTACCGTACCACAGGATACTCAGGGCAGAATCCTGCAGGGATACAGAAGGAAACTGAGAAACAGAGGCAGGGGCACAAACATAAAAGGAGGGCTACAACTGCCATATGATGTGGGGAGAGAAGCCATATCATTCCCTGGATTTCGAACTGAAAAAACAGTTTGGCCGGAAGCTGTACAAATTGTCTTTAGATGGAGGCATGACCTGTCCAAACCGGGACGGCACACTGGGATATGGAGGCTGTATTTTCTGCAGTGAGGGCGGTTCTGGTGAGTTTGCGAAAAGGCAGGAATTCTGTGAGGACGTGTGGCAGCAGATTGAAAAAGCTAAAAAGCAGGTGGAGAAGAAAATGCCTGCAGGCGGCAGATACATCGCATATTTTCAACCTTATACCAACACATACGGACCGGTTTCCTATCTGGAACCGCTGTTTACAAGGGTCATAGAGCATCCGGAGGTGGAGGTGTTGTCTGTGGCCACCCGTCCGGATTGTCTGCCCCAGGAAACAATAAGGCTTTTAAAAAGGCTGAATCAGAAAAAGCCGGTCTGGGTAGAGCTGGGTCTTCAGACCATCTGTGAAGAGACAGCAAAAAGGATACGCAGAGGCTATCCGCTATCCGTATTTGAAGATGCATATGCAAGGCTGAAAGAGGCAGGGCTTACGGTGGTGGTTCATGTGATTCTGGGGCTTCCGGGAGAGACCAGAGAGATGATGCTTGATACCGTCCGGTATTTAGGTGATTTAAAAGCTGATGGAATAAAACTTCAGATGCTTCATATATTGAAAGGAACCGTCCTGGCAAAAGAATATGAGGCGGAACCATTTCCTGTATTCTCCCTGGAGGAATATGCGGATTTAGTTGTGGACTGCATTTCGGTTCTGCCGGAATCTACGGTGATTCACCGTATCAGCGGCGACGGACCAAAATCTCTCTTAATAGCACCAAAATGGAGTGAAAATAAGAAAATGGTGCTGAATACCATCGCAAAACGGTTCAAAGAGCGGAAAATGTGTCAAGGATTAAGCGGTATGGTTGACAAATAGGGAAAATTGTTTTATACTACGTTCAGCTAAAATTTTGACAAAAGAATAACGCGACCGGATGGTTTTATAATTTTGAGTAAGATATATTTTAGGAGGACATGATTATGCCACGTACAAAAAAGGCGGCGGTTGAACCTATAGCGGAGACTGTATCGGAGATACCGGCAGTAGAGACAGCAGTTGTTGCAGCTGATGAGACGAAAGCAGAGCCTGAGAAGACTACAAGAAAGAGAACGGTAAAGGCAGCGGAAGAGAAGACGGAAGCCATGACGAAGAAGACCCGTGGAAGAAAGAAAGCAACTGCAGATACGGCTGCTGAGGCAAAGGAAGATGCACCTAAGAGTGAGGCTCCTGAGAAGACGACAACCAGAAAAGCTGCTGCAAAGAAAGACGCGGCACAGGTCAGTGTTAAGATTCAGTTTGGCGGGAGAGATTTTTCTACCGAGGAGATTTTGGAGAGAGCAAAAGCTGCTTTTTCGGCAGCCAATGAGGGTGTAGAGATCAAGACCATAGATTTGTATGTGAATGCGGATGACCGAGCTGCTTATTATGTAGTCAATGGCCAGGTTCCGGAAAACAACAAAATTGATTTATAATGTAAAAAAGAAGAAAAGCTGCGGAAAAGTTTAGTTGCCGCGGCTTTTTGTTATAGGAAAGGAAATCTGTTTTTTCTGGAGGAAGGTATGCTTTACGATAAGAAGATATGGATAGGAACAGACGGAGACCACAAAATCTCAATCTTGCCTGAGATGGCAAACCGTCATGGTCTGATTGCAGGCGCTACGGGAACAGGAAAGACCATTACTTTGAAGGTTCTGGCAGAGTCGTTCAGTGATATGGGGGTTCCGGTGTTCTTGGCAGATGTAAAAGGCGACCTGGCAGGCATGTGCCGCCTGGGCTCTCACAGTGATAGCGAAAACAGCAGGATTCGTAAATTAAACCTTGAGGAAAATGGATTTGAATACGTTTCCTACCCGGTATGCTTCTGGGATATTTTTGCGGAAAAAGGTCTTCCTCTGCGAACAACCATCAGCGAGATGGGGCCGGAGCTTCTGGCACGCCTGATGGATTTGAACAAGACCCAATCGGATATTCTGTCTATTGTGTTTAAAATTGCAGATGATGAGGGATTACTTCTCATAGATATGAAGGATTTACGTGCTATGCTGAATTATGTGGGGGAGAACAATAAAGAGTATAGCAGCCGGTACGGAAATTTGGCGAAGCAGAGTATCAACGCCATTGTCCGCAGCCTGGTGGCTTTGGAGGATCAGGGAGGCGACCTGTTTTTTGGTGAACCGGCTCTGGATATCCGGGATTGGTTTCAGACCGGAGGATTTCATGGGCAGGGAGTCATCAATATTTTACATAGTGAAAGCCTGATTAACAATCCTATGATGTATTCCACCTTCATGCTGTGGATGCTGTCAGAACTTTTTGAGATTATGCCTGAGGCAGGGGATTGTGAAAAGCCCAGGCTGGTATTTTTCTTTGATGAAGCCCATCTTTTATTTAAAGGAGCGCCAAAAGCGCTGCTTTTAAAGATTGAACAGGTGGTAAAGCTGATTCGTTCCAGGGGCGTAGGGATTTATTTTATTACCCAGAGCCCGGGCGACATTCCGGATGAAGTTCTGGGGCAGCTGGGCAATAAGATTCAGCACGCGCTTCGGGCTTATACGCCTGCAGACCAGAAAGTGGTAAGGGCAGCAGCGGATTCTTTCCGTGTTAATCCGGAATTTGATACCAGAGAGGTTTTGACACAGTTGGGGACTGGTGAGGCATTGATTTCGAGGGCACTGAAAAAGTCTGATTCTTTGTTAAAAGAATTAGGCTTTTTCT